>CAZBRH010000112.1:0-3643 GCA_964494245.1 uncultured Planctomycetota bacterium | reverse complement strand
GAGGAGCCGGTGTTGAACGCGGGCGTTGGGTGTTCGGTTTCCGCCCCGAAGAAGGAGGTCTAACGTGAAGAAGCTTCTGGCAATCGCTGTGTTCTGCTTTGCCGCGACGTGTGCTGTGTGGGCGGAAGGGGGCGAGGAGGCAAAGCCCGCACCCGTCAACCCGTTCCACGGCCCGCAGGAGCGCGAGGAAATCTTTGAGTTTGCCGAGAGGCCAGCCGTTGGGGTGGAGGGGACAGGGGCGAACAGGAAATGGGTCATCACGTTCGCGTCGAAGGCGGCGTGCGACGCGACCGTCGCCATCTTCGATAAGAACGGCAAGATCATCCGGCATCTCGCATCGGGCGTTCTGGGCAAGAATGCTCCGCACCCTTTCCAGCAGGATTCGCTTGCCCAGAAGATCGTGTGGGACGGGAAGGACGATGACGGAAAGCTCGTGGCCGCCGACGGACTTCAGGTCCGCGTCTCGCTTGGCCTCAGGCCGGTGTTCAGGCGGATGCTGTGCGAAGAGCCGCAGGGGTTGGATTCCCGCGGACCGTTGGGGTTGGCCGTGGACCGAGAGGGGCTGCTCTACGTGCTGGAAGGCGATGCGTATGTGCTCGAGAAAGCCGGCCTGCCAGCATCGGCCGGAGCGCTCCAGAAGCTCAACATCAAGGTCTTCGACGGCGACGGGAACTACGTTCGCTCGCTTGTGCCGTTCCGGGGAGATTGGCCTCCGGAGAAGGTGTCTGTGGTGCAGTTCATGACCACGCGCGACGGAAGAACAATCCCATTGGCCCTGTCGGGCGGGAATTTCTCCTACGGGGGCTTCCTGCCGGGCGCGGTTGAGACGGTTCGCAGCACGCCCGTGATCACCCGCGACGGGCGGATGATCTACCCGTGCGGCAGAGCAGTCGAAGGCAAACGCCGGCTGCTGGTGATCGGGACCGACGGCACGGCGAAGAAGGAGGCCTTCGCTGGCCCGCCGCTCCAGGCCGACGCCCGCGCCTGCACGCCGATATTCATGGCCCTCAGCCCGGACGATAAGCATCTCTATTTCGCCGGAGCGAAGAGCAAGCGGGGCAAGGGCTGGGCAGCTTGTCACGCCGTCTATCGGACGACGCTGGACAGCCAAGACTTCGCCACGCCGTTCATCGGCAAGGAGTTCGAGGCCGGCAAGGACGAAGGCCAGTTCAACGACCCGCGCGGCCTGGATGTCGATGCCAAGGGCCGCCTCTGGGTCTGCGATTACATGAACGACCGCATCCAGGTCTTCGACGCCGCGGGCAAGTTCCTGAAGATGTTCCCCGTCGATGGCCCGGAGCAGGTCCGCGTGCATCCGAAAACCGGCGCCGTCTATGTGTTCTCCGTCCGCGACCGCGGAGCGCTGAGCCGCTACGGCAGCCAGGTCACCTGGGAGCACTACGAGGACAAGTCGGTCATAAAGTTTGCCTCGTTCGATGACTGGAAGGAGTCCGCTCGGCTAGATCTGCCGAAGCGCAAGAACTACATGCACGATCCGGGTCCGATGATGGCTTTGGACGCCACGCGCGAGCAGCCGGTGCTTTGGGTCGCTCATTTCGGCCCCGGCGACCCGCTCGACTTCCTTTGGAAGGTGATTGACCGCGGCGAGAAGCTTGAGAAAGTCGAGCACAAGATGGTCCGCTACGCGCGCCACGACTCCGGGCCGCCAGCCATGGCCGCCGACCGTCGCAACAACGAACTGGTCCTGGGCGGCCGCCTGCTGAACCCGGCCACCGGAGAGATGCGGGAGCTGAAGCTGGAGGGCGAGGCGGGCAGGGCGGCGTTGTCCGGGCTTTCCGGAATCGCCGTCGGGCCGGACTCGACGATCTACTACCGCAGCGGGTTCTCGCTGCCGAACGTGGAAAAAATCTGGCGCATACGCCGCTTCAACCGCGACGGGAAACTTGCGCCGTTCAGCAAGGCCGGAGAGTTCCTTGAGGCGAACGCCAACCGCGCCCACACGGCCTTCAACTACCAGGCCTCCGCGTTCGCCGTCGGTCCCGATGCGAAGATTTACATCGTCTCCGCCGCTTCCAGGGCGGACGACAACCGCGACGTGTTCGTGGACGTATACGGCCCCGACGGGGCACTGCTTCGACCGAAGCTGATCGCAATGACCAAGAGCGGCGGCTGCTTCCGGATAGACCGTGCAGGTCGAATCTACGCCGCCGACACCGTCCGGCCCCGTGGCGTCCTTCTCCCCGCGTGGTATACGTCCGACCCGCTCAACATTATGGCTCGGTGGTATGGCACGGTGTTTCGCTACGACCCGGAGGCCCTTTGGAAGGCCGAGACGCCGGGGGGGCTTGCGGCGGGGAGTCCGGTCGACGCCGATTATGAGGCCGGCGGCATGGCGACCACGCTCAAGCCGGTCAAAATGAAAGACGTCCTGTGGGGCTTCTACGGCCTGTCGCCGATGCCGCTTCAGACCGGCTGCCAATGCGTCACGCAGCACACCGCGTTTGACGCCGACGACTGGGGCCGCGTGTGGGTCCCCGACGCCCCTGGCTTTTGCGTTGCAGCACTCGACCCTGCGGGCAACCTGATTACACGCTTCGGCTCCTACGGCAACCGCGACGCGACCGGCGAGGGCGGCGCCGTTCCGAAGCCGCCAATTCCGCTCTGGTATCCGCACCAGACGGCCGCGCTGGACTATGACGTTTTCGTGCGCGACCAGCTCGCCCGGCGAGTGGTTCAAGTCGGCTTGACCTATGCCGCCGAGGAGACGGCGTGGGTGCCGTAGAGCGGCCGAGCAAGAAGGATAGCTATGGGGAACCGGAACAGATAACCTTCTTTCGCCTTGCGAAAAAGATTAGCTATCCCTGTTCCCGCAAAAAATTCCGCCAAGTTCCTCCAAATTCGTCATCGCTCAAGTCATTGTCGAGCAATAGGTTACGCGCTTTTTTCTGAAAATTCTTTCAAAACCACTTGACACCGCTGGATTGTGTGGTATAAATACATTGCGCGGAGCATCGTCCGGATGGTGTTTCCATAGAACTTGAATCGTATCAACCCTGCGATTCAAACAGTCCTGGAGCACTCCGCCACCGCGCCGCCCGGGGTCATGCTGACCTTATTGACGTTTGCGTGTGAGAAAGAAGCGGGCGCGAAGCATGTAGAGACCCTTCGCTTCGCTCAGTGTGACAGAACTCACAGTGATGCAGCGGGTTATGTCAATCTGAGCGTAGCGAAGAATCTCTGCGCACCTCCTGTGTCGCTTCATTATCAATGCATGCGTCAATAGGCGGCACGGGTGTTCCATGGGGTTTTTGGGGGCCGAAAGCACGATCCCGATTTGGAACCTCGCGGAGCGAAGGGAAAGGATTTCTTGAGGAACGTGCAGACTATCTGAATCACAGGAATCGCGTTCAACCATTTCCGTGTGGCGGAACCGGAGCAACCCAGTATAATAACGCACGAAGTAGCTTTTCGGCTGTTTTCTACGTCTCGTGGGATGAGGAATAGGACGATGAAGATGAAGATGTTTCTCAGTGGCGCCGTCGTTCTGGGCTTGGCATGGTGCATCGCAGGGGCAGCGTTGGCCGAAGAGGCGAAGGCCGCGGCCGCTGCGCGGGGGCCAAGCCCGATCAATCCCTACAACGGGATGCAGGAGCGCGAAGAAGTCTTCGAATTCGCAGAGAAG
>CAZBRH010000111.1:6331-9484 GCA_964494245.1 uncultured Planctomycetota bacterium | reverse complement strand
TTTTCTTCTTGCTTTCGTCCTTTACAAATGGAGTGCGGCATCGTGCTGCCGCACTCCAAAAATCCTACGGAACGCTCATGCCGCCTGAAGTCGGCACAACCCCGAGCGCCGCGGTGGCGGAGGGCTCCAAGATTGTCTGAATCACAGATTGGCCGGAGGAGGTGCAGCGAAGGATCACAATTCGCCTTTGATGACCTTGCCCGACGGAGAACGGGGAATCGCCGCGCGGAACTCGACGACCTGGGGGACGGCATAGCTGGCGAGCCGGCCGTTGCAGTAGCGCTTGACGTCGAGCTCCGTCAACGCGGCTCCGGGCTCGGGGACGACAACGGCCTTGACGAGCTCGCCCATCGCCTCGCGGATGCCAGTGGCGGGGATGCCGACAACGGCGACGTCGGCGACGCCGGGCATCGAGCGGATGGCGTTCTCGACTTCGAGGGCGTAGACGTTCTCTCCGCCGACGATGATCATGTCCTTCGCACGGCCGCGGAGATAGACGTAGCCCTCGGCGTCGGCAACGGCAAGGTCGCCCGTGCGGAACCAATCGCCGATGCGGGACCGCTCCATCAGACCGGGGCGGTTCCAGTAATCGCAGACGACGTTATCGCGGTGGAAGCAGAGCTCACCGACTTCGCCCGGCGCGGCGTCGGTTCCGTCCTCGCGCAGAATCCGCTGGCGTATGCCGGGCAGCGGCTTGCCGATGGAGTCGGGGCGGCGCTCCGATTCGGCGTGGGGAAGAACGTGGGTCATCGCAATGGTTTCGGTCAGGCCGAAGAAGTTGTGGAGTTTGACCCAGGGGAACCTCTCGCGGAGCTTGCGAATGGTGGCGACGGGCATCGGGGCGCCAGCGTAGGCGAGGAGGCGCAAACTCCGCAGGTCGCGCCGCGCGATGTCCGGCCGCGACACGAGGAAGTGGAACATCGTCGGAACGCTGAATAGCGTCGTGCAGCGATGCTTCTCAATGAGGTCAACGACGTCGTTCAGGTCCGGCGCAGGGGCGATGACGATCCGGCTGCCCAGCAGTGCGGAGCTTGGGAGCATGCTGTAGAGCGCGGTGCAGTGGAACATCGGCGCGACGAGGAGGTGGACGTCGTCGGCAGTCAGGTCGTGGGCGATGATGGCCGTGCGGATGTTGAAGAGCAGGTCGGCGTGGCGAACCATTGCGCCCTTGGGCTTTCCTGTGGTGCCCGAGGTGTGCATGATGAGAATGAGGTCGTTGGGGGCGATGTCGGCAGCACCGGCACGGGTATTGTGCGTGGCCAGTTCGCGGAACGGGACGACGCCGGGGGCTTCGACGTCGACGCCAGCGACGGGACAGGGCGGATCGAGCCCTTCGAGCGACGGCCAGACGTCCTCGTGCGTCAAGAACAGTCCGGCGCCGACATCGGCGACGACGCCGAGCATGTCGCGCGGGAGGAGGCGGGTGTTGACGGGAACGACGACGATGCCGCTGCGGACGGCGGCCCAGTAGGCGAGGTAATACTCGATGCAGTTGGGCATTGCGATGGCGACGAACGAGCCCTTGCCGAGTCCGAAGCGGTCGGCGAAGGCGGCGGAGAGCCGCTCCGTGGTCTCGTGGAGGGCGGCGTAGGTGTGTTCATGGCCGGAAAAGACGGCGCCGACTCGCCCGCCGAAGCGCCGCGGCACGGCCTCCCAGATTTCAGCAATGTTGCGGAACGGAATCGCCGACTCGGAACTCATCTTTCAAGGTCCGTGTCGCCTGCGGCGCTAACTCGGAAACTATCCCCCAATGGCAGCATCGCCATCCCAGACGTGGGGCCTCGCGGGCGAACGCCCATGCCACGCGCGACCGGAGCGGTTTTTGAGATCGCCTCCTAGTCGTCCTCCTCCATCGGGCCAACGCCCGGCGCGGGCATGTTCTTCATCATCTGCTCCATCATTTTCCTCTTGAAGACATCGACGAGGGCTTTGATGGGCGAGACGGGGACGAAGACCTGGGCGACGACGCGGTTGCCTTCGACGCGGGCGGACGCGGTGATGGGGTCTTCTCGGGCAGGGAGTTCGGCGCGGGTCGGGAACATGTCCGCGCCCATGCCGGCGCCTGCCGGCATGAAGGACTTCATCATCTGCGCCATCAACCCGATTTGGGAGAACAGCGATATGTGCGAGAGCGCAAACGAGGTCGGCGGGTGTTGGGCAAAGCCGGCCTTGTACTCCGGCTTAGCGCCGATGCTGCCCTGGCCGCCGCCCCTCATCAAGTCGATCTGCCTGTCCGTCAGAGCGACGAGGTCCGGACCGTAGGTCGTCGCGGAGAGGTTTGCACCGTAGATGACCTCGAAGACAAACGAGTTCTCTTTGCCGAACTGGGTCTTCAATGCGGTGGCGAAGCCCTGCTTCATCACGGGCTTGGCTTCATCGGGCACCGGCAGCTCGGCGAGTAGCTTGTCCACATCGATTTCCACTTCGAGCTTATCGACGGGGATGTTCTTGGAGACGCGGTGCTTTTCGGTGTATCGGGCTGCAACGCCGTATTTGGCGAGGAATGCGCCGACGGACCCTTTGTGTGTCAGTTCGAAGAGCGCTTTCGCGGCGGCGCGGGCCGCCTCCGGGTTGCGGATGCCTTCGAGCGAGACGCCGCCGGAGGCCGCGCCCGCGGCGCCCGGGACTTCGGCGCTGGCGGACAGGCCGGTCTGGTTCTGGAGCACTCTGGCGGCGGCATCGCAGAGGGCCTTCGTCTCGGCCTGGTCAACGCCGAGGACGTCGAACACGATGCGGACGATGCCGACGGCCACCCCTGTCATGGCCTCCGGGTCATATGACGTAATGGTCGTCTGGCTCGCGTTTTCGGGGAGGTAGTTCGCCAGTCGGAGGTCTGCCGGGCGGTTCATCTTGGCGAGGAACGCGGCGAGGTCGGAGCCGGGCTGGGCGTCGGCGGCCATCCGCAGGGAAATCCGCTTCGCGTCCAAACTGAGGCCGAGTTCGATGGGGCCGGCTTGGTTTGCTACGGAATCGACAAGCTCAGCAAGGTAGCCGACGGCCTTGAGGCCCATCTGCGCCGAGGCGGGGGGCGGCTCGCCCATGCCCGGCATGCCGCCAAGCTGGAGCTTGAGCATCTGAAGCCCGCCGTCCATCTCGGCCTTGTAGCGGCGGACGATGCCGCCGAGGTCGGCGTTGACGCCAAGCATGTCGCTC
>CAZBRH010000111.1:2856-6283 GCA_964494245.1 uncultured Planctomycetota bacterium | reverse complement strand
GACGTGTGCGACGGCCTCTTCGTTGTCGCCGACGACGCCGAGTTTGCCGACGACGGTCTTGTGCTCGGGGCCGTCCCAACCGTCGAACGCCGCGGCATCCTTGACGGTGAAGATGCCGACGGGCCCGTTCTCGATGTCGTATTTTTTCGGGTCAAGGAAGAGGATAGCGACGGGGCCGTCGAGGTCAACGCCGACAAGCTCGCCGAGCGCTTGGTTCGCCTGCATTTCGACCATCTGGCCGCCCTGCGGGTCCAGCGCAGCCGCCAGTTCCGCGACGGCCTTGACGGCGCCGTTGATGCTCTTGAGCCGGATGGCGACGAGCGTGTCGCCGCTCCCGAAGGGAAGCTTCATCGGCGGCGGGTCGGCCGCATAAATGAGAGACGCCGTCCCAACCACGACCGCCGCCAGCAAACACATCCGCATGCTACGCATCGACACGGCCGGACTCCTTTCTCCGAACGGGTGGGTTCCGCCAACGAGCGCGACAAGCACAACGAGGCAGGACGCCGCCTGCTACGGAGCGGATTCTACGCCCGCTCGCGAGCGGCGTCAAGCAAAAACACACCGGTGCGGCTCGCGTAGCGTCGTCGCGCCGCGCTTGACACCGCTTCGGCACTTCTTATAATCCCCCGCGATGCGCTTCCCGAACGTTGCGGGACGCAGGAACAGTGTGCTCAGTTTCTTATGAAAGGAAGAGGTCAAAATGAGAATCATCGTCGTCAAGGACAAGGAAGCGATGGGCCGGCGGGCTGCCGACATGGTTCAAGAAGAGATGGAAAAGCACGCGAACCCCGTCCTCGGCCTTGCCACGGGCAGCACGCCGCTCCCGCTCTACAAGGAACTCATCCGCCGCCACAAGGAAGAAGGGCTCGATTTCTCGACCTGCATCACGTTCAACCTCGATGAATACGTCGGCCTCGGCCCCGACCACGACCAGAGCTACCGCTATTTCATGGACAAGAATCTTTTCGACCACATCAACATCATCAAGAAGAACACCCACGTGCCCGACGGGCTTGCCGAGGACATCGAGGCGTTCTGCGAGGAATACGAGAACATGATCGCCGACTGCGGCGGGATCGACCTTCAGATCCTCGGCATCGGCTCCAACGGCCACATCGGGTTCAACGAACCAGGTTCCTCGCTCGGTTCGCTCACCCGCATCAAGACGCTAACGGAGGAAACGATCCGGGACAACGCCCGCTTCTTTGCGCGAAAGGAAGACGTGCCGACACTGGCCATCACGATGGGCATCGGCACCATCCTGGACGCGCGGAAGTGCATCCTTTTGGCGACCGGCGCCAACAAGGCCGACGCAGTCAAGGCGGCCTGCGAAGGCCCCCTGACGGCGATGTGCCCCGCAAGCGTCCTCCAGCTTCACCGCTACGCCACGCTGATTGTGACCGAGGATGCCGCTTCCAAGCTCACGCTTCGCACGGAGCGGTAAGGACGTCCCGTCTTGAGACTATGAACCGCCGATTTGCGGTCGGGGACGGAGCGCTACCAGCTTTGCATGCCGTGTTCGGGCAGGCCGTAGGCGCGGTGCAGCACCTGCACGGGGTGAAGCACGCGCTTCCCTGAACCCTGATGAAGCTGCATCGCGCAGGTCGGACATTCGGAAAGGCCGTAGCGGACGTCGAGCGTCCGCAGGTGCTCGAAGAGCGGACGCCCGATCTGCATTGAGATTTCGTAGTTCTTCGACCGCAGGCCGAACGTTCCTGACATCCCGCAGCAGCCCCCTCCCAGCTCGGCCAGCGGCAACTCCGGCACCAATCCGAGCAGTTCGACGGACGGCGTCCCGATCCGCAGTGCCCGCAAGTGGCAGGGTGCATGATAGCCGAGCGGGATGGGAACGGCGCGGAACCGCGTGTCCAGCCGCCCGGCGCGGTGCAGGCTGAGAAGGAACTGCATCAGGTCGAACGACGCGGCGGCGACCGCCCTCGCCTCGGGCGTGTCGATGCAGTCCAGCATCCCCTTGCGGAAAAAGAACGTCGTCCGCGGGTCCGTAAAGACAACGCGGAAGCCCTCCGCAACCAGAGGAGCCAGCCGCTTCAGGTGCTTTTCGATACGGCGACGCGCCCCGGCCACGTCGCCGTAGGTCAGCCGGGTCTCGGCGGAATCCGTTCCGCTCATCACCTCGACCTCGACGCCGTTCCGGAGCAACACGTCGAGCGTGCACTGGAGCACCTCCGGCTCGTGGCAGTCCGCATGCGTGCCCGTGAAATAAACCGCCCGTTCGCGGACCTTCGTCAGCGTTGGCCGATGCCTCCTCGAAAGTTCGAGGACGCGGAACGGGGGCAGCTCGCGCTTCGCAGCAATGCCGAGGAAGCGGTCGGCCAAGAGCCGCACCGTTCGGTTGTGCGCCAGAAAGTTCCCGATGGACGGAAACGTAGCGAGCGCCGTCAGGATGCTGTTCCAGCGCTTCATCACCTTCTCGTCGCGGGACAGTCCGGCTTTCTCGGCTCGACGGGCGCGCAACTCTATCATCAGTTTCGACACGTCGATGCCCGACGGGCATTCCACCGAGCACATGCGGCAGCCGAGGCAGAGGTCTGTCAGCCGCGTGAGATCGGCGACGACCTCGTCTTCCGGCGGCAGCGTCCCCCGGTTGGAAAGTAGGTGCCGGAGGATATTTGCCTTGGCGCGCGGTGCGGCCTCTTCGGTGCGGAGCGCGCGATACACAGGACACATCGCGCCTGCCTCGGCGGCGCTGCGGCACGCGCCGCACCCGTGGCACCGCTCGACGACGTCGCCGCGCGGCTCGTCCGGATAGAGGAGCTTCGGCTGAATCGGACGGCGCGCGTAGCCCTCGCCGTAGCGCAGGTTCGAGACAATCGTTCCGCGTTCGGCGCCCACCTTGACGCCGGGGTTCAGCAGCCCCGGCCCTGGGTCGAAGAGCCGTTTCACCTCGGCGAAGACATCGCAGAGCTCGCCGTATTGGAGCCGGAGGAACTCCGTCCGCGCCAGGCCGTCGCCGTGCCCGCCGGAAATCGTCCCGCCCATATCGACAACCATCGCGAAGACCTCTTCCGCCGTCTCGCGCAGCTTGCGGACGTCTTCGGGGTTCTTCAGGTCGAGCAACGGCTGGGCGCAAAGCCCGCCGTGGCCGACGTGCCCGCTGATGACGGCGTCGATCCCGCGCCTCCGCAGAATCTCGCCCAGGCCATGGACGCAGCTCGAGAGCATGTCCGGCGGCACTGCAAGGTCTTCCATGAACGGCGTGACGCGGCCTGGCCCCCGCAAGTCCTGAAGGTGGTTCTGCGCACAGTCCCGCAGCGCGCGGACCTCGTCGACGTCCGGCTCGGCCGTTGCAAGAATCGAATCGACCGCCGTCCCGCCCTCCTCGACAATCAGCTTCTGTGTCCCGAGCAACCGCGGGATGATTTCGTCGTTATCGGCGCCATCGAACTCAACGATGAGCGCGGAT
>CAZBRH010000111.1:0-2798 GCA_964494245.1 uncultured Planctomycetota bacterium | reverse complement strand
CGCCCGGGCGTCCACAAGCTCGATGGACCGCGGCTCGGCATCCAGGATCGGGCGGACGCTGTCGGCGGCGAGCTGCACGGTTTCAAAGTAGAAGACCAGCGCGCCACTGACGGGCAGCGGAGCAACGGTCCGCAACGTCGCCCGCGTGATGATGGCAAGCGTTCCCTCGGAACCGGTGAGGAGCCGGGCGAGGTCGAACACGCTCCGCCAAAGGGCGCGGTCGAGCCGGTATCCACTCGAGTTCACGGGCAGCGGCGGCATCTTCGCGTGGATGAGGCCGCGATGGTCGCGTAGAAGCTGATAGACGTCGGCGCAAAGCTCCGCCTCGCGTCCCGTCTCCGCCGCGACATCTTGGAAACCGTCGGCCCGAACGTCAAAGGGGCGCGTGTGCACCATCGAACCGTCGGCCAGCACGAGTTCCAGCGATTCGACGTGGTCGATGGCCGTGCCGTATTTTGCCGAGCTGATCCCAGCCGCATTCGTCGCAATCATCCCGCCGATGGTGCGGTAGGCGCGGTCGGGCGGATCGAGCGGAAGCACCCGGCCAAAGTGCACGAGCACCTCGTTCAGCTTCGCGCACGAAAGACCTGCCGGAGCCGTCACGGTCTCTTCGTGGACGTCGATTTCCATCTCGCTCCCCATGTAGGCGCTCATATCAATGACGATGCCTCGGCCGAGGCAGCCATCCACCGGACTTGTCCCGCCGCCGCGCACGGTGACCGGCGTGTCGTTCTCCCGGCAGAATCGAAGCGTGGCGATGATGTCTTCGGCGCTGCGTGGCCGGACGACGCCAAGCGGAAGAATCTGGTAGATGCCCGCGGCGGTGCTATACATCGCGCGCGAAAGGTCGTCTACGAGCACGTCGCCCTGCACCGCAGCCGCGAGGTCGTCGAGGAAACTTGTCGTAGCCGGCGTCATCGAGGTCGGAACGGCCTTTTCCTCCATGCTCCGTTGCCGACGGCGGCCCATCCCCGTCACGCACAATCCATTGTAGAGCAAAGCTCCCCCCAAGACAACGCGCACTTCGGCCAGAAACCAAAACACAAGAAGGGCGCACAAGGCGCGGCCAGACCACCGCCCACCCGCGGCACGGTCTCGGTGGTCGCCGCTGCGCACAAGCCGATGATTCCTTGCCATCTTTCTTCTTTCTTCCCCTTTTTCCGACCCCGCACAGACCGCCGAGGAGAGCCCGTTCCTCCCCATAATATATGTTCCAGAATTGGCGCCAAAAGCGGAACCGGCGGTGGTCGATTTTTTGTAAGACCTTGTCGCAACGGATGTTCGGCGGCCGCCGCTCCAACACCCGGCGGGTTCTCGCCGGTTCACGGAACCGGTCGCGCGATCTTTCCTCCCACATGAAGAGTCACAACATCGGCCTCAAAATACGAACACCCGCCCGAAGATTTTTCGCTGTTTTTTTGGGGGGCTTTGCGGCGATGACCCGCATGCGGCGGCTCATGCTGTCGTCGGGAAGGGCACAATCAACCCGGGGATACGCGGCGCGTCCCCGGAATTCCGACGCGGCAAGAAGCCCAGTTTCCGTTTTCCGGATTGTTCGAGCGAATCAATCGACCTTCAGCGCCGCGTCGTAGTTGCGGCGCATGTCGTCAACGGTGAGCTTGGCTCCCTGTGCGAGAAGAATCTTGTTGTGGTTGTCGAAGGCCGCTCGCACCTGCCGCCTCCGCCGGATTTCGCGCTCCAAAATCTTGTTCCTGGCGAGGAGGGTTTGCCGCCGGAGCTTCGCGAGGTTCTCTTCCTGTTCCTCAAGCAGGCCTTTGTTCCGCGAGATAGCTTCGCGGAGTTCCTGCCGCAGGCCCGCGAAGGGGTCCGCAGCGGGGGGACGCCAGCGGTCTCGGTCACGCCAGCGGTCGCGCCAATCGCCGCGCCCCGGCGGGTCTGCGATTCGGGACGGGATGGATCGCAGCCGCGCTTCGAGTTCGTCGATGCGGTCTGAGATTTCTTTCATACGGCGGGTAATCGCCTCCGCCTCCGCCTTGTATTTGGCTTCGAGTTCCGCCATCTCGTTGCGCCGCAATTCCTCGCATTTCTTGATGTATTCGTCATAGAGGGTGCGGTTCGTTGCGAGGAGTTTCTTGACCGCTTCGTCTGCTGCGGCGGCAACCTGCTGTTCGAGATCCTTATCCTTCCGCGCCTTGACCGCATCTTCGAGCTTCTTGCGCAGTTCGGCCAGCGGCCCGGCAAGCGGCTGGTATTTCAGGTTCTCGACCTTTTCCAGTTCTTCGAGCCCCTTCTCGGGTTCGCCCTGTTCCCCGAGCTTTTCGGCTTCGGCCATCACGGGCTTGATTTTGCCCTCGGCCTCTTCGCCGAGCGCGGCCTTCGCCGTCGCGGCTTTTTCCTCCAGCAGGTCCTTATATTGCTCGGGGATTTCCTCATAGACGGCAATGGCAGCATCGTAATCGCCCGCGTCGGCCAAGGCGCGAGCACGTGCCGCAAGGCGGGCGAACAGTTCTTCCGCTGCTCGCTTCCGCTCGGCCTCGACAACGGCGGGGTCCGGCGGCCCCACATCCTCCGGCAGGTTGGGAACAACGATTTCCGTATCGCGCGAGGTATCGATGTCCTTCGGCTTGGGCGGAGGCGACTCGGCGGGCGCGGCGGCGGGTTCGGGGCGCGTTGTTGCCGTCGGCGGGTTGGGGCCGGGGCCGCTGGCGGCAATTGCCCAGACGACGACGGCGAGGAGAACGGCGGCTGCGGCGCCAATGACCTACGGGCGCGGCGAGGCCCGCCGCCGCCGGGGCCTGCGGACGCCGGACACGGCGCGAGCAACCGTCGCAGAGGCC
>CAZBRH010000110.1:6025-9706 GCA_964494245.1 uncultured Planctomycetota bacterium | reverse complement strand
TGCGGTCTCGCGTGCCCGCCCAGAAGGAGCGCACACGTTCCAGCTCGCGTTCGGGCGCCCCATCTGCGAGCCACCGTTTGCGGAGAGCCCGCCGCTCGCGGGGCGTGTCGGCAAGACCGAGCATGACGTGAAACTTCGTCGTCTCACCCGGGGACAGAACAAACGATTTTTGAAGCACCCCGACAGTGATCTCGGCGTAGGCGGGCGTCCGTGTGCAGCGCCCGCGTTCGACGGCGATCGGGTTGCGAAGCGTCCTGCCCGGACCGACAAAGGCCGCCCTGTTGACGTCCCAGCCCGAGGGACGGGTGTCCATCATCAGGAAAGCGCGTCGAAAACCAAAACGCCAGGGCTCACGGCGCGAAGCGACCACGGCGTGCGTTGCTGCGTCGTATTCGCCGTCGGAATGCGCGGCGTATGCAATGTCATCGATACCCTGTGTGTCCACATCCAGCGTCCACTCTACGAAAGGAAATGCTGCAATGCGGCGCTGCTGATTGGACCGGTTGGACAGTGTAACGGTCCAGATTTCCACCGGGCCATCCTCCGGCACGAAGATGGTCATCTCGCAGGCGATTCCGTGTTTCTCCGTTGCGAACGTCGTCCAACCGAGCCCGTGGCGGCATTCGAAGCGGTCAAACGGTTCGTAGGTTGGCCCGTAGGTTGCGCCCCACACCTTGCCGGACTCAGCATCACGAAGATAGACATAGCGGCCCGATTCGTCGTAGCGCGGTATATACCACGTAGGGCGTCGATAATCTTCGAGATGCGAGATGGACCATGCTCCGCCCGCCTGTGAAATGGTCAGCGAATATTGCATGTTGCCGAACTTGTTGAACCACGGCCGCGGGGTGTCCGGCCGCTCGATGATGTATTCCGTGCCGTCCTCCGAGAACCTGCCGTACCGCATGTGCCTTCTCTCCGACCCGAAATGAGTCTATCCCATTACTACTTGAACCGTATGCCGACCGGGACCGGCAACGGGAACGAGGTTGCCTTTGACAGGTCTGCCATCGAGCAAAATACTTCGGACGCCGCTCTCGACACCGTCTGGGTTCCGCACGGTAATCTCATAGGTGCCCCCGCGGAACTGGCGGACCACCCGATATTGCTTCCACTCCGACGGGATCGCCGGATCGATGCGCAGCCCGTCGAAGTCCGCCCGCACGCCGAGGATGCCTTCCACCGCCTGGAAGAAAACCCACGAGATCGACCCGGTGAACCACGAGTACGGAGAGAAGCCGAAGTCCCTGCTGGCGGGTCCGGTGTAGTAGGTCGTGCACGCATACGGCTCGCAACCCGAATGCGGATTCAGGGGATTCGTTGGATGGACGGTATGCCACGCCTCGACGGCCTGTCTGCCCTTCTTGTGCGCGGCCAAGGCCGCGATGTAGAACGCCGTGCCGTGCGCGTAGGCGCTGGCGTTTTCGAACGCGCCGACGGGCATTCCCGTGATCCGCCCGATTTCCGCCCGATACTTCGTGTAGGCCGGATGGTGCACGAGCACGCCGGCATCGGTCATGAGATATTTCTCGATGCTTTTCCAGACCTGCTCGATGCGGTTCGGCGGGACGATGTTCTCCATCAGCGCCCAAGTCTGCACGTTGGCGTAGATCGCGCCTTCCGACTCCGTGTGCGTGCCAACAGGGCGTCCCTCGTCAGTGAATCCATAGATATACCATTCGCCGTCCCACGCGTAGCGATTGACGTCGGCGGCAAGCTGGCGGCGCCAGCGCTCGAACGTCGCTGCCTGCTGCGTGCGTCCGATGCGGCGAGCGAGCTCGGCCGTAATGCGCAACGCCCGGCAGGTGGCGATGGAGAGCCAAACGCTTTCGCCGCGACCGCGGCCGCCGCCGAGTTCAAGGGCGTCATTCCAATCGCCGCCACCAACAAGGCACTGCCGGTGGCTGCCCCTGTGCTGGTAGAGGAATTTGACGGCGCGGCAGGCGTGCTCCCAAACCGTGCCGCTCCCCTTGTCGAAATAGGGAACGACAACATCGAGAATGGCCGCGTCGCCTGTTTCCTTGATGTATGTGCACAGCGTGTCGGCTATCCACGATACGCCGTCGCGAGCATCGCGAATGTCCACATCATTTGAATGCGGCATGTATCCGCGAATGGCGCGGCCAGAGGCATATTGATATCGCAAGACCGTGAGCAGTTTTTCGCGGCACTCTGCGGGGTTCAGCACGACAAATGCGCGGGAGTATTGCAGCGTGTCGCGGTAGCCGACTTTTGTGCCCTGCCGGAATCGGGTACTGATGTCAACGCAGTAAGGCACCCAGCAGTTGAGCGCTACCTGCATCGTCCGGTCGGGCAGTTCGACCCGCAGGCGCGACCGCTGCTCGCTCCAATACGCTCGGACGGCCGTCAGAGCATTCTCCACAGCGTTCGGACGGCGGAACCGAGCAAGGGACTTCCGCGCCTCCGCCTCTTCATATGCTCGACCAGTGAAGACGTGAAACGACTTCTCCTCGCCGGGAGCGAGCTCCATCCGCGTCTCAAGCACGCCGACGCACCAGTCGTTCTCGCATGGCGAATTCGACAAGCCCTCCTCGATTCCGTGCGGATGCAGCCGGTCGTTCCGTGGGCCGTAGAAGATCCGTGATGATGTCTCGTAGCCGAACACCTTCGTGCTGCAACCGAAGAATGCTCCTTTCGGTGCCTTGTAGTCATCGTCCACAAAGCGGACGGCCTGCATGCCCCGATGAAACGCGGCCTTGAAGAACCAGTGAATACGTCGAGTGGGGAACTCCACCGACGGATAGATCGCCAGCTTCCGTGCCTTGCGCCCCGTATTCCGAAGCGTCAGCGTCCATATCTCGACGTCGGCGCTCCAGGGGATGAACGCCCGCATTGTGAACGCGACGCCGTTCCGGGTCGCCCGGATCGTGCTGACTCCCGGCTCCACCGTGCATGAGAAGTCCCGGAAGTCCGTTTCGCCTGGTTGCGGGTTGCCCGTCCAGTAGGCCCCCGTCTCGCGGTCTTTTATGAAGACGAGGCGACCGCGCGACATGGTGCTGGGGCAGTATTGAAACTCCTGCCAGTTGGTGACCTGTTCGTGGTTGTGCGCGAGATACCAGATGAAGCCCTGACCGGATTGAGCGAACTGTGCTGCGATCCGGTGATTGCTCAGAAGATTGCACCAGGGTCGCGGCGTATCCAGCGTGGTCACGACGTAGCTGAGACCGTCCTGGCTGAAGTGGCCATAGCGAGCCGGCCTGTTGGCCCCGGGGACATGTTTGCGAGGCGGTTTCATAGCGTCTCCTTTGCGAGCGCCGGTGTCTTGCGCGGGGGATTCTCGCAGAACGGAGCGGCGAACTCAACCCATTCCTGCAGCCGTGCCGAATCAGTCCGAACCGGTGAGGCGCCGAACTTCAGCGGCGACATCGAAAAGCGCTTCAGCCCGCTCCTGCCAACCCTGCGGGTATGTTCCCCACAAGATGACCCGTGTCCGTTCGTCGAGCAGTTTTTGTATCCGTGTGGCCGTTTCTTCGCCCAGCTTCGCCCGTTTTGCGGGGTCGAGCAGCGCTTTCTCGATGAAGATGCGTGCCTCGCATTCCTGCACGCCGCCAATCGCCGCCTCAAAGCGGATTGTGCTCCTTGCGCCATCCGGCCCCGGCGAGAGGTAGGGAACCATGCGGATGTTGCATTGCGCCCAACTGCTTATCTGATACCGCGACG
>CAZBRH010000110.1:2903-5995 GCA_964494245.1 uncultured Planctomycetota bacterium | reverse complement strand
TCCCGTCCTTGTCCTTAAGGCACGGTCAGAAATCCGCACTCATCCGTCCGAAGCCGCACTGATTTCCCGTGATGTTTTTCTCGCCAATGATCCTGCTAACCAGCGCTTGGGCATCGTGCGGTTCGCGCCAGATGTCGCGATGGAACCAAGCGACGCGTTCCTTCCGCCGCCAACCATATGTCCGGCCCTTGTCGGGGTCCGACGCCCATTGGGGTTTCCAAACCGTTGTGTTATAGCCAATACGCACACCGTAGTAGTTGCTGTCCAGGCCGTGTCCCTGTTGCACCCAGACGGCCTCCGGGGCGATGCTCTGCCAGAACAGAACGACTTCTTTCGACGGCTTGCAATCGCTCGCGCAGCCGATGTGCCACCGGTCGGCGAGGCCGCGTGCCGCCAGGCGTTCGCGTATGCCATCTGCAACGGGTTTGAGGAAAGCCGTCGCCTCCGGCTTGTCGTATCTGGGGCCTTCCATCTCCGCCACCTTGCCCGTTGCGGGATCAAGCAAACTTACAAGGATCGGCTTTGGTTCCCGGCCTTTCGATCCGAAGTAGCCGCCGCCGGTCCATGCCTCCCACACGTAGAAAATCACCATGGCGGGCTTGCCCGCGTGCTTGATGTAGAGGTCGAGGTATTTCTCCATTACGGAGAAATCGTGCCTGTAGCCGTCTCCGTCCTTTATCCAACGCACCATCGTTTCGGCGTTCCCGTGGTTCGTCTGGCAAAGCAGCGGGATATAAATGGTCTTGTTGCCGATTTTCCCGAGCAGTTCGAGCGATTTGGCCAGCAGCTCGAAATGTCGGTCGGACCAGAGCGGAACCTCATACCGATAGGCGACGCTTTCGGGCGATTGAACGAAGTCTGCGTGGGTGACAAAATCGTGCGGGTTGGGCAGATTCCAGTCCGCCACCTTCAGGTGCAACGGCACATCGACCGGGTCCATCCCAGCGGCCGAGACTCGCAAGGCACCCTCGTATTGTCCAGGTGTTGCGTTCGGCGGCACGTCCACGGTGACCCACGCGGGCTGCGCCACGCCGGCCACGGGCTTCGGCCCGCTCCAACCGCGAGGCAACGGCTTTTCCGCAACCGCCACCTCTTCCGGTGCGGTATCCACCAACGCATCGAAATAGCGGACATTCGGCAAACCGCGATGCCAGATGGAGCCGGTGGCGACCGGATAGCGAACTCGCACCGAAGCCGCCGACACAGTCGCCGTTCCGCCTATGAAGCGCAAGTCGCTCGACTCGACTTTCAGTCCGCGGATCGGCGAATCGGAGCTGACCACAACCTGTCCCGCAAACGAACCGTTCCGGACGCCCACAATCCGCATCGGCCGCAGAGGTTCGAGCGGGTCCGCATAGTCGGTATCGAAAAGCGACGTAATCTCGTCCGCGACCCAAACCTGCATCCCCTTCGGGCGCTCGGTGTTGGGAACAACCCCCTCTGGACCTCCGGCGACCAGGTTTGCGCTCAACAGGCCAAGTGTCGCCCACTTGCCTGTCCACCACTGCGGCATCTGACGAAGAGATGCCGGCACAGGAGAGCGATACACTGCAATAGCAAGGATGTTGACGCCCTTACGCAGAAGCCCTGTCGGCACGGCGATGTTCTCCAATCGCCGAATCCTCATCTCGCAGCGCTCCTTGAATTTTTCCGGTTCCCCGCCACCCTGCGAAATGACCGACTTGCCGTCCGGCTTCACCCAGCAATCGATTGGATACGCCTCGGCCGGAGTCTCGGCGTCCAGCACGCCTTCGCGCAAATGGGCACGGGCAATTTCCCTGCCGTTTACATAAATCACCACGCCGCCGCGATAAACGACAGAAACCGCAAGGTCCCTCACCTGCTCCGGGTTTGTGACAGCGAACTTGCCGCGAACGCAGAGCATTACGAGGCGGTTATCACCGAAGCCATAGGCGCCGGCTCCGTTGGGGAACGGGCCGAAAGCCCGCCTCCACCCGCTGTCGTCAAAATCCGGGGACATCCAGTCAGCCGGCGGCGCGGGCGTGTTGTATGCGAATCCGCTGTTCTTGTCCGGAGGGTCTGGCCTGGCATCCTCGGCGCTGTCGCCGAGATATTCCTGTCTGAGCGTCGTATGCACACGCCACAGGCCCGCTGTCCTCAATACCTGCACCCGAGGCGATTCCTCTGCCAAACCGGAACTTGCCGCAGCAAGCACACATAGAAACGCCAAAACGCACCGCCGGCGCGCAGACAGGGCTGTCACGTGAAACTCCTTTCCTAACAGGGATAGCTTCGCCATCAAGTCTGTCACGGGCCGGGTATCAGGCGGGACGCGCTGGATAAGGCCGGGACTCCGGGCGGTTCCTGCCTCTGTCCGTATGCTATCACAATAACGAAGCAAGTCAACGTCGGACGTGCCTGTTCCGCTCCCTGTCTTCCTTCAAGGGCGTTCAATCCACTCGATGACTTCGGGGAAGCGGTCTTCGACAACGGCAAAGCTGAGCAGGTTGAACGCGGCCGGCCACCAGACAGGATGATCCTGGGTGTAATGCGTCATTCCCTTTTTCCAGATGCGGCGGTCCTTCACGGTGTCCGCCACCGCGATAACCTCCGACCGAAGCCCAATCATATCCTCGGCAAGGCCGAATGTGTCGCCCGGTTCGCTCATCATCTGGAGCGACGCTCGGACCGCGGCGACCGCGTAATCTCTCCAACGCCGCTCCCGCGTCTCCTTCCAGAGTTCGAGGAACGCACTGGCCTGAAGCACAAATATCCAGCAGACAAAGGCGGTTTCCGGCGAAATCGCTGAGAAGCCCTTCGTCCGCATCCCGCGTCGGCCGCTGTCGGTGTCGGGCGGGAAGTAGACGTTGTAGGCGAACATGAAGGCGAGGCAGTACTCGGCAGCACGGATGGCCTTGTCGAGATAGCGCTTCGTGCCGGTCACGCGGTAGAGATCAATGAAGAAGTCCGGCACGCTCGCGGCGTCGTTCTCGGTGGTGCCGCTGTGGATGTCCGTGCAGTCGCCGTATCCCTGCTCACGGTCGACCATGTTGGCGGCGTAGAAGTCGGCGGCGCGTGCGGCCGCCCGCAGGTATTCGGCCTTCCCGGTCATGCAATAGGCCTGGAGCACG
>CAZBRH010000110.1:0-2797 GCA_964494245.1 uncultured Planctomycetota bacterium | reverse complement strand
AGGTCGCAGAAGCGCAGCGCGAAATCCGCCCAACGGTCGGCGCGGATTCGCCCGCGAAACAGCGTAGTCGTCCGAAGAAGTTCGACACAACGGAGAACCCAATAGGCGGCGCCGCCCATCTGGACGGCATTGAGGTCGCCTGTCCGCCACTGCATCGCAGCGAGATCGTAGTGAGTGAGGAACACGCCGCTCTTCCGGCCGGCGTTCTCGATGAAGAACTCGGTCGCCTGAATCGGCTTGCGCGCCAAGCCGGGCTGTGCCGTGCGGATCGCCTTGCGTATGGCCAGCCACGTGAGCAGCGGCGTCGGATGGCACCATCCCACCGCGAGAAACTGATACGGTTTGCCCGCTGGGTCCACGCGCCCGACGTAGCCGCGAACCCTGCCCCGCTGAACCCAGAAATGCTCCACGGACCGCCAGAGGATGTCTTCCGTCTGCTTGACCGAGACAGGTGCGGCCATCGGCTCGCGCAGGTTCCGCCACGCAGATTCCCAGACGCGGATGTAGCCGTGCCGCCGCTCGTCCACGCGGTCGAGCACAACAAAGAACCTCCTGCGGAACGTTGCTTTTCCGTCCACGACGAAGCCCGCAGCGCCGCCGCCACAGCAATAAAGCCCTGTGGCATCCTGCGAAGTTGCCCACGAGGCGTGTCCAAGATAGGTCCGCGGCGCTTCGCGGAACGGGTAGAAGATGCGGAGCGTGTGGTTGTTCCGCCCTGGCACGATGCAGCACGAGCAAAGCGTCTGCTCTGAGCGGCCCGGCTCCGTGTATGCCCCCGCAACCAATCCGGAGGACTCCAGCGTCATCAGGCCGGGCGCCGTCGTTCTTTCCTCGCGGAACCACCACGGATGGCCGCCATCGGTCATGCCCGTGGGGACGGTCTTGGCACCTTCGTTGCCGTTTATCGAAATGTAGGGGATGGCCCAGTAGTCGAGCTTGCGGAACGGCACGTCAAGGTCGAAACCAAGACGAACGCTTGAAAGTCGGCCGCCGCGCCAGCGCCACTCGCGGTTGATAACCAGCGTGTTGCCGCGCACCTTCAGCGTATCGCTAACGCACCATGTTCCAGGCCTTGTTCGGATGCGCCCCGAGGCCGTCCACGAACCCCGCTGACGGCGGAGATTCTCGACGGGGATTTCCACAAGTTCGCCTTGTTGCCAAACCGGAAAATACGAATAGCCGACCGCCTTGCCAGAACCCTCCGGTCGGAATTCAAGACGCTGCTTCCTACTCTTCGAGAGCGTGAGCGGCACCGGGCCGTGCAAACGCATCGCCTCCTCTGACGAAAGTCTTACGGCAGCGGGCTTTCGAGCTGGTATGTGAGCGAACGGATCGGCTGCTTTGAAAGGTCAACAATCTGCGCGACAAGCAGCCAATAACCGACGCGGTTCCCGACGCGGATGAGCAGACGGTTCCAGCCCTTCTTGAGCTTTGCCGGCGTTTCATTCGTGTAGTCGTGAATGCCCCGCCCCCGGCCGACGCCGAGGTCATCATGCAGCAATTCTCCGTTCAGCCACGCGCGGTTGCCTTCGTTGGAATCAACTCGAACGGTCACATCCCGCTCCCGGTCGGAAAAGACGTATGTGTGCGCATAGGCCGCCGCCGCGACCTTCGAACCATAGATCTCGGAGAGCCGTAAGAGGCAGGCCGCTTGCGTGCCCGACGCGCGCCACTGCTTGTCTCCGCCGAACTCCTTCTCGCATCTCTCATCCCATTTGTCCTTTGCCCAGTCCTCACCTTCCGCCGCAACTACGGGCTTGAGCAAGGCCGCAAGCTCCTCCGCTCCCCTGCCCTTCACCGTATCGCCTGGAGAAGGATAGCCCGCTCGCACATCGACGAACTCCACATCGGGATTGTTTGGGAACGGGCCGACAACGGCCCAGCGCTCGATGAAATCCGAGCGCTGCGCGGCGCCGGGCTGACAGAGATACGTGAACGGCGCCCCATCGGCCGCGTTGCGCGCGGGACTCAGGTCCCGGACGCCTTTCACCCGCAACACATAAGACTTGCCCGGCTCCTGACCGTCCGTTCGCAGAACCACCTCACGCATAAGGCCTGGGCTCGGCTTGTAGAATTCCGCCGCGACGACGCGGCTTCCCTCAATCGCATAGTTTGCTGCAACAGACGCCGTCTCGGCGTCCACCGGCTCGTCGAAGATAACAACTATTTCGCTGGGAGATTGTTGCGCGACGCAAACGACGCGCGGCGGGTCACTGTCCTCGTCCTCTCGAAGCACCCGATACACGATGGCGATGCCGCCGGCCTCTTGTTGCTTCTCGTAGGCGAGGATGGCATTCCCCTCCGCATCCGCAGCCAACGCGGGCGCAATCTCGTCGGTCTTGGCGGCGGCGATTTCGAGCTTCGGCTCATCCACATAGGCCCAATCGTCGAGCACCCGCTTCAGGAAAAGGTCGCTCTGCCCGACCTGATGTTTTTCGACGAAGTGGGCGCGGCGCCAGACGACCATCATGCTGCGGCCGTTGTAGGCGGCAGCGACGCCTCCGACCGGCCAAGTGCCATCGTGCGATCCCTTGAACCCGCCCGGCATGCCCATCGGCCAGCCGTTGTGGTTGCGCCAACGCGCCGCGTCGATGCAGTTCTTTATCTCGCGGTCGGCGCGCATCCTCGCCGCGTCATACCAACCATGCTTCGCGGCGTCGTATTCCGGCGACTTCCCATCCGCGGCGACGCTGACGCCGATAATCGAGCCGTTCCCATTCCAACCCCACGGGCTGACGTGGCCGGAGACGCTGAAGATGGCGAACGACTTGCCCCACGCACTGATCGCCACGCCGCC
>CAZBRH010000109.1:7751-9742 GCA_964494245.1 uncultured Planctomycetota bacterium | reverse complement strand
CCTGCCCGCATCCCCTCTGTCCGTGCCTCAAAACACCACATCGCAAATGCCTCAGCAATTCGACGGCTTGACTTCGGGCATGTCCGGTCATATAATTCGCCGTTTGCCGAGGGCCTCTTCTGTTCGGGCAGCAGGGGCGTTGTTTCGCCAGCCCGGGGGCTGGGTCGGTGTGATATGGTTTTGTGGTGCAGGATGTGGATGCATTGACGGGCCGGCTCAAGATTCTGAGTGGGACGGCGCATCCGAAGCTGGCAGCGGCAATCTGCGCCCACCTCGGCGTCAAACTCGGCGACGCCTATATCGGTCGGTTCCCAGACGGCGAACTGGATGTCAAGGTCCGCGATGACATGCGTGGAGCGGACGTCTTCATCGTGCAGCCGACGTGCCACCCGCAAAACGACACGTTGATGGAGCTCCTGATGCTGATTGACAGCGTCAAGCGGGCCTCGGCCAACCGCGTCACTGCCGTGATTCCGTATTACGGCTATGCCCGAAAGGACCGGAAGGACGAAGGCCGCGTTCCCATCACGGCCAAACTGGTCGCCAACATGCTGGTCGTAGCGGGAGCGGACCGTGTGCTTACGATGGATTTGCATGCGCCGCAGATTCAGGGCTTTTTCGACATCCCAATGGATCATCTATACGCGCATCCGGTGTTCTTGCGGCACATTCGGGCGCTGAAGCTTGACAACATTGTTTGTGCCAGCCCCGACGTTGGCGGGATGAAGATGGCCGTGGGGTATTCGCGGGCGTTGGGGACGGGTGTCGCGGCGTGCCACAAGGAGCGCATCAGTGGGGGCGATGTCCACGTCGATGCGGTCGTTGGCGACGTGGCTGGGAAGAATGTGCTGATGTTCGATGACCTGATTGCGCGGGGCACCTCGCTGGCCCAGGCGAGCCGCGTCTTGAAGGAGGCGGGGGCGAAGGAGATTTATGTGTACGCTACGCACCCAGTGATGTGCGGCGATGCCTTCAGCATTCTTTCTGCCGCGCCCATCCACAGCATTGTCGTGACGGATACTATCCCGCTGCCTGAACGCGGGGTGCCGGAAAAAATTCAAGTGGTCTCTGTGGCTGGCTTCCTAGCAGAAGCGATCAAGCGAATTCACTTGAATATGTCGGTGAGCTATATGTTCCGAAACGGAGAGGCCTGATGGAGCAAGTTGCGTTGAGTGCGCAGGTTCGCGGCGAGCTGGGTTCCGCGGCGGCGCGGCGAAGTCGGCGAGCGGGCATGGTTCCGGCGATTGTTTATGGGCATAAGCAGGACGCTGTGCCCCTGCTGCTTCGCCGGGAAGACGTGAGCCGCGTCGTTTCGCACCGCATCAAGATGGTAACGCTGGACATTGGCGGAAAGAGCGAGCACGCGCTTGTGAAGGACGTTCAGTTCGACACGTTCGGCGAGGATCTGCTTCACGTGGACTTCGAGCGCGTGGCGATGGACGAAATGATCGAGGTCGAATGCCCCGTGGAGCTGACGGGCACGTCCAAGGGGCAGGCCGCTGGCGGCGTCGTCGAGCACCCTGTTGCCGACCTCAGAGTCCGCTGTTTGCCCGGCAACATCCCGGAGTTCATCCGCGTCAGCATCTCGGATCTTGCGATTGGCGATGTGGTGCACGTCCGGGACATTCGGCCCCCTGAGGGCGTTACCATTTTGACGGACCCGGACGCGATTCTTGTGCACATCCGCCCGCCGGCCAAGGCCGAGGTAGAGGCGGCTGCGGCCGAGGAGGCAGAAGCGCCCACCGAGCCCAAGGTAATCGGGCGCGAGAAGCCGGAAGAAGAGCCGGCGGAAGAAGACGAGAAATAGTCCTGGGGCCGCGTGGCGGGAAGTTGCGTCGCGGGCAACAGGCGGTAGAGTATGCGATTGGAGCCCTGACGTGCTGGCGGTTTTTGGGTTGGGCAACCCCGGCACGGAATATCGGGGCACCCGACACAACGTGGGCTTTGAGGTCATTGACACTGAACGCAGGACAAGTGGGCCGGAAGTGACG
>CAZBRH010000109.1:0-7741 GCA_964494245.1 uncultured Planctomycetota bacterium | reverse complement strand
TGGCCGAGCAGGCAGGCGTTCGGGTGTCGCGGCGGCGATTTCGCGCCCGTATCGGCGAAATGCAGGTGCATTCGCCCGCAGGAGATGAAACCTTGTTGCTCGTCAAGCCGCAGACGTTTATGAACGACTCCGGCGTCTCTGTCCAAGCGGTAGCCGCGTGGCATCGCCTGGACGCTAGAAGATTGCTGGTTGTCTGCGACGACTTGGACCTCGCTCCGGGCACAATCCGAGTCCGGCGCAAGGGGTCCAGCGGTGGGCACCGAGGGCTTCGGTCGATTGCGGAGGCGCTGGGAACGACGGAGTTCCCGCGGCTCCGCATCGGGATTGGCCGGCCAGAGCCGCGTGAAGCGATCGAATACGTCCTTGACGTGTTCGAACCGTCCGAGCGAGAAGTTGTAGTTCCAGCAATTGCTCGCGCCGCCGAAGCGGTTGTCTGCTGGGCTACGGAAGGCATTGATGCCTGTATGAACCGGTTCAACTGAGAGGGAAAAACGTTGCGAAGCTACGAAGGACTATTCCTCGTTGACGACGGCAGGGCGTCCGAGAACCCGCAGGCGGTCATGGACCACATCCGCGGGTTGCTGGAACGGAGCGGATGCGCCGTCCAGAGTCTTGTGAAGTGGGATTCGCGCCGTCTGGCATACGAGATTCAGGGCAAGCGCCGCGGAGCGTATTTCCTTGCGAAGTTCCAAGCGGACCCGACGCGAATTGCCGGCCTCGAACGCGACTGCCGCATTTCTACAGTGCTCCTGCGAGCAATGATCGTTCGCCAGGAAAAGGTCGGCTCCGTCCTCGAAGCAAGCGACGATGCGGCCAGCGCCCGACACGGCGCTCATCAGCCAGACGCCGAACCCGATGTCCCCGGCGAGGAATCGGAAGTCGCCAACGTGCCTTCTGTGGACGACGAACTCGACGAGGATGCCCCGGAGGCATAGGCCATGGCCAACCTGAACAAAGTGTTCTTGATGGGAAACGTGACCCGCGATCCGGAACTCCGCTACATCCAGTCCGGAACAGCGGTGCTCACGCTCGGTCTCGCCGTTAACCGCCGCACCAAGACGGCTGAAGGAACATGGAAGGATGAAGCGGCGTTTATCGATGTAACCGTTTGGGGCAAGCAGGCCGAGAACTGTGCTGAATACCTCGCCAAAGGTCGCCCTGTGTTCGTCGAGGGGCGTCTTCACATGGACCAGTGGCAGGACAAGAAGACGGGCGAGAAGCGCAGCCGCCTGACCGTTACCGCAGAAAACGTGCAATTTCTGGGCGCTCCTTCGGGCCGTGGCCATGCCCCAGACGCCGCCAGGCCGCCGCGCAGCGCCGAAGAACCCGTTCCGCCCGAAGACGCTGAGCTTTCGGACGACGACATTCCCTTCTGATTCTTGAGGAGCAGTAGATGGCAAGAAAGCGTTATGTTCGGCCGGGCGACAAGTCCCGATGCCGCTTTTGCAAGGCCCGCATCAAGCTCATCGACTACAAGGATGTCGAAACGCTGCGGAAACTTTTGACCGGGCAAGGCAAGATATTCTCGCGGAAGCGCTCGGGCAACTGCGCCGCGCACCAGCGAAGCGTCAAGACGGCTGTCAAGCGAGCCCGTGTCATGGCCCTGCTCCCCTACATCGGGGACTGATCTGGCCGAACAACGGGGTCTGCGGAATGCGCATAACAGACAAAGGGATGACCAAGTCATGAAGATTTTGCTCAGGGAAACAGTTGAAAAGCTCGGAGATCGAGGTGAGATTGTGGATGTCGCTCCCGGCTATGCGCGGAACTACCTCATCCCACGCCGTCTCGCTGTTCCAGCCACGGAGGCAAACTTCCGTCAGCTCGAAATAGAGAAGGCGCGGATCGCGCGGTTGATTGCCAAGGAGCAGGCCGAGCGGGAAGCCGCGCGGCAGCGGCTCGAAGCAGTCTCGTGCACCATCATCGCCGCGGCAAGCCCCGAAGGCCGCCTCTACGGCTCCGTGGGCCCTCAGCAGATCGCCGAAGCGCTTAAACAAGAGGGCTTCGAAATCGATCCGGCCAGCATTCGGCTGGAAGAACCCTTCCGCGAGGTTGGCGTTTACCTCGTCGAAATCGATCTCGCCCCCGGCGTTGCCGCCAGCACCCGCGTCTGGATTGTCGCCGAATAAAGGCGGGCCGGGGAGAAAGCGCAGCGATGAGCCAGGGAAACCCAGCGCAACGAGTCCCCCCGCACAGCCAAGAGGCGGAAGTCGCCGTCCTCGGCGCCATCCTCCTGGAGCCGACAGCAATGAACGCCGTTGCCGACATTTTGCACCCGGAGTCCTTCTACCGTGCAGACCATCAGAAGGTCTATCAGGCATTCACAGCTCTCTACAACCGCAATGCCCCGATCGACCTTGTGTCCGTCCGCGAGGAACTGCGACGGATGGGAGCGGATGACGTCGCCTCGAACAACGACCTCTTCTTGACCCTGGGCGGTGCCGTTCCCTCCTTCGCCAATGCGGAATACTACGCGAAGATTGTCCGCGGGAAGCACCTGCTGCGGTCGCTCATCCAAGCGTGCACCGAATCCATTGTCGCAGCATACGACGAAAACACTGATGCCAGCGAAATCCTCGACCGAGCCGAGGACCGGGTCTTCCAGGTTGCGACGCAATACGAAGATACCCACATTGTCGAGGTCAAGAATTTCATTCACTCCGTTGTGGACGCGATGATTGAGCATCCCCAAGGGATGGCCGGGCTTCCGACGGGGTATCCGGACCTCGACCATATGACCGGCGGGCTGCACCGCGGCGAGTTCATCGTCATTGGTGGACGGCCCAGCACGGGCAAGACGACGCTCGCACTCAACCTCATCCGCCACATCGCCGTCCACAGCGGCCAAGGCGTTCTCCTATTCAGTCTCGAAATGCCCCGGGAACAGATTGTGCAGAATCTCCTCTGCTCCACGGCGGGCATCAGCGCGACACCGGTGCGCATGGGGCAACTCGACCGCAGCCAGTGGCAAAAGGTCAAGGAGGCGGCAAGCTTGCTTTATGACGCGCCGTTTTTTGTGGACGATTCGGCTTCGCTCACACCAAGCCAGCTTCGCGCCAAGTGCCGCCGGCTTCTCGCCAGGTGCAAGGGCGAGCGCGCCATCAAGCTCATCATCATCGACTACCTTCAGCTTATGTCGGCAGAGCGGCAGAGCCGCGAGCCCTCGCGGCAGGAGGAAATCTCCCACATTTCCCGCGGCATCAAGAGCTTGGCGAAAGAACTCGGCGTCCCCGTCATCGCGCTCTCGCAGCTTTCCCGCGCCGCCGTCGGCGAGGCCAGCTCGCGCCCCAAGCTCTCGCACCTCCGGGAGTCCGGCGCCATCGAGCAGGATGCCGACCTCGTCATTCTTCTCTATCAGGACGAAAGTCCCGACGCCGAAGAGCCGAACGTTACCGAACTCATCATCGCCAAACAGCGCAACGGGCCAACCGGCACCGTCAAGGTCACGTTCCTCAAGGACCAGCTTCGCTTCGAGAGTTACTCGCGCTACTCCGCCGTCCAAGTTGGCTCCCCCGAAGAGGAGCCGGAGCCCTTCTAGAAGGCGCACAATGGGGACACGGGAAAACGGAAAAACAGGCGGCAGCCGGATGGGAGGCGTGCACTCTTTGCGTCGTATGCTTTTCGCCCTTGTCGCTGCATGGGTTGCGGCGAACGCCCCAGCGCGGGCAGCCGAGCCCGTCATCAGTGAAATCCGCTTCGTGTTCCGCGACCCGGCAACAGGGATAGAAGAGCGGGTCGATGCGCCGGGGCCGGACTGGTTCGCGGGCAAGCACGCGCTGCGGGTAGGTGAACCTTTTTCGCGCCAAACCGCCGACGAAGACCTCGCACGGTTCATCACCGAGCACCGGCAGCTTTGCCTCGAAGTCCGCGCCGAGCCGGTCCCCACAGGCGGAGTCCGTGTCGTCTATGTCTTCGAGCGGCGCAAGCAGGTCTGGGCGGTTCGCATCGAACGCCGCCGCGGCTCCCCGTCGGTGGATACTGCGAAGCTCCTTGACACAGCCGTCCGCCTACGGCGCGACCAGCCCGTGACGGCGGCGGCCATTCGTGCCGACCGCGAGCGCATCCTCGATGAACTCCGAAACGACGGACACTGCTTTGCCACCGTGGAGGCGCGGACGGAGCCGGTCAAGGAGCGCCCAGAATTCACAACCGTCGTGTTCGAGGTGGACCGCGGGCCCAAAGTCCAGCCCACACAGATTACCATCGCGGGCAACCGCGCGTTCTCCGAGCAGACGCTCAAGGGGCTTATGCGGACGAAGGAAGACCGGTGGTTTACCTCGCGCCGCTTCGTCCGCAAGGCGTTCGAGGAAGACATTGAGGACATCCGCAGCCACTACCGCGCGGCGGGGTGGGAAGACGTCGAAGTGATCGCCCGCCCTGTCCTGTTTGACCCGGAGCGCGTCGTAGTGAGCGTCGCGTATCGGACGGAAGACGGCGGAGGTGAGATCGAGAATATTCGCGTCGAGGGCTCTCGCTCTGTGAGCGCGAACGAAATCCGTCGTCGGTTTCAGCGGGAAGCCGGTGCGAGATTTGCGCGCGAGGCGTTCGACGAGGCCGTGCGCTGGCTCGATGCGCGGTATTACGAGGCCGGGTTCCGGGCCGAGGCGGGGGACCGTTGGATTTTCCACGAGCCGGGACGTTCGTCGGCGGCGTTTCTCTTTGGCCGCGCCCGCGAAACTGTCACCGTCGAGATTACCGTCGCCCGCGGCGTCGGTATACCGGTCGTTCAGCGCATTTCGCATTCTGTCAGCGGACCCTACATGGAGGCCGAGATTTCGGGGCTCGATTCGCTACGCCCCGGTTCGCCAGCTTCCGAGGAAGCCGTCTTGCGGCACCTGTTCGCCATCGTCGGGTTCTACACACAGCCGGGGCCGCGCCATAACCACGCGCTCATCGAGATGGACCATAAGGAAACGCCCGATGGCTGGGCGGCGCGGCTTGAGTTCCAGAAGAAAAGCCCTAACGCGGCTCCTGTCGCCGCGCACCTCCGTATCCACATCAACGAAGGCGACCTCTACATGGTCGAGTCCGTCTCGTTCGAGGGCGTTGATCCCGTGTTAGAGGCCCACATCCGCGACAGGATTCGGATGCGGAAGGGCTCTGTATTCCGCATTCAGGACCGCGAGGCAGACGTGCGAACCGTCCAGATGGTTCTTCAGGAAAAGGGCTATGCCGACGCGAAGGTGGCGTTCGAGCGGATCGCCCGCCCCGGAGAAAAAGTGTTTGAGCTCAAATATGTCGTCGAGCCGGGGCCGCTTTGCTACTTTGACCTTGTCCGCCCACGAGGGAACGACATCACCCGCGCCGACGTCATCACCCGCGAGATGCCCTTCCAGTCTGGCGACCGGTTCGACATCCGAAAGATTGCCGAAGGCGTGCAGAACCTGAAACGCCGCGGCTATTTCGATGACATCGAATGGACGACGGTGGACAGCCGCAAAGAAGAGCCGGGAAAGCGCTACAAGGACATCTACGTGCAGGTGCGCGAGGCAACGCCCTTCCCCATTTACCTCGGCGTCGGCGCCAGCTCGTCGCGCGGCGTCTTCGGCGACCTTCGCTATCAAGACAACAACTTCGACCTTGCGGACAAGCCGCGAAGCTGGAACGATTTCATTTCCGGAACCGCGTTCCGCGGAGGCGGCCAGCAACTCGCCCTTATCCTCCAGCCCGGCTCCGAAAGCAGCCGCGCCTACATCCGCTGGTTCGAACCCTGGTTCCAGCAGCGTCCGGTCGAAGTCGAAGTGTCCGGCGGCTACTTCTCGCGCGATTGGGACGATTACCGAGTCGATCAATTGGGCGGCGAAATCAGCGTCGGCAAGCGGTTCCGCCCCGACGTCACGGCCTTCGGCGGCGCCCGCGTCCACCGCGTCAATGTCACCGATGTGGACGCGACCGCCCCGCCGGACGTCTGGGACGACCGCGGCACGCACAGCGTCCTCGGCGTGTTCGCCGGACTGCGCCACAACACGATCGACGACCCCTATTTCCCGACAACTGGCGGGCAGGCAGAGATACGAGCCGAACTCGTCGGCACGCCGCTCTTCAAGGCGATCAAACTGACGGGGGAGGGACGCGTCTATCGCACCGTCCGCGAGGGACCGGATGGCAGCCGGCACGTCGTCTCGATGTGGGGCGACGCAGGGATTATCGCCGGGGGCGAGATGCCCGTCTTCGAGCGGTTCTACGGAGGCGGGTTGGGATCGGTTCGCGGCTTCGCCACGCGCGGGATCGGCCCGCGAAACAAGACCATTTACGCCAGCCCGCCGGGAGGTCCAGAAATCCCGGCTCCCGGTCATGGCGACCCGATCGGCGGGCGGCTCAAACTCGAAGGCGGTGTCGAATACCATATCCCAATCCTCAAGGACCAGGCCCGCGGCATCGTGTTTCTGGACGCGGGGTCCGTCGCAGAAAACACCTTCGATGTCGGCCGGCTCATTTCCGACCTTCGGCTGTCTGCGGGCGTCGGGGCGCAGTTCCGCCTGCCCTTCCTCGGGCGCACCCCGGTCGCCGTCTATGTCGGCTTCCCCATCAAGAAGGTGAGTGGCGATGAGACAGAAGCGTTTTCGTTCAGCGTTGGCCTGGTTCTTCGGTAGCGCCGTGCCACTCTGCGGCCTGCTTTTCGCCTTCGCCTCCGCCGCGTCCGCCACAGAAGCGCCGACAGCCCCGCCCGTGCCCCGAATCGGAGTCGTCAACACCGAAAAGGTTCTTGAGAACCTCTTGAGCTGGCAGGCCGCGCAGGCGGAGCTTCGGGGACGCGAAAAGGCCGCCGAAGAAGAACTGAACAAACAGAAAAAGGAAATCGACCGGATACGGGCCGAGCTAGATTACTTCAATCCGGGGTCCAGAGACCACGAAAAGAGAGTGGCGGAGCTTGCCGAGCGGCAGTCGAAGCTTCAGCGCGACGTCGGGCGCGTCCGCGAGGAGTTGGCCGATGCCTCGCGCCGCGCCCTGGAATCCGCCGCTGCACAAATCCGCGAGGCCGTCAAGGACTTCGCCATAGCGAACAAGTTTGACATTGTTGCCGATGCGCGGGCCGTGTTCTACGCCGCCAGCGGGGCCGACATCAGCTTGGAGATTGCGCGCACGATGAACAAACAGTATAAGAAGGAAGCGCCCAAGGGCAACTAGAGGCGGAAAAGGATAATCGATGGCTGCACCGTGCGAGGAATGCCAATGCCAGAAAGCTGGCGCCGGATTGACGGCGGCCGACGTCGCAAAAGCCATCGGCGGGACCATCGTCCGAGGGAATCCGGGGCTTCTCATCGCAGGGGTCTCCGGCTTGCGCGGAGCAGGGCCTTCGGACATAAGCTTCATTGCGGACAGGCAATACGTCAAAGTAGCCGCCGAGACGCGGGCAGCCGCGCTCGTTGCTCCGGAAGGGCTTGAGCTGCCTGACACCGGCGCCGCGAGCGTGCTCATCCGCGTCCGCGATATGGATGCGGCCTTGGCGCGCCTGACCGATCTTTTCGCGCCGTCGGAGCCGCCTCCGCCCCCGGGCGTTCACCCGTCTGCCGTCGTTGGACGCAGCGTAAGCATGGGCACTGGGGTCTCGGTCGGCCCCTGTGCGGTCGTCGAAGACGACGTTTACATCGGCGACGGGACAACGATTGGTGCGCTTTGTTTTCTGGGCCGCGGCGCCGTTCTTGGCCGCCACACGACTCTCCATCCCAGCGTGACCATTTGCAGCGGATGCCGAATCGGCAACAACGTTGTTCTCCACTCAGGCGTTGTCGTTGGTGGG
>CAZBRH010000108.1:0-10111 GCA_964494245.1 uncultured Planctomycetota bacterium | reverse complement strand
GGGCATCTCGGTCATCAAGGCGAGCCACTACAGCACCGAAAACCCGGCAGTCCGAAAACTCGCCGAACACATGGCAAAGCGCCTGGCCGGCAGGGTCGAGGTGGTGTTTCTCGACTGCGGCGAGTCGTGGCACACCTACGGCGCGCCGCTCGAAGCATGAAGGGCGCATTCCGCCGCGTCGGCCCACCGCGGCCGGCCGTTGACCTCGGTTCGGCGGTGCGCTATTCTCTCCCGCATCAATCCTCCGGCCCGACGAGAAGGATTCGCCGATGAAAGCCATCATGGTGATGTTCGATTCGCTCAACCGGCATATGCTGCCGCCTTATGGGTGCGGCTGGGTGCACGCGCCGAACTTCTCGCGTCTCGCGCAGAAATCCGTCGTGTTCGACAACGCCTTTGTCGGCTCGATGCCCTGCATGCCCGCGCGGCGCGAACTCCACACCGGCCGCTATAACTTCCTCCACCGGAGCTGGGGGCCGCTCGAACCCTTCGACGACTCGACACCCGAAATCCTGAAAGGCAAAGGCATCACGACGCACCTCGTCTCCGACCACTACCACTACTGGGAGGAAGGCGGGGCGACCTACCACACGCGCTATTCCTCGTGGCAGGCCTCGCGCGGCCAAGAGGGCGACCCCTGGATTTGCGACCTCAACGATCCCGATTTTCCGCAACCGAACGCCGGACGATACAAGAGCCGCCAGGACTGGGTCAACCGAGCGTATATGCGCGAGGAAGAAAAGCAGCCGCAGGCGAAAACATTCCGCATGGGACTCGAATTCCTCGACCGCAACCACGCCCACGACAACTGGTTCCTCCACATCGAAACCTTCGACCCGCACGAGCCCTACTTCGTGAACCAAAACTTCAAGGACCTCTATCCCGACCACGACTTCAGCAAGTTCAACCGCGACTGGCCGACCTACGAACGCGTCGGCCCCGAGCAGCTCGAGCTGACCGAACATTTCCGCTTCCTCAACGCCGCACTGATCAGCATGTGCGACAAATACCTCGGCCTCGTCCTCGACGCGATGGACCGCTACGACCTCTGGAAGGATACGCTCCTCATCGTGAACACCGACCACGGGTTCTTGCTGGGCGAGCACGACTGGTGGGGCAAGTGCCGAATGCCCTTCTACGACGAGATCGCCCACACGCCGCTTTTCATCTGGGACCCACGCTGCTGCAAGCGCGGCGAACGCCGCGCGAGTCTCGTCCAGACCATCGACTTGCCGGCGACGCTGCTCGAATACTTCGGCGTCGAACTCCCGCCCGACATGCAGGGCGTCCCCCTGCGGCAGGCCGTCGCCGGCGATAGCCCCGTGCGCGAGGCCGGCCTCTATGGCCTCCACGGTGGCCACGTGAACGTCACCGACGGCCGCTACACCTACATGCGAGCGCCCACAAACCCGAAGAACGAACCGCTCTACCAGTACACGCACATGCCCGCGCACATGCGCCACACGTTCAGCGTCGATGAGATGCGGACGGTCGAACTCGCGGGGCCGTTTTCGTTCACGAAGGGCTGCCGCGTCATGCGGACGCTCGCCAATGCCTTTCAGCGGACCGACGCCTTCTCCTTCGGCCACATGCTTTTCGACATCGTGGAGGACCCGAAGCAGCTTCGCCCGCTCAAGGACGCCGCGATCGAGCAGCGAATGATCGAACACCTCGTCCGTGAGATGAAGAAGAACGACGCGCCGCCGGAGCAATACGTGCGGCTGGGGCTTCCGGCGCCGGAGTAGGCGGGGCGCTCGGTTGTCGGCGCCGCCGACGCTGTGGTATACTCGCCGCCGCCAAGCCCGAGGCGATTCGACATGTCAAAGGCGGGGATACAAACGGTACGTGGGCAGGGAGCATTGGGCTTTGCGGCCCGGCGCAGTTCTCTGCGCCCTGCAGCCATTCGCAACGGCAACCGGAATAAGCTTTTCGCGGAAGACCGGGCGCCGCACGATTGGTACCGCTTTGTCCTGTCGTTCCCGCCGCAACTGGTCCGGCAGTACATTTTGGATTTCGGGGTGCGTCCGGGGCAGACGGTTCTCGACCCTTTCTGCGGCACCGGGACGACGCTGGTTGAGTGCAAGAAGGCGGAGATCGCCAGCGTCGGGCTGGAGGCGCATCCGATGTGCGCCTTTGCCAGCGCGGTGAAAACGGACTGGGCGCTGGACGGGACGCTGTTGGCCCGGCACGCGCGGCGGATCGCGCGGACCGCCAAAGGGGAACTCGACCGCTGAACGGGGCCGCTATGGACGCTTCCGGGCGAGGCGGCGAACCTGCTTCTGAAGGACTCCATCAGCCCGCTGCCGCTTCACAAAGTGCTTGTGCTGCTCGAATGTCTGCGGCGTGATTCTGAAGCCGCCTGCTATCGGCATGAGCTCCTCGCGCTGGCTCGCACGCTGGTGACGGAGGCCGGCAACCTTCATTTCGGGCCGGAGGTCGGCATTGGCCCGATCAAGGAAGATGCGCCGGTTGTGGATGCCTGGCTCTCGAATGCTCTTCACATTGCGGCGGACCTGGAGCATCTGCGGCACCGTCCGCCGACCGATGCCGAGGTGCGGTGGCACGATTCCAGGCAGCCACTCGGGCACTTGCCCGACGGTTCCATCGACGCCGTAATCACGTCGCCACCCTATCCCAACGAGAAGGACTATACTCGCACGACGCGGCTTGAAACGGTTGTATTGGGGTTTGCATCGGATCGGACCGACCTCCGCGCGCTGAAGCAGAACCTGCTACGCTCAAACACCCGCAACGTGTACCAAAACGATGATGACGACCGGTGGGTTGGATCTGTGGCGGAAATTCAGCGGCTCGCTCGCGAGATCGAGGACCGCCGCATCGCGCTGGGCAAGACGAGCGGCTTCGAGCGACAATACGCGCGAGTCGTGAAGCTCTACTTCGGCGGCATGGCCCGCCATTTCGCGGAGCTGCGGCGGGTGCTGCGCCCCGGCGCACAACTCGCGTACGTCGTCGGCGACCAGGCCTCGTATCTGCGCGTGATGATCCGCACGGGGGAGATACTCGGAGACATCGCGGCGATGCTTGGATACGAGGTCGTGCGGCGCGATCTCTTCAGAACCCGGCTGTCCACGGCGACGCGGCAGCAGCTTCGCGAAGAAGTCCTGGTGCTCCTGTGGCCGGGCGGGAACTAGGGAGGAGACATGGCGAAAAAGAATCTGTAGGACACCATCGTTGGGGAAATCTTCCGGCACCATCACCGCAAGGGTGTCACGAGCTTCGAGTTCGACCGCTCCGAAATTGAGCAGGTTGCGGAGCGGCTCCACGTGAGATTGCCCAAGAACCTCGGAGACCTTATCTATTCTTACCGCTTCCGCTCCGTGCTGCCCTGCTCCATCACGGACACCGCGCCGGAGGGCAAAGAGTGGACAATTGAGTTAGCCGGACATGGAACATACCGTTTCCGGCTTGGCGCCCCGTCCCGCATCGTTCCGCGACCCGACCTTCTGGCGACGAAGATTCCCGATGCCACGCCGGAGATCATCTCGCGGTATGCCCTGAGCGACGAACAAGCCCTTCTGGCTAAGGTGCGCTACAATCGCCTCGTTGACGTCTTCCTCGGGATCACAACCTGCTCGCTTCAGAACCACTTGCGCACGACCGTTTCCGGCATCGGACAGATCGAGATTGACGAGGTCTATGTCGGCGTGAACCGGCGCGGCGTGCAGTTCGTTGTTCCCGTCCAAGCGAAGGGCGGCGGCGACCAGATCAGCGGAGTCCAAGCGGCGCAGGACATTGGCTGTTGCGCAGAAAAGTTCCCGGGCCTCATCTGCCGGGCGGTCGCGGCGCAATTCATGAAGGACGATGTGATCGCGCTCTTCGAGCTTACGGTCGAGGACAGAGAGACACGTGTCGTGGACGAGCGCCACTACAAGCTCGTGCCAGCCGAGGTCATCACGGATTCCGACCTGCTGGGCTACCGGAAGAGCGACTCGTCGGCCTGTTGAGGGCCGGTTCGGAGAACCGCCGCCGGTTCGGAAGAAAGCCCGTTTCAAGGGCCCGCTGTTTGCGGTGCAACGGGACGGAGCTCCAGCCGCGATGGCGGGCGCGGGTCAGCGTTCGTCGGTTCCCCCGCCCCCCGTCGGGAGGATTTGAATTTTCATCGCGCCTTCCGGGTCAGCGAGCAGATGGACGGCGTCCTTGAACCGTTCCATCGGCAGGCGGTGCGACACGAGTCGGCTGACTTCCACCCGTCCGCCTTGCAGAAGGTCGAGCGCCTGAAGCGAGTTGCGCAGCGACGTGTAGCTCGAATAGATGTGCAGCCCCTTGCGAAAGATGTCGAACGGCTTGAGCCGCACGGTCGCTTCCCTCGGCGCGACGCCGAACAGAAGCACCCGGCCGCCGTGCCGCGCCAGCGAGATGGTTTGCTCGATTGCTTCCGGAACGCCGGTCGCGTCGATGACGGCGTCATAACCATCCGGCGACAACTCGGCGACGGCGCCAAAGCTTTTGTCCGTGCGGACCGTTTCGGCTCCGGCCACCTGCCGAGCGAGTTCGAGCCGCGACGCCACGCGGTCGGCCATGACGATCCGGGCGCTGCCGAACGCCCGCGCGACTTGCGCCAAGAGCAGGCCAATCGGGCCGGCGCCGAGGATGAGCACGCTCTCGCCGTATCGCACGTCGAGCTTTTCCATCCCGTGCAGCACGCAGGAGAGCGGCTCCATGAACGCCGCGGCCTCGTAGGACAGCTCGCCGATGCCAAAAGCCGCCCGCGCGGGCACGGACACGAACTCGGCCATCCCGCCCGGCAACGAAACGCCGATCGCGCGCCAGTTCTCACAGAAGTTCTGCTCGCCGATCGCGCAGAATCGGCAGCGGCCGCAACTCAGGTTCGGCTCGATGGCGACTCGGTCGTGCCGGCGGAACCGGCTCACGCCCGGCCCGACTTCGACCACTTCGCCCGCGAACTCGTGCCCTGGAATCACGGGGTAGTCGCCGAGATACTCGCCGCGGTAGATGTGCACGTCGGTCCCGCAGACGCCGCAGGCCCGCACCTGCACAAGGATCTCGCCCTCGCCGGGCGTGGGCACGGGGAGCTCCGCAATCTGGACCCGTCCCGGACTCGTGATAACCACCGCCCGCATCATTCGCTCACCCCCAAACCGGGGCCGCTCGGAATCTGCACGACGCCTGCCCGCACCTCGGCGCCTCGAAACGGGTCGTTCAGGAGAAGCAAGTTGCCGTCGAGGTCAACGTAGTCCGCCCAGCCCGCGATATGCGCGGCAGCGGTCACCGCAAGGGAGCTTGAGGTCATGCAGCCGACCATGACCTTGAGGCCGATCTCCCGCGCGCGGCGGGCGAGCCGCGCGGCCTCGCATAGCCCGCCGGTCTTGACGAGCTTGATATTGACGCCATCGACCGCGCCCTCGAGCACGCCGAGATCCGCCGCGGTGTGGCAGCTTTCGTCCGCGATAATCGGCACGTCCACTGCCTCGCGCACGCGGCGAAGTCCATCGATGTCCTCGCGCGCACACGGCTGTTCGACCAACTCGACGTGGAACTGAGACATCTCGCGTATGCGCTCGACTGCCTCGTTGGCGCTCCATGCGGCGTTGGCGTCCACACGGATCGGCAGATCGGACACACGGCGGATCGCCTTGAGGCATGCGATGTCGTCTTTGCCGCCGACCTTGATCTTGAACACGCGATACAGGCCCTTGACCTCCTCGGCCGCCCGCGCCATCTCGTCGGGTTCAGCGATGCCGATGGTATAGGAGGTCGGCGCGGAACAGCGCCCCGGAGCGTGGAGCAGTTTCCAGATCGGCCTTCCGAGCTGCTTGCCGCGAATGTCCCAGAGCGCGGCATCGAGCGCGGCGATGACGGACATGTGACCAGCGAGTTGGGCGGCGCATTCGGCGACAATCCGGTCGATGGCCTTGCCCTGCTCGATTCCTTCGAGCGGCGCAGTGTCAAAACGCTCCAGCGCGGCGAGTGCCGTTTCGGCCGTTTCCCCGTAGAACGGCGTCGGTTCGGCCTCGCCAAGCCCGACATGTCCATCGGCCTCGATGCGAACGAGGACGTTGCGGCGAACGTCGAGGGACTCGCGGCTGATGGTGAACGTCCGTCGCAGCCGCAGGTCGAGCGGCGCCCATGTCAGCTTCAAAGGATCGCCTCCACCGCATCGGCCAGCGGGCCTGCGCCGAAGCGGACCGGGTCGGTTGTTGGCAGGCCGGTTTCCTCCTGCACGCGGGCGATGGCCGCCCTCGCCGCCTCGTCGTCCAACGCCGCACAGTTCAGCGACACCGCGACGACCTTCGACGGGTGCAGGTGGCGGCAGAGTTCCTCGTGCAGCGGTATCAGTTCCCGCAGCGGCGGAATGCGGATGCCCGCCCGCTGGCGTTCGCGCGTCGGGTTGTGAACGAAGACCATCGCGTCCGGCGCCGTCCCGTGAATCAGGCCGACCGTGACGCCGGAGAAGCCGGGATGGACAATCGCGCCCTGCCCTTCGACGATGAAGACCTCGTGCTCTTCGCGGCTGAGCAGTTCCTGCTCGATGGCGCCGGAGACGAAATCGGACAGGACGTGGTCGAGCGGGACGCCCCTGCCGCAGATCATGATGCCGGTCTGGCCGGTTGCGACGAAATCGGCGTCGTGCCCGCGGCGCTGGAGTTCCAGCGTCAGCTCGATGGCCGTCCATTTCTTCCCGATGTTCCCGTCGCTGCCGACGGTGAGCACCCGCTTCGCCTTCATCTGGCTGGCGAGGTTGCTTCCGATGGGGATGCTCTCGCGGGGGCGGCGAACGTCGTGGATGGTTCGGCCGTGTCTGGCGGCAGCGGCGGCGAACTCCGGATCGTCGTTCAGAAACTCGTGCAGGCCGCTCACCACGTCCATTCCGGCGGCGAGCGCGTCGAGGATATGTCGCCGCCAACCGCCCGGCAGCGCCCCACCAACGGGTGCGACGCCAATCACGAACGTTTCGGGGCGAAGCGGCAGCGCCGACGCCACATCGGACACGACTGGCAGCCCGGCCCCGCAGCCGAGCACCGGCTCGATATCGCCCCCAGCGTATTGCGAATCGAGAATCCCGACGACGTCGTTCCGGCAGTAGCGGACGAGTCCCGCCGCCGTCTTCGACGAATACCGTCCCGTCAGTCCTTCGGTCAAGATGAGCATTCGTTTCCAGCGTCCGAGTTTCATCTGGGCTCCTCATCGGTGCTTCTTGGCAAGAGTCCGCGGATGGTTCGCGCTGCTGCTTCGACATCGTCGGCGCCGATGACCGCCGAGCACACGGCCACGCGGCTTGCGCCGGCGCCAATGACAGAACGAAGATTGTCCGCCGTAATCCCGCCGATGGCGAAGAAGGGGATGCGGACTTCGGCGGCGCATGCGCGGACGTAGTCCAGTCCGGCAAGGCGCTGGGTCGGCCTTGTCCGCGTGGCGAAGACGGCCCCCGCGCCGATATAGTCAGCGCCTTCGGCAACGGCGCGCCGCGCTTCGTCGATGGAGTGCGTCGAGACGCCAACGATGGAACCGCCGCCGAGCAGGCGGCGCGCTTGGGCGACGGGGAGGTCGGTCTGGCCCACGTGGATGCCGTCGGCGTCGGCCGCCGCGGCGACGTCCGCGCGGTCGTTGACGATGAAAAGCGCCCCCAGTTCGGCAGTCACGTCCCTGAGTCGTTTTGCGGCTGCGAGGAAGGGAGCGCTGTCCATTTCCTTTTCGCGGAGTTGGATCATCTCGGCGCCGCCGACCACCGCCGCGCGCGCCACCTCCGCCACGTCGCGCCCGCGGCAGAGCGCCTCCGTAACGATGACGCAAAGCCGCGCGGACGCCAGACGCGCGCGAGGTCCCAGCATTTCGGCCTCGACAGCGTAGGCCTCGTATCGAAGTGCCTCGGCTTTCGACGCGGCGGCCGGGCATTCGACCTTCGCGTGTTCCTCGATGGCTCGAAGCGCTTCTTGCAGCCGCTTGAATGCGGCCGCAAGGACGTCCCTGGGCGTGGCGCGGGTCATCTCCATCGGAACGCTGAGGGAGGTTCCGACGTCCCCCGACGTATCGCGTGCAGAGATAAGACGGCCGGAACCGGCATCCGCCAAGTCGGCAAGTTCTCGGAGCGCGTGCCGCATCGCCTTCAGTCGCCCTGTGAGGGCGGCGTTGTCGAGAACGAAGCGGGCGTGTTCTTCGGCGACTCGTGTGGCTTCGCGGGCGCGGTTCAGGTTCGCGTCGATGATCCGCAATCCGCCCCGCAACCTTCGAGACACGTTCCATTCTCCGCGTTTTCTGCGGACATTATTTGCCGACCGCCCGCAGAAGTCAACGAAGGTGTCCGTCTGCTTCGGAACGGCGCAAGCACGCCGCCGGCGTCCCTTGTCGGACATTCCTTCAGTGTCGGTTCCTACCGTATGCCGTATTTTTTGATTTTGCGAAAAAGCGTGGCGACCCCGATGCCGAGGGTCTGGGCGGCCTTTTCGCGGTTGCCGCCGCACTTCTGAAGCGCGGCCAGAATCGCCTGTTTCTCGTAATCTTCGAGCCGGTCGCCCTCGCGTGGCGGCTCCGGCACCTGGCTGAGTTCGGCGAAGGCCTGCTCATCAATGCAGTCGCCAGGCACCAGGGCAAACGCTCGCTCGATGGCGTTTTGGAGTTCGCGGACGTTCCCCGGCCACTTGTGCTGTTTGAGCAGCTCCAGTGCAGCGCGGGAGAAACTTACGCTTCTGCCGGCTGCCGTGTTGAGTTGGTCGAGGAAGTGGCGCGCGAGCGGCTCGATGTCCGCGGTTCGCGCGCGAAGCGGGGGGAGGTAGATGGGGATGACGTGCAGGCGGTAGAAGAGGTCGCGGCGAAATTCGCCGTCGGCCATCGCGGTTCGCAGGTCGCGGTTGGTTGCGACGATGATCCGCGCGCGGAAGGGCAGGGGGCGCGTCGCGCCGATGGGGCGGACTTCGCGCTCTTGGAGCGCCCGCAGAAGTTTGACCTGAAGCGGCGGCGGGAGTTCGCTGATCTCGTCGAGGAACACCGTCCCGGCGGCTGCGGATCGGAAGAGTCCCGGCGAGTCGGCGTGGGCGCCGGTAAACGCGCCCTTGACGTGGCCGAAGAGTTCGCTTTCGAGCAGCGTCGCGGGAATGGAACCGCAGTCCACGGGAACAAACGGCTCGGCGGCGTTCGGCCCGGCGGCGTGGATCGCCCTTGCGACAAGCTCCTTTCCGGTGCCGCTTTCGCCCTGAATGAGCACCGTCGATGGAATCTGTGCGGCACGCTCGATGAGTTCGCAGACGGAACGCATTGCGCGCGACGCAGCGACGATGCCGTGAAATTCGAAAACTCCCTTTTCTTCGCGGGCGGCGGGCAGGCGGCTGGTCGCCATCTCGAGCACCTCGCGCAGCCGCGTAACGTCGAACGGCTTGGCGATGTAGTCCAGCGCACCGCTCTTGACGGCTTCGACGGCGTCCTCGACGGCCGCGTAGGCGGTCATAATCGCCACGGCCACGTCGGGCATCGTCCGCTTCACCGTGCGGGACAAGTCCAAGCCGGACCCGTCGGGCAGGCGGACATCAAAGATGGCCAAGTCGAAACGCCGCGTGGCCAGAGCGCGACGCGCCTCTGCGATGGTTCCGGCTTCCTCGACGGTGCAGCCGAGGGCCCCAAAACATTCGCGGCAGACGCTGCGGATGCCCGGTTCGTCATCGACGACAAGCACCGACAGGCCAGCGCCGGGCTTCGCGTTCCCTCCCATGCTCCGCTCCTCAATCCTGCATCAGCATTGCCTTGACGACGCCATCGGCGAGCCGAGACACCAAATCAAATGCCCGCCCGGATTCGGCCACTGGGAAGCGGTGCGTGCAGACGCGGGCGATGTCCGCTCCGGGGCCGGCGAGTGTTGCGATGGCCTCGGCGAGCGTGCGGTTTGAACGGCGACAGTTGTAGAGCGTCAGTTCGGCGCGCCGCATCGCGTGGATGTCGAAGGCGATCCTGTCTTCCGCAGGGATGCCGATGATTGCGGCGCGGCCGCCGGGCCGCACGGCGGCGACGGTCCAAAGCATCGCCTGCGGGTCGCCAGCGGCCTCGAAGGCGACGTCCGCCCCGCCGTCTGTGAGCCGCCGGACGTGCTGGACGGGGTCGGACTCGGCATCGATTGGCTCGAAGCCCATCTTGTGAGCCATGT
>CAZBRH010000107.1:10271-10494 GCA_964494245.1 uncultured Planctomycetota bacterium | reverse complement strand
GGCGCTGGGTTCGAGATTGGCGGGGGAGCAGGATTCCATCAGGCGGCGGAGTGCGAGCAGCCGCGGCGAGTAGCCCGCTTGGAGCGGGGTCGGCGGCAGGAACGCGTTGTGCATTGCGACAAACACGCCATCTTCGTTGATTCCAGTGATGCAGCCGATCATTCCTGGCGCCGCGATGGTCGCCCAGGCCTTCTTGGCGCCAAGCGGCCGCTGCACGACGAAC
>CAZBRH010000107.1:0-10234 GCA_964494245.1 uncultured Planctomycetota bacterium | reverse complement strand
AAGGAACTCGAAGTTGCGGCCGACCCAGACGTGGCCGTCGCGTGCCCGCCCGCCCCAGGCGGCAAACGAGGCGCATCCGCTCCGATACCAGTCGGCGACCGTGTTATACGCCTGGAGGTCCCGGAGTGTCAGCGGGCGGCGGAACGCTCGGAACACGACATCCGGCCCGAGCGCCGCCTGGACGCCGTCGTAGATGCCCCGCAGCTCCGCGTCGTCGTCCGGCTCGAACGCGAACCGGTTCATCAGCGGGACTATGTCCCGCTCGTAGTCGCGACCATCGGAGAGCAGCAAGCTCGACCCGCACACGGCGTCGAGCATATCGAGAATCGCCGGGGCGAGCAGCCGCCCGTGCGCGAAGCCGCGCTCGTAGGGCGTCCCCCAGACCGTCAGCACGCCGACGCCGTTGACGCGGCGGAATGTGCCGTTGGCGTGGACGCCTTCCGGGACGGGTTCGGGCGACGCACGGAGCGCCTCGCGGATGATGCCGCACGAGTCGCGGAAAAGCGTGTACGGATCGTGGACGAGCGAGGACGGGTGCTCGATGAGCGCACACGACGAGCCGAACAAGACCAAGAGCACAGGCGCAGCAATGACGAATAGCCAATAATCATTCGAGCGTTGATTCGTCATTGCGTCATTCGTCATTTAACCGCATCGCCGTCGGTGTCGCTCGAGCCGCCGCCGAACGAGACCTGCTTCCGCTCGAACGTGTAGGGTATCCGGTACTTCAGCGCTCGCGTCTCTGCCTCGAGCAGCAAATCCACCCGGAGGTCGACCGGCTCGCCGCGGACCAGCGCGGCCACCGTCTGCACGGCGGCCAGCGTCGGCACGATCACGTCCACCTCAAGCAGCTCCGCCGCCTGGGTGGTCTGCTCGTGGTGGATGGCCGCGGCGCGGAGGCCGTTCACGTAGAGCGAACCGCTGAGCCGGAGCGACTTGAGGGTGCGCTCCCCGCTGGATTCGCGCCGCAGCGTCAGCGTCAGGCGTAGCTCCAAAAGATTGCTCTTCCGAAGCGAAAGCCCCACGAACGTGAGCTTCGGGTCGTCGGGCGAAAAGAGCTTGTTTTCGGAGCGAAAAGAAAAGCGTTTCTCGCCGAACATGCCGAGGTCAGCGATCGCCTCGCCGGAAAGCACGAGCATCCGCGTTCCGCCCAGGGCGCCCGCGGCGCTCAAGAGGTCTACGGTCACCGGAACGCGGACAAGGACTTCTTGTCGCGGCTCGATGAGGACAGATTGCTCACTGGTGGCGTGGAAGACATACCGGTCGTCGATTCTCGCTTCGACGCGCACGGCGCGGAGGCGCGCCTCGCCGCCGCTGCGGTTGCGGAAGCGGAGCCCCGCCTCGAAAAGCAGCATTCCGTCCTTCGTCCCGCAGAAAACGATGTCGTTTGCGTCGATGGTTAGTTCCTTTTCGCCGCGGCCGAAGCGCACGAGCCGGACAAGTGTGCAGCCCTGTGCTCCCAACACGACGACGCAGACAAATCCCGCAATGACGGCTTTCCTCACGGCCCGCTCCTCCTAAAGGGAATCAACGATGCCCCATCATGTGCCGCCTAGCGTCCGAAATCAAGCGCCGTTCGGAGTTCTTCGGGGTGCGCAGGCACATCGTCCCCCTGCGTCGTCGAGGAGTATATCGACGGGGACTGAGGGAAGCAAGAAGATGGCGAGGTCGTAATCGTTCCGAAATCTGTGTGATCGAACTTGCGCTAGAATATATTGCCTTGTTGCGATGGTGGTCGCCTAGCACATTGCATTCTAAAAGAGAAGCCACGCGATCTTCGGAACGCTTACCCGCCGACTCGGCATATTGACATGCCAAGCGGTCCCCCGTATAATACGCTCGAAGTAAACGGTGCCGGGCACGCACCCCGGTGTGAGGGACAGGGATGCCGGATTCCGTGTCTCACGAACAACCGGCTGCCGGTCGGGAGATCAACGGGGCAGAGTGGGAGATTCGCTTCTACGAAGACATTATCAAACGAAATCCCAACTACGTGGAAGTGCTCACACTCCTCGGAAACCTCTACACGGGCCGCAAGCTCTATGCGAAGGGGCTGGAGGTTGATCGGCGGCTCGCCTCGCTTCGACAGGACGACCCGATCGTCCACTACAACCTTGCGTGCAGCTACGCGCTGCTGAACCAACCGGATGAGGCGTTTCAAGCCCTGTTCCGGGCGATTGAGTTAGGATACTCGGACGTAGGGCACATGGAGGCCGACAGCGACCTGGACAAGGTGCGGTCTGACCCCCGCTATGCAGAAGCGGTGCGGAGGGCGCGCCGCTCTGTCGATCGGCCCACCTCGGAAACATGAACCCCTGAGCAGGGCTCCCACCGGCAGGCCGATGCAATCATGAAACAGAGTCCCGCCCTGACGCTCCTGCTCGCATGGCTGCTCCCCGGCGCCGGTCATTGGTATATCGGACGGCGGACGAAGGCGGTTCTCTTCTGCTTTATCCTGATTGCGATGTTTGTGCTCGGCGTGTTGTTGACCGAGGGAGGATGCGTGGACATCCGGCCACGGGGGGCGGTGAAGGCCGCGTTGCGCATCGCCGTGCTGGACTTTCGGGGCGCTGGCGAGATCGACGCAGGCCGCCATCCGTGGGCTTTTCTGCTCCAGGCCTGCAACGGGTTAGTGGCGTTCGTCGCGCTTGTCCTGTCGGCAGGCCGGCCGGAGTTCCCCGCATCGAAACTTGGGGATTTGGGACTCCTGCTGACGCTTGTGGCGGGGGCGCTGAACGTGCTGCTGATGGCGGATGCTTTTTACCGATGCGGGCGCCCGACAGGAGAGACTGAGGAAGAGAAATGACCGCGTTGGCGCAGTACATGTCGGGAGTGGTTCTTTGCCTCGTGGTGTCATTCGTTTACAGTCTGGCGCGCAAAGACGAGCCGCGGGCGATTCTGAAGGAAACACTGCTTGTGTTCTTGTATAGTCTCGGAGCCATTGCCTTGGTGGCGCTTGTGGCGCTGCTGGCCTGCAAATACAAGTAGTAATGGGCTGGGGCCGCAGGCGAATTTTTTGGCGGCGAAAGCGCTTGACAGCATGGGAGGGCATCCTATAATCCCGCTTGGTTTTTTCGTTTTGCCGGGCGTGGTTCTCGCGGCGGTCTTGTTTCTATCTCCCGGCGCGCGGCTTCGGCGCAAACCGCCGGGGAAGCCGAGGCCGCTGCAAGCGAAATGAGGAAAGGAGCCGAACATGTCTGAGCGGAGAAGCGCGTCATCCGGTGTTACAAGGGCGATTGTTCGCGGGTCGCTGGTGTTGATCGTCGCCGCTGTGCTTCTTGCGGCAGGATGTCGGGGGACTGTGGCTTTGAGCGTCAATCAACCCGTCGGGGCGCGGGTGGAGCTTGTCCAAAAGGGCAAATGGTTTGGGAGCTTCGGCCCGGAGTATGGGACGAATTGGAAGCGCGTCGTGCTGAAGACGGTGCAGACCGGCTCGCCGTGCATTATGGAGTTGGCGACGAACGGTCGCTATCGCGCGTATTTCGACCTCTCGCAGATGGAGGTGTATGATTCGACGCCCACGAGCATGGTCGAAATCCGCTACGAAAAAGAGGTGGTGCCGCCGAAGTATCAGGAGATTATCCGCCTTTGGGACGAGAGCCGGATTCTCGACATGATCTGCCGGCTTCCGATTGATGTCGTTGCCGACGTCCTCTACACACTTGGCGATATTTTCAAGGATCGCATCCTCGCCGACGTCGAGCCCGCCGTGCTCCAGCAGGCGGCGACGCAGCTCAAGGCGATGCTCGAAGCGGAGACCGAGCCGTCGCCCAAGGAAATGGAGTCGTGGCTCAAGTCCTTCCTCAAGGCCGAGCAACTCTTGGAGCTCTGCAAGTGGGTGGCAGCGGACAGCGTGCCTGTGGTCGAGCGCCGTTATGTGCCGCGCGGCGGCCGTCCTGAAATCCGCGGCAGCCAGAGTCTTTTCCCTGCTGTCGTCGATTCGCTTGTAGATGCCCTTTTCAGCCGAGACCTCGAGGTGAAGGGACGGCACGTCAACATCTACCGCGAAGTTATTCTCCGCGGCCTCCTGACCAAGAAGGTCGAATCCAAACTCGTCAACCCTGGGCTGCTTCGGTTCTATGCCGAGATCGTCCCCTACGGTGCAACCTACTACAGCGACCGAGCGTTGCCGCCGATCGACCTTCTTCAGGACATCGGCATCGCCGAGGTGGTTCAGCCCACCGACGAGCAGGAGGCGGAGCTTCGTCGGTTCGGCATGACCCGAGCCGTGAAGCTCGAGGCAGAAGACCGCGCGATGGCCATCCGAAAGGGCCTGCCGCCCGTCTCCCTCAAGCCGACGAAGGTCACGGCGTTCCGCTCGCAGATTCTCGGCGCGCTGCTCGAAGACCAGATGGCCTACGCCGTCATCTGGAATAACCCCGTGCAGCAGGATACCGCAAGGTATCTCACCACGTTTGTGACGACGAACCCATACGGCATGGCGCGCGTCTGGACTGTCCGCTCGGGCCGCGTGCTCTGGGACGCCCAGGCAGCCCTGCGTGTCCCCGACCGTTCCGAGGCCAGCTTGGTCGAGTGGGTCACCAGCATGCTCCAGCATAGTGGGGCGCAGGTCGCGCTGAGACCGGTTGCCGTGGTCTCGTTCGGGCTGCGGCCGCTCGCCCCCTGGCGGTCTGTGTCCCAGAAGCCGGTCTCGTTCGTAACTGCGGCGCAGGAGCTTGAGCCAACGCCGACAGAGGATGCCGCAACACCCGGGGGCGACCAGCCCGCGCCGCAACGGTAGAAATGCGGTCCAGAGCGAAGAATCCTTCTGCGTCATTGTCCTCGGTCTGAGGAGGGTGGAGAAATGACCGGAAAAAAACTGCACAGCGTCGGACTCTTTCTGGCGAGCATCGCCTCGTTCTCTGTCGGCTTGGGACAGCCGCGCACCGTGTTCGCCGCCGGCGCCGAGGTGGACATTGCCCGCATGCAGAAGCTCATCGAAACCAAAGAAGGCAAGGCCGTGCTCGCGCGGGCCGGGATCTCCGCCGCACAGTTCGCCCTTCTGCTCAGAAAACTTTCGAGCGAACAGCGGCGAACGCTGGAATCAGCGTTGGCGCGAATCACTCCCGAGGCGCGCCTGACCGCCCGTCTTGTCGCTGCCGGCTACACGAAGGCCGAAGCCGAAGAACGCATCGCCCTTCTGACCTATGACGAAGTGGCGCGGCTTGCCGATAACCCCGAGGCGACGACTGGCGGCGGCGCCATTGCAAGCGCCCTGGCCGCCTTGCTCGTGCTTCTTGCCGCGCTCCTCGTCTCCTGGTACTTCGTCGCCATCGAAGACCCGGAGCTCGACGTGCCGTCTCCGAGGACATCTCCCGCTCCGCCGCCAGCGGAATAGTTGCGGCGCTGGGACGGCGCCGGCCGCGCCCGGCGCGATTCCGCTTCTCCCCTCCGTTGTGAGGCCGCACAATGAGGGGGCCTCTCCTCCTTGCCGCGCTTCTTGGGCTTGCATGTTGCCCGAGCTGCGCTCTCTTTATCGCAGTGCCCGATCTCGAATCCCTGCCGCAGTCGCGCGTGGTTCTCGAAGACGTGGTTTATACACCGCAGGAGGAGCACTCGGATTGCGGTCCGGCCTGCCTCACGACCGTGATGCGGCACCTCGGCTCACCGATTACCTTGGCAGAGGTCAAGCAACAATTGAAGCAGCTCGACGGCGGAGGCACGATTATCGTCGAGATGATCTACGGCGCGCGGAAAAACGGCTTCCGCGTCCGCACGTACGAAGGGGACATCAACGACCTCCGGCGCAACCTCCTTGCCCGTCGGCCGCTTGTCCTGATGCTTCACCCCCTTCCCGACATCACACGGCGCATGGGACGCCGCGGCCACTACGTCGTCGCCGTTGGATTCGACGACGAGAAGCGAGAGGTCATCTTGCACAGTGGCAGTAAGGCGTTCGATACCATGTCTTATCGCCAGCTCCAGCTTCAGTGGAGCCGCGCGAAGTTTCTTACGCTGCTCATCGAACGATAGCCGCCTACGGAGCGGGACGGACAACCGCCCGGCAGAATACTCCCGGCCCGACCGGCCCCGTGATGACCAGTTTCCCCTTCACCCCTGGCGTCGCGGCCACCTGCACCTGCCGCCGGACAACCGGCTCGTCGCGGCTCACGTGCACCGGCGGCCCGCACGGCTTCCGATCGAGTGACACGGCAACCCGCCCTTCGGCCGCCCGCGCTCCAGCGTCCACGATCCGCTTGAGCGCGAGGGCACAAAGCGGCGCCTCGTGTGTGTCGAAGCTCGGCTCAGCCCCGCGCCGAACCACAAGCTGGCGCAGAAGGACCTCCCCTGCGGCGGCGAGTTGCGCATCCGAAACCGCACACGCAAGCACGGCTGTTTCCAGCGTGTTCAGTTGAGACCACTCGGCCTGCGGAGGGAGCGGGATGCTCGCCCCTGCCAACGCCCCGAGCAGGCGGCCGCTCTGACTCAAATGCGCGGCGTCGGTCTTTTGGAACATCTCCATGTCCGCGCCTTGTGCCGCATCTGCGGCCGCAAGTGCAGCTAAACCGCGAACCAACATTTCTGGAGTTGCGTCTGGAAGCCGCCTGCGGAGATGGTCGATTCCCGCGTTGAGAACCCTGGTGTCAATGTTCGTTCCGCGTTTGGCCAACGAGCCAAGCCAGAAGATAGCCCATGACGTCGTGCGCGTGTCCGGTCCCCAGCCGGGCTCACGCCCCCACCCACCGGATAGGTCCTGAAGAGCAGGCAGGATGTCCAACTCCGGTTGCGCCGGGTATTTGCCGAGCGCTGCCGGAACGAGGCCCCGCGCGATGAGAGCGTCCGGGTTCAGCCCGCGCACGCCGCGAAGCCCCGCGAGTGTCGCGGCCAGTTCGCCCACCGCCCCTCCGACGACTTCCAGCGCCACCGTGTATGCCTTCCCCGCCTCAGGCATCTCGATGACGAAGGGCTCCGCGGACAGCTCCCTGACCACGGCGACGGCGGTAGGCGGCGGCGGGTCCGCTACCTCGAAGCGCTCTTCGACCACCGCCTGCCCATCGAGCAGGAGAGTCAGGCGGCCCGGTCCCTTCTGCTCCGCCTTCGCCTGCCAGCGCAGCGCGAAGAACGACCGGCGCGCAAGCCAGACCCTGCGCTCGCCAGACCCCTCCTCAATGGCAGCGCCGGAGGAATCCAGCTTGTAGGTCACGACGGCATCATCGCCGCCTGTGTTGATTATCAATGCCGACACGGCGGCGGTCGTCCCGGGAGGTATCCGCTCGGGTGCCGAGAGATACGCGCGAATATCTGCACACGCGACATCGGCGGGGCGGCAAAAACCCAGTACCGCCGTGGTCAGGAACAATAGCCGCACTGGTCTCATTTTGTGAAGTGTCCTCGCCTTGTTTGCGGCCATTCTAGTCGAACGGCCTGAAACTGACAACCGCGCTACGCGTTCTGCGATTCAGGGAATCTGCGTCTTCTTCGGTGGCCGCCGAGGGCCGTTTTGCGGAGCGCAGTCTTGACTCCGCGCCTCGCCTTATGTAAAGTTAGCACACGTTCAGAATGTCCGCTCGAAGGAGGAAGGCAGCATTGGTGAAGCTCATCGTTTTTGAAGACGCGAAGTATGAAGACTTGTATCCGTTGACCTATATGCGGCCCGCGTTCGAGCTCCGCTGCGGGGCGACGACGCTCGCCGAAAAAATCATCCATGCCGCGAAAGCCGACTCCGTTGCGTATTTCGTGCGCGATTGGCTCGCCGAGGCCTATGCGGAAAGGGTAAACCGGCCTGCCAACAACATGGCCGCTCTCGAGGGTGACGTGTTGCTGGTAAACGGGCGGCTGCTCCTGGACGGGGCGTGCGACGTTGCCGGAATCGGGCCGGACGAGATGGTCAAGTCGGGCGACACGCTCGTCGCGGCTCGCGTCACAGCGCGGACGCTGGCTGCGGCGAAGCAGGATTCCTTCGCGGCGACGCTCGCCGCGCTCGAAGGCAAGCTCGCCTCCGCCCGATGCTGCGCCAGCGGCTGCAAGCCGACGATGATCGACTTCCCCTGGCTCCTCATCCGCCACAACGCCGCGATGCTCAAAAGCGACTTCCGCCGACTCTACGCAGACCGCGCGGGCGTCCATTGCGAGATGCATCCGCTTTCGTGCGTCATCGGCGACGATAAGGATGTATATATCGCGCCGACCGCAAAGGTCGCGCCGATGGTCGTTATGGACACGACCGGCGGTCCGATCGTTCTCGAAGATAAGGTCAAGGTCCTGCCGCACACGCGGATCGACGGCCCGACGTATGTCGGCCCCGAAAGCCAGCTTGCCGGGGGCAAGATCCGCGAGGCGTGTTCCTTCGGTCCCGTCTGCCGCGTCGGCGGCGAAGTCGAATGCACCATCATCCAGGGCTACTCGAACAAGTACCACGACGGCTTCCTCGGCCACAGCTACGTCTGCGAGTGGGTTAACCTCGGAGCGATGACGACGAACAGCGACCTCAAGAACGACTACAGCACGGTCAGCGTCTATCACAAGGGCCAACTGACCGACACGGGCGAGCAGTTCCTCGGCTCGATGATTGGCGACCATACGAAGACGAGCATCGGCACCATCCTCAACACCGGCAGCATGATTGGGATGATGTCCAACCTCGTTTTCAGCGGCCAGTTGATGCCGAAGGAAGTCCCCTCGTTCTGCTGGATGCTCAACAACCGGCCAACGAAGGGCATGGGCCTCAAGGCGATGATCGATACGGCAAAGGCGGCAATGGCCCGCCGCAAGGTCAGGATGAGCGAGGCCGAGGAGCGGCTCATTCACTACCTCCACGGCATGTTGAAGGAGCAGTTGCAGGCGGCCATCCGGAAGGCCTTCAAGAAATAACCCTTTTACGGAGCAGAACGATGCCAGACATGAAGGACGTTGAAGCCAGAGTCAAGAAGGTCACGAGCCAGGTGCTCGGCGTCCCCGTTGAGCGAATCACCAACAAGTCCCGCTTCGTCGAGGACCTTCACGCTGAATCCATCCAGAGCATCGAACTGGTTGCTGGATTTGAAGCCGAGTTCGGCATCGAGATGGACGAGGACGAGGCGCTCGAGGTCAAGAACGTCGGCGACGCGGTCACGTTCATTGCCCGGCACCTCGAATGAGCGCGCTCGGGCGAATGACGAAGACGCGTTGACAAGTGCGTGGCGAAGCCCGCACAAGAAATGGTGCGGCGTTTCTGTCGCCGGTGTTCGTGTGTCTTGGGCCGGGCACTGGGTGTCTTGACGCCGGGTAGATCATGAAGATATACATCTTTACCGACCTTGAGGGTGTCAGCGGCGTCTGCATGTTTACACAGACGCGCGATGAAGGCCCGTGCTATGAAGAAGCCCGCCGCCTGCTCATGCTCGACATCCGCGCGTGCGTCGATGGGCTGCTCGAAGGCGGCGCCGACGAAATCATCGTCCGCGATGGCCACGGCAAGCCATACAACTTCGTCCCTGAGCTGATGCACCCGGGCGCCAAGTACGTTGTGGGCCGCTTCGCCGGCCTCCCGCTTGGCGGTGGGCTGGACGCCGACTGCGACGGCCTTATCCTCCTCGGCCACCACGCTATGGCCGGAACCGAGGACGGCCTACTCTGTCACACTCAAAGTTCAAAGCCCGGTACCCGCTACTGGTACAACGGGCGCGAATCGGGCGAGATGGCCCAGGAAGCCCTCATCGCCGGGCACTACGGCATCCCGCTCATCATGGTCAGCGGCGACGACGCCACGTGCCGCGAGGCGCGCGAATTCTTTGGCGACGGCCCGGTTTGCGTCTCGGTAAAAACCGGCCTTGCCCGCGAGACCGCCATCCTTCTTGCCCCCGAAGAGGCCCATCGCCGTATCCGCGAGGGCGCGAAGGAAGCCCTCCGTCGCATCCCCCTCTGCAAGCCCTACACGACATCGCTCCCCATCCACGGCCGGCTCGAACGCTTCGACGAAGCTTCCAGCCGATGGGTCACCATCGAAAAGACGTTCGAGACTGCGCTGGACATACTTCGCTTCTGACGATGAGGCGAAGTCCTCGCCTGGCCGGAACAGAAAGCAGGAATCGGAGTATAGCCGGGCACGCGGCGGACGCAGGCCGCCTGTCGCCCCGCCACAGCCATCGGGCGTAATCGTTCCAAAATCTGTGTGATTTTGGAAAAAAGGGCTAAAGGGGGCGCGGCCTCCATGTCGATACAAGGGGGACTTCGTCTCCTGCCCCAACTTCCCACAATCTTCGGAACGCTTATAACTTGGCCGCGCCTTGACAAACGAGGATGCAAGGAACAGAAT
>CAZBRH010000106.1:2153-10524 GCA_964494245.1 uncultured Planctomycetota bacterium | reverse complement strand
AAGGCGGAGAACTCTGTTTCGCCCAAGCCGGTTGTCCCGACGACGAGCGCTGTTCCCCTCCTTGCACACTCCGTGGCGCGTGCAGCCGTCGATTCGGGCGACGAGAAGTCGATGAGCACGTCCATCCGTCCGGTGAAGGTTGAGGTGATGGGCACTCCGACGGGGCCGATCTCCGCCGCCTCGCCGGCGTCTCGTCCGATGGCTTCGTGGCCTTCGCGTTCGAGCGCCGCCGCGAGTTCTAGGTCGTCGGCTTCTTTCACAAGGGCGACAAGGCGTCGTCCCATTCGGCCTGCTGCGCCGTTGATTCCGATGCGGAGCATACTTTCCTCCATTCTCAACTCCCGCGGATGGCAGAAGTATATGTTCCGCACGGGAGTCTGGCAAGCGCCGGAGAACCGAGCGTTGTTCCTGTGCGGATCACTATTGACTTGATTTCTCGGCGTAGTAGAATCCGACGATTGGAGGGTGGACATGGCCGGATCGGTGGACGAGACGATTGCGCAGGACTGCGACCGGCGCTTTATCGGAACGGTTCTGCAGGAAGGCCTCCTTTCTCCAGAGCAGACGCAGGAGCGCCTGCTGAGGGACGGCCAGCGGCGGACGCTTGCCGAGATCGCCGCGCAAAAGACCTTGATTACCCAGAGCCAGGCCGACCAGATACAAAAGGACACGCTGCCGACCGAAGTGCCCAAGATGGCCGGCAACTACGAAATCCTCCGCCAGATCGGCGAGGGCGGCATGGGCACGGTCTACAAGGCGCGGCACGTCAAGCTCGGCAACTATGCCGCCGTCAAGTTCCTGCCTCCGCGGTTGGCTCAGGATTCGAGCTTCGTGCAGCGGTTCGAGCGCGAAGCCAAACTCGCCGCACAGCTCACATCGCCATATGCCGTGCGCACATTCGACGTCGGCGAGGCCGCCGGCACGCGGATGATCCTGATGGAGTATGTGGAAGGCGAGAGCTTGGACGACCTCCTGAGCCGCGAGGGGCGGCTGGAAGAGAAGCGAGCGCTGCGCATCATCCGTGACATCGCCTGTGCACTCGCCGAAGCCCACGAAATGGGCATCATCCACCGCGACATCAAGCCGGGCAATATCCTGTTGACGAAGCGTGGAGAGCCGAAGCTGGCCGACCTCGGCCTCGCCAAGAGCATGGACGCCGAACAGGTCAACATCACGTCCATCGGCGCCATCCTCGGCACGCCGAGTTACATGTCCCCCGAACAGGCAATGGGGCTGCCGGACCTCGACGCCCGCACGGACATCTACTCGCTCGGCGCGACGCTTTATCGGGCGGTCGTCGGCGATCTCCCGTTCAAGGGCAAGACCCCTGTCAACGTGATGCACAAGATCGCAACGGAGCCCTTGACCGAGCCGCTCGCGGTCAACCCCAACCTCTCGCAGGAAACCGCCGCCATCATCTGCAAGATGATGGCGAAGGATCGCAAGGCCCGCTATCAGAGCATGGCCGAGGTCATCAAGGACATTGACAATGTGCTTGCGGGCGAAAAGACCGACCTCGACTATTCGAAGAGCGTCGTCTTGCTGAACCCTGAGGAGCGCACGGCGGCCACGAGCGCCATTCTACAGAAGCGCCGCGGCTCGCCAGTTCTCGTCGCCGCGGCTGCGGCGGCGGTGCTGATTGCCGGCCTTGTTGCCGTATGGCAGTTTGGCCTTTTCCGCCCGCCCGTCACGACGCAGCCAGCAGATTCCACGTCCACTGGCCCAACGACGCCCACGACGCCGACAATACCGACGGTACCGACAACGACCAGCGTGCCAGCCGCGACCACGGTTCCTGCGGAAGTGCGCGGGCCGGGCATGACCGCGAGCACGCTCCTTGCCGCCGCGCGGAAAGCCGCCGGCGAAGCGAAATGGGCGGAAGCGCTTTCGCTCGCACAGCGTGTCTCCACCGATTTCCCAGGCAGCCCGGAGTCCGTCGAAGCAATCGCGCTGGTCGAAACCGCAACGCGGCAGACGGCGCTGGAAGAACTGCTTCGCGTGGCCGCGACGGGCGACGTCCTTGATGCGACGAGGCAACTCCACGCCGCCCGCAGCCGCTGGCCGGACGAGAAAAAGTTGGACGGCCTTCAGCAGACTATCGATGCTCGGCTGGAGAAGGCGTATAACGAGGCGATGACACAGGCCGCCAGCGCCGAAAAGGAAGCGGACTTCGAACGTGCGGCGGAAGCATACCAGAAGGCGCTGGAGTTCCGGCCCACCAGCGACGCCGAAGCGAAGCTTCGCTCCGCGCGGCTACGGCGGGACCTCCTTGCTGCCGTTCGCGGGAAGGATGTGGAGACAAAACTTTCGGCTCTTTCCGAAATCCTCGGCAAGAGCAGCGATGCCGACGCGCAGAAGCTCCGCGGGAAGCTGGATGAGCTTTCTGCCACGCGTCGCCAAGCCAGTGCGGCTCAGGCAGAGGCCCGCCGCTTCCGTGAGCACATGCCCGACACCGCCCGTGCTGCCTTCCTCATCGCCGAGGAAAAATGCGCGCGGGCCGAAGCCCAACTCGAAGCGCTCGACCCCCTCATGATGACCTCCACTTCGCTCGACCTGCTCCGCAGCAGCTTCGCGGACGCCGAGGGGCAATTCCGCTCGGCGGCCTCCAGCGCCTTCGACGCCCTCTACCCAGGCATCGAGCGAGAACTCGAAGGGACGGACTTCGCCAGCGGCGTGCTGCGGCTGCGCGAGGCCAAACAAGCGTGGCCCGGCTATGCGCGGGTGAACGAACTCCTCGCAAAGCACGACCCGGACGGGGCGCTTATCACCATCGCCGAACTCATTGCTCCGGCGAAGCCCCGTGCGGCGGACTATGGCTCTCCAAAGGAAGCCGTGGAAGCGTGCGCGAAGCTGGACGAGGCCTGGGGTCGATGCAGCGAGCGCAAGACGGCGCCCGCTGAAGAAAAGAAGACGTCGTCGCTCAAGGCGCTTGTGCTTGCGCGACGCTCTGCGGCACACGATGCGGCGGGAGCGCCCTTCGAGGCGCTGGCCGACGCGGTGAACGCGGCGACATTCGCGGGCGGACCAGAAAAATTCGGGGACCTTATACCGCTCGCGACCGCCCATAGCATTGAGGCGTTTGGCCGCGCGGTAAGAGCCGGTCAGGGCGCCGAGTTCGCAAAGAAGGCAGCCGCGCTCCTCGCAGGTCCGGCGTATGCCGCGGCTCGGCCCGCGCTGAGCAGGGGCGTGCAGGAAGCATCGTTTGTCCCCGAGTTCATGCGCGATGCGGACGCCGTCCGTATCTGGTGCACGGGGGTCGCTCCGTTTCTTCCGCCGGGAATGGCGCCCGTGCCGAGTGGCGTGTATCCGCTTGGCCTGCGATATGAAGGGCTCGCCACGCTGGCGCCGAGCGACTCTCCGGAGCATCCTGTGAAGCTGGAACGGTTCCTTATCGACGTCCGCGAGGTGACGAACAGGGAGTATCAGGAGTTCGTCGATAGCGGTGGATACGCGGAAGACCGTTGGTGGACGGAAGCGGCGGGAATCGACCGGAAGCAATTTGTGGACGCGACGGGCAAGCCCGGACCGCTCTTCTGGAAGGACGGCCGATACCCCGAGGGCCAGGGGGAGCATCCGGTCGTCGGTGTTTCTTTTTATGAGGCCGCGGCCTTCGCCCGGGGGAACGGAAAGCGGCTGCCGACCGAGGCGGGATGGGAATGTGCGGCGCTCGGCTTCGTGCCCGAAGGCGGCGAGGCGTTCGGCAAACGGCCGTTTCCGTGGGGCGATGCCGACGTGCGGGACATTGCCAACATCGCCGAAGCGAACGTCGGTTCCCCGGAACCCGTCGGAACGCGGCAGAGGGACAGGAGCTTTTTCGGTTGCCTCGGCATGGCGGGCAACGTCCGCGAATGGACGGCGAGCGTCTTTGCCCCCTATCCCGATACGAAGTGCAACGACAGGAATTTTGGCAAGGGAATGATCTCCGTGCGCGGAGCGAGTTTCGAGGACCCCGCCGACCGGGCTTCGCTCACGAGGCGGCGAGCCACCGAGAAGGAATCGCGCGACGCCCGGATCGGATTCCGGTGCTCCTGGTCTCCTCCCGAAAAATCCGCCGGTGATCCGGCGTCGAAATAGGCCCATCAGGATCGGGGCGGTTCAGGCAACGTTCGGTATAAGGAGGTGTGCGATGAGACGACTGATGGTTTGCGTCGGGCTTGCAGTGCTGGTTGTGGCGTCTGTTGGTGGATGTGTCAATCCGGCCGAGTTCAAGAAATCGAACGAGCGGATTGCCGCCCTGGAACAGGAGATTGCGGGAATCCGCAGTTCGGCGACGGCGGCCTCCGAGATCGCCAAGAAGCTCGAAGCAGACTTTGCGGCGCTTCGGGACTCGATTGACGGCCGACTTGCGGGCGTGCAGGGCACCGTGGACGAGCGGCTCGGAATCCTGAGGACTTCCGTTGATGAGCGCTTGGCAGCGAGCCGGACGACGCTGGACGAGCGCGTGGCCGCTATCACGAAGAAGATCGAGAAGGCCGAGGCCGACGCCGCCGCCGCGAGCAATCAGTTGCCCGCCCTGAAGAACGAAATCACCCGATTCGACGATCTGCTCAAGGAGAAGAGCGCCACCATCAACGCTGTGCAGGATGTGGTCATCCGTAACCTGAATTACGCGCGCGAAATTTATAAGCAGCAGTACGAAGCCCTGGACGAGGCGTTGCGGGAACTGAAGAAGCGGACACAGCCCGGAGGCGAATCGGCGCCGAAATGAGGGCGAACGACTACTTGACGGCGCCCGAACCTGCCGCACAAGCGATGGACCCGCTCGAAGCCCCATTGCGTTCGTTCGCTAGCAGCGCGCCCGACATCATCTGCGTCGGGAATCCCATGCGGGGCGATGACGGGTTCGGCCCGGCCGTCGCCGCCCGGCTCGAAGGCGACCGGGTGTTCGACGGCGGAGCGGTCCCCGAAGACGTGCTTCCGAAGGTGGAAGCGCTGAGGCCGGCGAGCGTCATTTTTGTCGATGCGGCGGACTTCGGGGGGACGCCGGGCGAACTGCGCCTTGTTCTTCCCGAAGAACTGGCTGCTGGCAACCTCAGCACGCACACGGCTTCACTCTCGCTTTCCGCAGAATACCTCGCGCGCTCCTGTGGAGCGCGGTCGGCTCTGCTCGCGGCGCAGCCGGGCACAACGAGGTTTGGGAGCGTGATGACGGTGCCGATGGTCCGCGCCGTCGAACGGGCGGCGGAACTGCTGCGCCGCGTTCTCTGATTCGTGCGGGTCAGTTGCGGCGGGCGGCGAGCTTGGCGGCCAGCAGCACCGCGGCGATCATGCTCTTCGGGCTGGCCACGCCCTTCCACGCAATGTCGAACGCTGTGCCGTGGTCTACGCTCGTGCGGATGATGGGGATGCCGAGCGTGACGTTGACGCCATCCATGAAGCTGAGCATCTTGAAAGGGATGAGTCCCTGGTCGTGGTACATGCAGACGTAGGCATCGACGGAACTGAAGATTTTTTTTGTGAAGGCGGAGTCGGGCGGCAGCGGGCCGCTGGCGAGGATTCCTTTCTTTTTTGCGGCTTCGATGGCCGGGCGGATGGCTCGGCGCTCTTCGTGGCCGAAGAGGTTGCCTTCGCCCGCATGGCAGTTCAGGGCGAGCACGCCGAGGCGCGGGGAGCGGCCAAGTATTCTCGACATCATCTCGTGGGTCAGTGTGATGGTGCGTTCGACGTTGCGGCGGGTGATGAGCGGGGGCACGTCCTGGAGCGCCACGTGCGTCGTGACGAGCGAGACGGTGATGCGGGGGCTGGTGAGCATCATGACGACGCCGGGGGAGTGCGTCCGCTCGGCGAGGATTTCGGTGTGCCCGGGGTATTTGAGGCCGGCGGCGTTTAGCGATTCCTTGCAGATGGGCGCGGTGGCGACGGCGTCAAAGCTGCCGGCCATGGCGCCATCGACGGCGTAGAGGATGTAGCCGTAGGCCGCGTGGCCGCAGACGGGGTCCATCCGTCCGGGGATGAAGTCGTCCAGTCCCATGACATGCGTGTCTATGACGGCGGGTTTTGTGGGGCCGAAGTCGCGCCCAACGTCGTCGGGGTGTAGTTTCTCAGCGGAGAATGGGATGCGGAGTCGCCTGGAGAGGGCTTCGAGGACTTGGCTGTTGCCGACGACGACAGGGACGCAGTTCTTCAGCACCCGGCCGTCGTTGAGCATGTGAAGACAGATTTCCGGTCCGATGCCGGCAGGATCGCCCATCGTGACGGCGATGACGGGGCGTTTCATTCTTTGTCTCCTTGCAACGGTTCCTCGATACGGTACCGGCCGTCGAACCACTTGCCGAGGTCAACCAGCTTGCATCGCCGGCTGCAGAACGGGAAGTTGCGGTCGGCGGAGAGGTCGTCCGTCGCTACGCGTGCCTTGCAGGTTGGGCAGACGGAGCGATACGTGCGACGTTCAGTCTTCGTGCTTTTTCGGCTTCTTCTTGCCCGTGCTTTCCGCGGCATCGCCGGACTTGGCGCAGGACTCGGCCTTGTCGCACGAGGAGCACGCGGCCCGGTTCTTCTTGTAGTCGGTTTCATAAAATCCGCTTCCTTTGAAGATGACGCCGGCGCCGGCGCCGATGAGGCGGCGGAGGCGGCCGCTGCACCGAGGACATTTCCTCAGCGAAGCGGCGGTGATGGACTGGAACTTCTCGAACGCGTGCTTGCAGTCTTCGCATTCGTACTCATAGGTTGGCATGTGTTAGCCCTCTTTCTTTGTGGGGTTGTGCGCCGCATCGGTTGGCTGCGGCGCGGCGGCTACTTTGACTTGTGCGGGACGGATGACAAAATTGCCCATCGCGAATCCTCGGCCAAGCTCTTCGGTCACGGTGCCGGGAGGAAACGCGGTTGTGGTGTCCATTGTAATGGCGTGGTGGACTTCGGGGTCAAATGGCTTCCCGACGCAGTCGATGGGCTTGACGCCGCTGTCCGCGAGCACTTGAAGGAGTTGGGATTCGATAAGCCGGAAGCCCTCGATGAGGGCGGCGACGTCCTGCGATTCGCGCGCGGCCTTGAGAGATCGCGCGAGGTCGTCCAGCGTCGGAAGGAGCTTGCGGACGAAGGCGGCGACGGCGGCGTTGCCGAGATGCTCGCGTTCCTTTGCGTGCCGCTTGTGCACGTTGGCCAGTTCCGCGAGAGCCCGGCGATACTTGTCCTCAAGCTCCGCGAGTTTTTGTTCCGCGGACGGCTGTGGTGGTTCTGGCGGTGCGGGTGGCGCTGCGGCTCCGCTCTGCGGCGTCGGTTCCGGCGCGGGCGGCGTCTGCTCTGGCGTTTGTTCTGGCGATTTCTTCGTCATTCGCGTTACGATCTCCTGTTCCTTCTACTCAGCGAACCGGCCTTTGATTCGGTCGAAGAATCCCTTCTTGTGGGGATTGACATCCGTGTTTTCGAGTTCGGCGAGTTTGCGGAAGAGGGCTTCCTGTTCGGAGGTGAGCTTCCTGGGTGTTCGGACGATGATTTGCACGAGCAGGTCGCCTTTGCCATTTCCGCGTAGTTTTCTGATGCCTTCGCCGCGCAGGTTGTATATTTGGCCGGATTGGGTTCCGGGTTCCACCTTCAGCGTCGCCGTTTTCCCGTTGAGGAGCGGGATGTCGATCTTGGCTCCCAGTGCGGCTTGGCTGAACGTGATCGCGCGCTGCATCACAAGGTCGCTTCCGTGTCGTTCGAAGATGGGGTGTTCGCCGACGGAGATGTGTAGGAAGAGGTCGCCGCGCGGGCCGCCGGCCTCGCCGGGTTCGCCTTCGCCTTCGAGCCGGAGGGTTTGGCCGTCTTCCACGCCGGGCGGAACGGTGACCTCGATGGTGCCGCTCCAGAGGACGCGGCCGCTGCCGCCGCATTTCGCGCAGACGTGCTCGACGACGGTTCCCCGTCCGCGGCAACGCGGGCACGTGGTGCGGACGGCGAAGAAGCCGCGGGATTGTTGCACCTCGCCGAGGCCTCGGCAGATGGGGCACGTGGCGGGGGACGATCCCGGCTCGCTGCCGCTGCCGTGGCAGGCGCTGCAAATCTCGTTTCGCGAAATCTCCACGGGCTTCTTGCAGCCGAAGGCGGCCTCTTCGAATGTGAGGAAAAGCCCCCTTTCGAGCGAAACACCCCGCCGAGGACCGCGCCGCGTGTAGGTTGTCCGGCCAAAGATGTCGCCGAAGATATCCCCGAAGCTGCTGAAGATGTCCTCGAAGCTGGCCTCTTGGTATGAATGCATTGTGGTGCCACGGAGGCCATCGTGGCCGAACTGGTCGTATCGTTGGCGCTTTTCGGGATCGCTGAGGACTTCGTAGGCCTCGGCGATTTCCTTGAATTTTTCCTCGGCTTCCTTCTTGTTGTTGGGGTTTTTGTCGGGGTGATACTTGGCGGCAAGTTTGCGAAACGCCCGTTTTACTTCGTCGGTCGAAGCGGT
>CAZBRH010000106.1:0-2131 GCA_964494245.1 uncultured Planctomycetota bacterium | reverse complement strand
TGCTGATATTCAGGACCTCGTAGTAATCACGTTTCGCCATAGATCACAGGTCCGCTTCGCGGAGCGGAACAGGGAAGCTCGGTCGTGTCTCCCGCTCTGTTTCTATTCGCTCCTCTTACGCACTTTGCTGCCCCATTCCTGCACCCTGACGAGCCATTGCACGTCGGTGTCGGAATCGCGGTATTCGATGGGGATGCCCGACAGCTTCGATGCGACAGCGGCTACGGCTTTTCTGACCGCTGGGTCTTTCGTATAAAGGATCTCTTCGAGGTAAAGGGCGGTCTCGGCGTTGCCCAGCTTGCCGATAACTTCGGCGGCCTTCTGCCGTATGGCCGGCTTTTGCTTTTCATCGCGACAGATGTTCAGCCGGAGCGTGAGTTCGGGCTCGTCGCGAATTACGACGTCCTTCGTGGTCACCGCGGCCTCCCACCATTGTTTCAGGCGTTCAATGAAGGGGGCGCGCATTTCGGCACTGTGAGAAATTATCCAGCGTTGATCTTCTCGAATATCGTATCCGAGCAGTTCCTTGATGGCGTCGGCGGCGGCCTCGCGATCATTGACGTCGGCGCTTTCGAGCTGCGCGATAAGCCGGGGGACGACCTTGAGCGCGACGCCGAGCTTGGCGATGGCTTCTGTTGCGTGGAGCCGAAGCGACCGCGCCTGGCCCCGGGCCGATTCGTCGGCTCCTTCGTCGGTCCCGGCGTCGAGAAGGGCGAGCAGAGCGGCCTCGCTGGACGGGTCCCCGATGCGGCCGAGTGCATCGGCGACGGCGATGCGGACGGCGAATTCCTTGTCCGCCGCCAGTTGGTGAAGCTGGGGGAGAGCGAAGCGGTGTCCGGCAAGGCCCAGAACCTGCGCGGCGAGGTATCGAGTCGCAGGATTCTTTTCGCCTAGCAAAGGCACCATACTCGGGGCCGCCGCACGCAACGCCTCGGGCGACTGCATCATCGTGAGCGTCGTCAGGGCGGTGCTCTTGACGAAGTCGCTTTTTGTGGTGGCGAGGAGTTCCAGGATGGCTGGAACGGCGCGTGCTCCCGCCTTGGCCAGCTCGCGCTGCTCGTCGGCTCGTTTCTGAACCCACTCCTCTTCCGGCATGTCTGGGGGGGCCTGCGCCTGGCCAATAAACCGGATCGCGAGGGGCTCGAGCGCCGCTGCGCTGGCGCTGGAGCCCCATAGGAGAAGGACCGCCACAAGAAGCATGCCGGGCGCAGCGCCGCTCCGTTTCGGCTTCACGACAATTCTCCTCTTCCGCAGACCTTATGTGCGCGGCGAACGCCGGCCTCCCGGGGCCGGGCGCTTGCCCTCAGGCGACGCCCTCCGCGACCGGCTCCTTGTCTTCCTTCAGCTCCGCGACCATTGTGTTGGTTGTCAGCAACAACCCTGCAATGCTTGCGGCGTTCATCAGGGCCGTCTTGACAACCTTCGCGGGGTCGATGATGCCGGCATCAAGGAGGTCCACATATTCGCCGGTCAAGGCGTTGAGACCGACGTTCTTGGGCCGTTCGAGGACTTCCTCGACGACGACGTCGCCGTCGAGGCCGGTGTTTGCGGCGATCTGCCGCAGCGGGGCGCGGAGTGCGCCGGCCACAATCTCGGCTCCGAATTTCTCATCACCGCGAAGCTTCGTGCGGATCGCCTCGATAGCGGGGATGGCCCGCAGGCAGGCGACACCGCCGCCGGGCACAACGCCTTCCTCGGCCGCGGCCTTCGTCGCGTGGAGCGCGTCCTCAACGAGCGCCTTGCGTTCCTTCATCTGCGTCTCGGTTGCCGCGCCAACACGGATAATCGCGACGCCGCCCGTGAGCTTTGCGAGCCGCTCCTGAAGCTTTTCGCGGTCGTAGTTCGACGTGGTCGTCTCAATCTGCTTGCGGATGAGGTCGCAGCGGGCCTGAATGGCCGACTTCTTTCCAGCGCCGTTGACGATCGTGGTGTTATCCTTGTCGACCGTGACCTTCTCGGCGCGGCCGAGGTCGTCGAGCGACACGGCGTCGAGCTTGATGCCGAGGTCTTCGGAGATGACCTTGCCGCCGGTGAGGATGGCGATGTCTTCGAGGATGGCCTTGCGGCGGTCGCCGAAGCCGGGGCTTTGACGGCGCAGCACTTGCAGACGCCGCGGAGTTTGTTGACCACA
>CAZBRH010000105.1:0-10858 GCA_964494245.1 uncultured Planctomycetota bacterium | reverse complement strand
GGCCGGCCGGGCGAGCGCACGGCGCCCGAGATCGGCATCCACGCCGTCCGCGCGGGCGACATCGTCGGCGAGCACACGGTGCTCTTTGGCGCGTTGGGCGAGCACATCGAGTTGCGGCACAGCGCCCACAGCCGCGACACGTTCGCGCGCGGCGCGCTCCGCGCCGCGCGGATCGCCGCCGGGAAGGCGCCGGGGCTATACACGATGGCTGACGTCCTCGGGCTTTGACGCTCCGCCGCACGGGAGGACGGAGAGCTCATGACAGCAGACACCGGCCTCAGCCCCGAACGGAGGTGCCGCTGGCTCAAATACATCGCCCGGGCAATCTACGCCACCATCATCATCGTCCTCGGAGCAAGGGTCCTCGACGAGCTTCTGCCGTTGGTGCGCCCGCCCAAAGTTCCTCCGCCCCTGTTGCTGCGGTCCAGCGCCATCATCCAATCGCTCACGGCTGCCCTGGAGTCGTATCGATCCGCGCACGGGGCGTATCCCCCAGATAGGGCCGCTGGGATTCACCCCGACCTCGACCAGAGCGCGGAATGCCTCGTCTACTATCTGAGCGGCGGCTCCATCTACTACAACCCGGAGCGGTCTCGGCCGAGATACCCCTGGCGACACGAGGTCTTCGACCTGACGCGAGGCGGCAAGAACCGCGACCGACAGGCCGCGTTCTTCGAGTTCACGCGATATATGCTGTGCGACACCGATGGCGACGGCATCCCGGAGGTCCTTGACGAATGGGGACGCCCGCTCCGCTACAACACCGGCGGCCAGGACGACGGGCCATTCAACCAGAACGGCGCACCGACACGCCACCCCGGCCGCTTTGACCTCGCGTCCGCAGGCCCAGACGGCAGGTTCGACACCGACGACGACATCGGAAACTGGTAAGGCCGCGCACTACTTGTCGGCAACAACCTCGAACTCTTCGACGTTCGAGACCACGCCGCCGGTCAGCAAACGCACCAGCGCATCCTTGCCGAGGCGGTCGAGGTCTTCGTCCGAGAAGTTCGGGCTGGCGACGCATGGCTCGAACGGGTTGCGGTATGCGATCCGCACCCGATACTTCCCCGGCTCGAGGTCCCACCACGGGTCGGACGGGCGAATCAGATAGCGCCGGCCGACGAAGCCCCCCGGCGGCAGACAAGCGTAGTGGTATTTTCCGCCCCGTCCGCGCCTCAGGTCGTCGTGCTCGGGAGACCGCTGATACTTGCCCTCCGGTCCGAGCACCTCAATCATGACAAGCGTGCTGGACGCCAACTCGTTATACACGACGGCATCTTCCTTGGGCATGACGTTGACGAGCTTGAGTTCGAGCACAAGAACGCCGCTCTGCCTGACGCGCCGCCCTTCGTTCAGGACAACCAGCTCCGCTTGCACCCTGTTCGCAAGCTCGCCGAAGGGCGGCACCTCTGCGAACTGCGGCACGGTTGCTTCCCGCGCGGCGCCGCGGCAGCCAACCAAAAACAGCAACACCACGAACCACACCGATTTTACGAACACGGACACAAATCCTCCGGCCTTGATTCGCCGGCGCACCCCGTCTTTCTGCATTGATGGTGGGTAGGGGCGGAGTTGAACCGCCGACACCGGGATTTTCAGTCCCGTGCTCTACCAGCTGAGCTACCTACCCATCGAACGACGGGCATTATACGACGAAAATCCAGCCAGTCAACAGTCAAGCCCCAGTCGTGGGATGAGTTGACAACAGGCGCGAGCGCCAATAGAATCCGACGTGTGCTCGTCGGGCTTTCTTGTTCCCTATTAGGAGTTCTCCATGCCCAGCGTCACTGTCCTCGGCGCCGGCAGCACGTTTACGCCGACGTTCTTCCGCGACATCTTGCAGGTTGAGGGGATCGACGGTGGAACATTCAGCATCGTGGACATCGACCCGAAGCGGCTCGCGCTGAGCAAGGGTGTGCTCGAAGTTATCCGCCGGAAGCTCGGGCAGGAAGACCGCTGGGCGATCCGCGCTTCGACCGACCGCCGGGAGCTGCTGCCCGGAACCGACTACCTCATCAACTGCATCGAGGTGTCGGGCGTGGCGACGGTCCGCCACGATTACCGCATCGCAAAAAAATACGGCGTCGACCAGTGCATCGGCGACACGACGGGCCCCGGCGGCCTGATGAAGGCCCTCCGGACAATCCCCAGCTGGCTCGAAATCGTGCGCGATGCCGAGGAACTCTGTCCCGACGCGCTGCTCCTCAACTACACGAACCCGATGTCGATGATGAGTTTCGCCACGGTCCGCTCGACGAGCATGCCCTACGTCGGCCTCTGCCACTCCGTGCAGGGGACTTCGCGCCTTCTCGCGCAATATGCGGGCGTGCCCTATGAGGAGATGGTGTGGCGCTGCGGCGGCATCAACCACATGGCGTGGTTCACCGTGCTCGAACACAAGGGCAGGAACCTCTATGGCGTCATCCATCAGCGGCTCGACCGCAGGGCGCGCCTCAAAGGCCAGCTTCTCTACGAGCACGACCCCGTCCGGTTCGACCTGATGCGGCACTTTGGATACTTCGTCACCGAGTCGAGCGGACACATGTCCGAATACGTCCCCTACTACCGGAAGCGGCCAGAGTTGATCGCGAAATACTGCCGGGACAAGTATCGCGGGGGCAGCGGCTTCTACGCGACGATGTGGCCGAAGTGGCGCCGCTCGGGCGACAAGCAACGGGAGAAAGTCATCGCGGGCAAGGCCGATCCGCCGCTCCACCGCAGCCACGAGTTTGCCTCGCGCATCATCGAGGCGCGCGAGAAGAACCAACCGGTCGTCATCCACGCAAGCGTCGAGAACAAGGGGCTGATCGATAACCTCCCGACGGAGGGCGTCGTCGAGGTCGAGGTGGTGGTGGACCGGAATGGGTTCCGTCCGTGCAAGTTCGGGCCGCTGCCGCCGCAGTGCGCGGCGCTCTGCGCGTCGAACATGCGGCACTTCGAGCTGGCCGTAAAGTCTGTGCTGGAACAGGACGCCGATGCGGCGGTCTATTCCCTGTTGCTCGATCCGCTGACCGCCGCCGTTTGCTCCCCCGCCGAAATCAAGAAGATGTTTTGGGAACTCGTCCGCGCGGAAAAGGACTACATGCCCCGCTACATCGTCGAGGCCATGAAAGGGAGATAAGCAGCCCGCAGGCGCTGGAGGGGAAGTGCGATGGCCGTGAATCGTGTGTTGCTTGTGGCCGTCCTCGCCCTGTCGAGCTGTGCCGAAGGCGCGGAAGGCCCTTCCCCAAAAGCCCACGCCTCCAGCGCCATCCAGTACGGCGAGCCGCGACTCCTCTGCCGCATCGCCAACCGCGAGATCGACGAGAGCAGCGGGCTTGCGTGCAGCCGCCGAAACAAGGACGTGTTCTGGACGCACAACGACTCGGGGGGAGCGCCGGTCATCTACGCCTTCAACGTGAAGGGCGAAGACGTCGCAACCGTCCGCCTCAAGATCCCACGCGTCGAGGATTGTGAGGACCTTGCCACGTTCACTTCGGGCGACAAACACTACATCCTGCTCGGCGATGCCGGCGACAACGCCCGTTCGCGCCGCCTCTACGCTCTCCACCTCATCGAGGAGCCGGAGCTGCCGGCGGACCGAAAAGGCGCCACCCTTGAGGTGGATGTCCTTCGCACGATTCCGTTCGTGTTCGATCACGGTTCTGAGGACGGCGAGGGCATCGCTATCGACCCGGAGAGCCGCACGGTTTACATAGCGACGCGCAATCAGTTCCGACGCGAATGCCACATCTACAAACTGCCGCTCCCGAACGAGACGCCGAAAGCGCCGCTTGAAGCAAAACGTATCGCTACGTGGCCCATCCGCTACGGCAACGCTTTAGACATCTCGCCCGACGGCCTTCGGGCGATCCTGGGCACCTACGGCGAGGCGTATGAGTTCAGCCGCAAGCCCGGCGAGACGTGGGCCGCCGCATTCAGGCGGGAACCGCGAGCACTCCCGATACCCAAACGGGATAAGGGGGAGGGACTTTGCTACGGCGCCGATGGCATGACGCTTTACCTGACCAGCGAAGGCCCCCGCCCACCTCTCTGGGAAGTGCCGGTCAGGAACACCGACAACGGCAAATAGACCTCCGGCTGATCCCGCCCGAAGAAAGACGATTCTCATGATGACGCGGTCGGTTCTACTTGTGGCGGTGTCTGCTATGGCTGAGCGTCTGGCCCCGAGACTCGCACCGTCTTGAAGAAGTGCACGCCCATCCCGCCGTAGTCGCTGCCATAGGGCGTGTGCGTGTTCGGCATGCCGAGTTCCAGTCGGCGCCAGTCGCCGCCCCAGGCGTTGGACATTCCGCCGAACTCGCCCATCAGCATGCCCCGAATGAGTTCTGGCGTCGCCGCCACATCGGAGCCGGTGACGCGATAGGGGATAACGATGTCGCGGTCAAACGGCATGCCGCCGACCATGTCCCTCTTGTCGTCAAACGTCTCGATGTCATCGGGGGCTTGGATTTGTATCTCGAAATAGAAATCCTTGAGCATGTCCTGGAAGATCGGGGTGACGTCGCGGAAGTGCTGCTGGATTTCCGGGGAGCTGAACTGTTGTTGTGTGGGGTGCCGCTGGAAGACAACGTTCAATTGGTCCTTCTTGTAGTAGTTCGGCGGGGTTTCCCAACCGCGCACGATACGCTGGTAGCGGAGCTTCATCAGACCGGTCCGGTCCTTTGAGGTTGCCTGGAACGTCGGAGCCATGTAGAGGTTGATCTTGTTGACGTCCTTGAACTCGAAGACGGCCTTGATTACACGGCTGCCGTCGGGAAGAGTTTTCTGCTCCTTGCTCTTGAGCGTCACCTCGCCAAAGCTCGCGGTGCGCTGCTTCAGCGCTTCTTCCGTGAGAAGAGCAAAGCCGTCTTCGGCTTTGCCGGTGCGCTTCGCGTGCCCTTCGAGCATGCGGACGGCCCTCGGCAGAACCGTGATGGTCTCGGTCAGCGTGCCGGAGCCGTCGTGGTTCATCTTGACCAGTTGATGCACACGAACACAGCCGGATGCGGCCAGCATCGCGCCGCAGACAGACACGAACAGGAGTCGCATGGCGTCCTTCACGAACCGTCTCCTTTTGCTAACAAGCCCGGCGCAATTCTCCGGGCCAGTTACGGCCGGACCACTGTCGCCGATTCTTCGGCGTGGTATGTCAGTTTCAGCACGACGAGCCGCTCGCCCCAATCGTCAAAACACATGTAGTTGTCCGTGCCGCTGATAAAGCGCGGCAAGGTCAGCGCGATGCCGTCGGTTCCCGGCCTCATACGAAGCGCATCGTCATAGTTCCCGTATCGGCCCACGTGCAGGATGACGTTGCCGTTGGTATCGAGGATGCCAATCGAGCGCCGATAGGCCTCGGGGATGTAGGAACGCTTGAACCAGTCGAGGTGTGCGCGGGTCGACGGGCAGGTGCAGCCGGCGGGGACGGCGGGCGAGTAGCCAGCATACATCCATTCGACGCCCTCAACCCACATGCCGGCATCCGGTCCATAGGGCGGCCCGAACGGCCCGTAGGGCACCAGGTCCACGGGCCTTTCCGGACGCGGTTCGAGCCGGACAACCGCCTTGTTCAGCAGCCACCGCACGTCGCGCGGCCTTGTTTTCACGAACGTATACGTCACCGGAGTCCAATTATACTTGCTGATGGGCTCGTCCGCACCAAAATTCCCGCCCCGACGGTAAAGGAACGGCTTGCCGTCGATTACCCGTGCTCCGTCGTTGGCGAAATAGAGAAAACCATCCTCGTCGATGAAGGAACCGACGACAAGCTTATCGGCGATGACAGCGCATTCGTCGCGCAACTCGCCAGTCGAATCAAAGGTCCAGATGGTGCCGCCGGAGAGGGGTATGCCGGGGCGGCGGCGGATGTAATAGACCGCCTCGCCCCGTTTCTCGAGTTCCTGAATCGAGCGAAGGAAGTCGGGGTAGCGGCTGGGGCCGGAGCCCTGGCCGAGCATGTCGCGCACCGACCGGCCGATGTCTGCCGCCAGCCAGCCGGCCTCCTCCATCTTCGGGACGTAGTAGATGTTGCACTGCTCCGCGACGTCGCTACGCATGTTCACGCCGAAGCCGTCCTGGAAGTATTTCGCGCCGGGCTGGTCCTTGACAGGCAGCACGCCACGCCAGGGCGGCTTTTCGATACCGTAGTCGTAGGGGACCTCCTTCAGCGTGTAGACCTGGCTTCGCGGCAGGCGCCACTTGGTGCTCATCCCGTCGTAAAGCGCCTTGTTGTCGGGGTCAAGCCGGCCGACGCCGGGCATGTAGAAGCCCGGGTTGAAGTGCACGTGCAGGTAGCCCCGCTTGCAGAAGGCGATGTCGTCGGCAGCGCCGCGCAGCCAAAACTCGCCGAGCACGGCGCCGCTCCGAAGGTCGAAGGCGACGCGGCTCGCCTGGTTCTTCTCCCAGCACCACCAGAGCGTTTCACGCGTCGGATCGCAAACGACCTTGTCGTAGCACGAGCCCTCCCAACGTCCGATGTATTGCGCGCCCGCGGCCTTCTCGGCCTCGGCATCGAAGTCCACAATCTGCCGGAGCGTTTGGCCATCTTCTTCCCAAACGGTGACGCTTGGCCCGCTGCGATCCTGGTAGCTGCCGGTCGTGGTCACGCTCATCCGGTGCAGCCCGCCAGCGACCCAGATGCGCGGCTTTGGCGTCCACGAGTCGAGAGCCATCACGGCCGTCTGGATGCCATCGATGTGGAACTCCTCGACCGGGCGGTCGAAGGAAGCGAACTTGGTCAGCCGGTTGACCGTCCTGCCCATCACGCGGCCCTTGTGTTGGAGGTAGATGGCTCCTGTTTTCTTGTGCACGCAGACGAGGTGAGGGCGTTCGGCCTCGATGGTCTTGAGCCAAGCTCCCTCTGGCGAGAATATCTGCACGCGGTTGTTATAGTTGTCGCAGACGTAAATCCGGCCGCTTGAATCCGTGTCGATGCCGGTAGGGTTGTTGAGGTGCTCGTTGTCGCTGCCCGGCGTGGAGGTTGCTCCCTTCCGCGTGAACGTCGCTTCGCCGATGAGGCGTTCCGCCAGCCCGTCGCCGTCCACGGCCATACGCATGACGAGCGGGGCGTTGGCGTCGCTATGGCTCACGCTTCCAACGCCGGTAACGTAAAGCCACTTTCCGTCGGGCGAGGCGGCGAAGCGGGGGTACTCGTGGCCCATCATGCCCGGCATGAACAGCCGGGCGGTCAGCCCCCGCACGTCCGTCGAACCGTCGGTATAGATGTAGTAGCACATCGACTCCTCTTTGCCCGAGCGATAGCCCGGCCCGGCGTTGCAGAAATACATCTTCCCGTTGATGATGGCCGGCTGGAAGTCAACGAGGCCGCGTCCGCCGACGCCCGGCAAGACGTTGCCAGCGTAGCCAATGTCTTCCTGCATCAGCGGTCCGTGGTGGCTGCGAACGCCCGGCGCCCATTCGATATACGAGCGGCCGCCCAGCTTCGATTCGGGCAGGTGCGAAGGCGGCGGAGTCAGCGTCATTACGTATTTGCCATCGTGGTCGAACTTACGGATGGTCACATGACCGAAGCTGCCTTGTCCACGAATCCAAACGTAGGCGCCATCCGCATCGATCGCAATGCCAAGAACAAAACCGGGGATGTTCTTCGGATCCCAAGTCCCGAGCAGCTTATCGAACACCGGCTTCAGTCCCAGCATCACGCGAACCTGCATCCGCTCCGGCCCCTTTACGTAGGTGTCCAAATCGTCCTTCCCATTCCAGATAAGCGTTTGCTTGAGCGAGTTCTTCTGGAACGGCGGCGGGGCGTTCGGCCCCAGCACTCCCGAAGCCAAATGGCGCACCACGATTCCCCGGCCCTTCACCAACTCCTTCGTCGGGTCGGGATCCACAATCGCCACCGTGACGTCGCAATAGCCCTTCACCGCGAACGTGATTTCGTAGCGGTCTTTGCCCACTAGTTTCACCGCGGGCTTTTCGGTGAACTCGAAGACGTTCTCGCGCTCCGTGCACGGCGGAGAATACGGCTTCCACCAGTCCTGAGCGGTCGCACCGATGGTCGTCAACACGAAGAGAACCATCGACGCGGAAACAAGTCCCATCGGCCTTCTTACCACCCGAACGCCCGCGCTCTGGGCCATTGCTATCTCCTGTCTCCGAGAATCGACACCGCCTCTTCGGCGTGATAGTTCAACCTGGCCGCGATCAACCTCCGTCCCCAGTCGGCCAAAACGAAGTAATTGTCGGTCGCGGACACATATGCCCCACGCGTCATGACGATGCCCTCGTCGTCCAAGTTCCCGTATTGGCCGACGTGGCAGATGAGGTTGCCGTTCGTATCCAGGATGCCGACGGAGTGGCGGTACATTTCCGGCACAAAGGAGCGTTTATACCAGTCGAGGCAGGCCCGCATGTCCATGCAGGAGCAGTGGTATGAGACAATGGGGGAAGCGCCGGCGTACATCCACTCGACACCTTCGGCCCATACGTCGCCATCTGGGCCGGTGTAGTTGCCTTCCTCGCCGCAGCGGTTCAAGTCGGGCGGCCGGTCGGGCGGCCCGTCGCCCAAGAGCGCGGGCTTCCGAACGATGAACCTAGCGCGCCGTGGTGCGGCCTTGATATGCGTGCCCGTGAAGGGCGAACGGTTCCACGCGAGGTATGGCTTGCCGCCGAAGTTTCCGCCGCGCTCCCGCAGGAAGGGCTTGTCGCCGACGTACCGGATGCGGCCGTTGGTGAAATAGAGGAACCCGTCCTCGTCAATTTGGACGCCGTTGGTGCGATAGTCGCCGACGATAACCGCCTCCCGATCTTTCAGTTCTCCCGTGGCCGCAAACGTCCAGATTACCCCGCCAATCAGGTCGATGTCGGACTGCGGGCGGATGTAGGCGATGAGCGCCTGCGCCTCGCTTCGCTCTCGCTCTTGGAGCCACCGGGAGAACTCCTCGCGCGAAAGAGAGCCGGGGACGCTCGCGGTCGGCGAGTACTTGAACATGTTGAGCACGGCGATCTCGCCGCGCATGTTGACGCCCATGCCCCACGAGTAATACTTGTCGTCAGTCGTCGGCATGTAGAGCACGCCACTATATCCCCCGCCGGCCTCGCCGTAATCGTATGGAACCTCCACGTATCGTGTCTCTGGTCCGCGCGGCCGCTGCACCTCTTTCGTGCGGGCCGGGTCCAGGCGAACTATGTACTTCTGGTCCCTTCCCTCTTGATGGAGGTGCATGTAGCCCTTCTTGTCGAATGCCAAGCCGGATTTGAACGACATCCGTCTGGCCGTTTCCCCCACAAGAGCAGCGGTTTTCAGGTCGAAAACCCACTGGTTGCAGTAGTAGGCCCGCTCGGTGACAGGGTCGCACACGACCGGGTACCTGATGCCGCCGGCCCACTCCATGTAGTTCGCTCCGGCGGCCTTGCGAACCTCGCTCTCGAAATCCGAGAGGAGCTTCAACTCCACGCCCGTGTCTTCGTACACCTGAAGCCACACTCCCCCAGTCGTGTGGACTTCCGCCGAGAGGCCGTCGGTGTCCGCGAAGCGCCGGGTCCCCCCGCCTGCCGTCCGCCCGCTCACCCAGAGCCGCGGCCTCGGCGACCAGGAATCCAGCGCCATCAGCCGGGCCGACATGCCGTCCCAGTGCTGCTCCTCCTTGAATTCGGGGAACGGCGAAAACCGCGTGATGCGAGAGACCACCACCCTCCGGCGCTCCGCCGAGGCGTGCACAACGTACACCGCGCCCGTCTTTTGGTGAACCTGCACGAGGTCGGGGCTTTTGACCTTCAGCGTGGCGAGATGCCGGCCTTCCGGCGACAGCACCTGCACACGGTGATTCAGCGAGTCCACGACGTAAACGCGCCCTTCCCGATCGCAGGCGACATCGACGGGATCATTGAAGTGCGCATCGTCTGACCCCACCTTGTCGAACTCGCCCGCAATGACGCGGGCCTTTTCTTCGCCCTCCCACGTCCCGCTCATGAGAATGGGGGACGCCGGGGCGCTGCCCCAGACGCCCGCCCCGTGCAGCCCGGTGACGTAGAGCCGCCTGCCGTCCGGCGACGCCGCGAGGTGAGGCGTGATGCTCTCCCCGCCGCGCGACTGAATCCACAGCCGCCCGACCACACCGTCGTAGTCGGTCGTCCCGTCCGTGTTGAAATAGTGCAGATAGTTCCACGTGTATTGCGAACCGCGCGGGCCCTGCCCGCGGCCGCTCGATAGCAAGTAGATGCGGCCGTTTGCGACGGCTGGGCGGCAGCGGTAAACCCCCTTGATGCCTTGAGGCATCCAGTCCCCGTAATGCCACATGCCGCTCTGGACGTCCGGCGCCTGAATGGCTCGCTTGCCCGGCTCATACTCGATGAACCCCATGCCCCCCAGCTTCTCCGGCGGAAGCTTGCCGGAAGGAGGATAGAGGTCCTTCACGTAGTTGGCGTCGTGGTCAAACTTCCGCCACGATACGTGCGGCCCGCTCTTCAGGAAGACATACACCCCGTCCGGGTCGGCGGCGAGCCCCCAGACATAGCCCGAGAGGGATTTCGGATGCGTCACACCGAGCCGCGCATGAAACTCCGGCTTCAGCCCCAACATTACACGAACATGGAGCTTCCCCGGCTCCCGCACGTAAAGGTCTAGGTCGTCCTTGCCGTTCCAGATAAGCGTTTGCTTGAGCGAGTTCTTCTGGAACGGCGGCGGCGCGTTCGGCCCCAACACGCCCGACGCCAGATGCCGCACGACAATCCCCCGCCCCTTGACGAGTTCCTTCGCAGGGTCCGGGTCTACGATGGCCACCGTCACGTCGCAATAGCCCTTCACTGCGAACGTGATTTCGTAACGATCCGGACCTACAAGTTTCACCGCGGGCTTTTCGGTGAACTCGAAGACGTTCTCCCGCTCCGTGCAAGGCGGAGAATACGGCTTCCACCA
>CAZBRH010000104.1:10264-10926 GCA_964494245.1 uncultured Planctomycetota bacterium | reverse complement strand
GAGCTCGCCGGCGCGGTAGCGACGCCGCGCGATCAGCGCGCGGTCATCGAGCCGCTTGTGATATTCAACCCCAACAAAAAGCCCCTTCGCGTTGGCCTCTTCCTCGATCTCGACCGCCTGGGCATACTTGAGCACGAGCGGCTTGACGCACAGCACGTGTTGGTTGTGTTCGAGAGCGACCTTGAGCACCGCGTAGTGCATCTGGTCGGGCACGGCGACGACGACGAGCTGGCGGGGCTTCTGGGCGGCGATGACCTCCTTGAAAAGCTCGGGGAATATTTCGTCCGCTTCCACCTTGTTGTGGTCCGGGAACGGCTCGAACGACGAGTCGGGAAACGCCGCGCGGATTTCCGCCGATTCGGCGAGCGCCCGCAGCGGCGCGGCGTTCAGCGCGCAAATCTTGATCGGGCCGACGACGCCCAGCCGCTGAAGCTGATAAATCGAGGGAAGCAATTGGTCGTGCGTGATCATCCCGCCGCCGACTATCACAACGCTGATTTCGTCGCTCACATCCACCTCCACGCAATCAGTTCATTGCCGATACCGCCGAGGTGTGGTCGCTCGCTCGGCTTTCCTGTGCTTTGCTCTCCTGTGCTTGTGCTTGCAGCTCCGTCAATAGTCTAGCCCGAGCGCGCGCACGGCGTTTCGCGCCCTGACATCCG
>CAZBRH010000104.1:2450-10239 GCA_964494245.1 uncultured Planctomycetota bacterium | reverse complement strand
AAGTGCCGTCAGCAGTGTTTCGTAGTCGCGCCGCACGGCGGCGAGGTGCCGGTAATGCACATCTGAAGCGAAAAGGACTTTCTTCCACGCGCGGACGGCCCGTGGGACGCGGTCGTATGCTCCGCCCGTGTCGTCCCACCAGAGCATGGAGCGGAAAAACTCGGGGTCTTTCTTGCGGATTGTCGTCCCGGACAGCCCCAGGTAAACGTTCGTGTTGCACCGCGCGACCTCGCACGCCTCCTCATACCACGGGTTTCCCATTCGGGTGCCGATGAGGGTCAGTTCCGGGAACGCGCGGGCGATGGTGTCCAGACAGACCGGGCGCATGCGCGAGCAGCAGACGTTGTGCAGGTGGTCGCGGCCGGAGTTGGGCAGCAGCCCCAGTTCAAAAATGGCCGGCATGCCGAGCCGTCCCGCGGCCGCGTAGACAAGGTAAAACTCCTTGTCATCGTAATCCTTTTGCGGCAGCGCGAACAAGAGACCTCGGAAGCCGCGAGCATGGTAGTCGTCCACCAACGCCGCATAGTCGCGCCCCAGCCGAAAATACGCGAAGGGAATGAACAGGTCGGGATAGCGTTCCGCTGCAGCGAGCACGTCGTTGTTCGAGGCGTAATCGTATTGCTCGGGGCCGGCCATGAGCACCATCTTGTCGATGCCGGCCTCGCGCGCCTCGCGCGCAAGGTGGTGTTCGTAGCCCTGCTGCGCGAGCAGATGGACGTGCGTGTCGATAATCATCGCGAGTCCTTTGTGTTCCTATGACGCAGGGCGGAACACCAGCAAGGCAAGCGTTCCTGCCTGTGTGACAGTGTTGCCGGGCCAACAGGAATGTCTGCCCTGCTACGCGCCCGACGCCCTTATATCCTGCAGGCAAGGGGCAATCAAGCGTTTTCCGCGATGGCCGTCTCTGTTGCGGTGCAAACCGTCGTCGCCGCGGCGACGCGGCAGGGGCTTGTGCGCACGAGAACAAGGGCAAGGGTGAGGGGGAATGAGAAAAAGAGGGCCTCCGTCCCAGGATATGTCGAAGTCCGATCCGGTGACGGACCCCACGAGGGACGGAGGCCGGGAAAAGCTAGCGCTTGAACCGGATCGCTTCGCCTTCCACCGTTGTCGTGAACGTGGCGAACAGGCCAAGCACGCCGAAGCATTTCATGTCGAGCCGCGGATTCATCAGGGCATCCGCGCCGACCTTCGCCAGAGCGTTCTGATAGGCGGTTCCGCCGCCGGAATCGCCGAACCAGAACAGGCCCATGATCGAGGTGCTCGACGCCTCACCAGAGGCGCGGCCGACCCGCTCATACGCCGGGCCGTTCGAGAAGTCGCTCGTGCTGACGGGCGACGCCATGGACCAAACGCCCGGCATATTGCAGTCCGACATCAGCACGCCGCCGACGGGAGGCATATTCGTGCAGCCCGTCATGCCGACCAAGAAGGGCAGGGCGGCGAGCATGGCGATTGTGATGCGCGTGTTCATTGTCAACTGCCTCCTTTCTGTTCTCTGACGGCCAGACCCGAAACGGTCGTCGTAATCCTCATGTAGATGCCGAGGACGTGGAACACGTTCACGTCCGTCTGGCAATCGACGAGCGCATCGCCGCCGGCGTTCGTCAGTGCGTCGGCGTACGCCGCGGCAGTTCCCATATCGCCCCACGTAATCAGTCCCATGACCGTGTGAAGCGATGAGGAGCCCTTCGCGCGGCGTAGCGGCGTCCATTTCACCGGCTCGCCCACGTCGTTCGCCAATCCCACTCGGAAATCGGCGAAGATCGACCCTGTCGTGATCGCCCCCTGCGGGGTTCTCGCGATCGGGTAGACGCAGCCGCCTGCCCCGAGCAGGATGGCACACAGGATGCCTAATGTCACGAACTTCATCCTGCGCCACCTCCTTTCTTGTTTTGGAGCCCGCCCGGCGGGGCTCCACGCCTTTGGCCGCCGTCTGCGTGGCAGTCCGGGGCTGCCATTTTGCACTCACCGTATGTGCCGTCCGCCTTACGGCGGCGCGTCGCTTCCGCTCTCTGTGCCCAGAGGGAACGACATCCACAGGACTTGGGCGTAGGACTGTCGGTTCACCCTGCCCCACGCCAGCGCCCCGAGCAGCACCACCGTCACGTCCTTCACCTCGTATTGGACGGCTGATATGTCCTTCTTTGCGTCGATGATAGCGCGAAGCCCCGCTCGTCCGACGTTATCCACGGGCCGGACAACACGCTCCCGGATATAGAAGAGCGGCGTCAGGAAGATGCTGCTGCGAACCGCGCCGACCCGTTTGCCGGAATCCACGTCGTAGGCATCGATCTGGCGTCCGCAGAACAGAAGCTCGCCGAAGGGGAGTGGGAGCAGCCAACCGAGTCCCCATTTCACTTCGCGGGCGTAGAAGCGGCGGGCGCTCTCGGCGTAGCGGCGGTGGAAGAGCCAGTCGGCCTGCCGAACGCTCGCTATGAGGTGGAGCCAAGGATCAGAGCGGCCTTCGAGGTCCAGTCCGGCGGCGAGCGGATGAGATTGAAGCTGGTGCTCCTGACTTGTCGAGTATTCGCCCGCGAAGATGTCGGTGATGCAGAGGCGGAGTTTTTCTTCGTTTTGGCGGAGGTCCTTAGGGTCGAGTTCCGGCTCTGCCTGCATGCCGGCCCAGTCGCCGAGTTCCTGACGGCGAAGCGGGCCGCCGCCGTGCTCGCGGAGAAACGTGCAGCAGCCAGTAAGCGTCAGGGCAGCGGCCGCAGCTGCCGCACAAAGCATCCGCGACATGGCTTGCTTCACGTCCCAGATTCTCCAGTGGCCGCAGGCCGCCGCGCCCGGTTCCGGCTGCGTCGCGCCCACGTTGCGACCGCCGGGCGAATGCTAGTCCGTTGCGCCGGGTAAGTCAAGGAAAAAGCGAAGCGCCCATTTGCGGTCAGGGCACACGGCCGAAGACGTCCACGTGACGGTCGGTTGCCATTGCGACGTCCATGCCGTCGAGTCCGGCGGCGCGGAGCTGGCTGCGAATCTCGTCGGGCGTGTAGGCGGAAAGGAGCGAACGGTAGTATTCTTCGCGGAGCATGTCAGACTCGCCGTCCGCGTATTGTTCGACGATTCGCCGGGCGGCACGCTCATCCGCCGGGCGGGCGAGGTCGCGCACGAAGAGCAGAGAGCCCGGCTTTGCGAGACGTTTGACCTCGGCCCAGAAGCGGCCTGTCTCGGTGATGTGGTGGAGAATGCTGTTTGAAAAGATGACGTCGAACGAATGGGCAGGCAGCCCAGTGTTCTTGGCGTCGGCGAGCACGAACTCGACGCGGCTAGTGAATGCCGCGGGTTCAGGGCAGGCGGAAATTGCCTGGCGGGCTAAACGGAGCATCGCCGGAGAGGCATCGAGCGCCACGATGTGCCAGCGTGGCAGAGCGCGAGCGACGCGGAGGACGATGTCGGCGGGGCCGGTGCCGAGGTCGATCGCCTGTGCCGAATCGATGCCGGCGGCCAGTTGGCAAAGGCGGTCGACGAATGCCTGATTGACTTGTGCGAAGTCGGCGCAGGCGTAGGCGATTGCCTCGGCGTCGTCGGCCATGACTTCGGGTTCGGGCCTGCGGGGCAGTTGGCGCATGGGTGGCTTCCTTGTCGGACAAGAGGGAGGCCTGTCCTACTGGGGCGGTCCGTCGGGCTCGGCCTTGGGCTTCAGACATTCCTCGATCTGGCGGATGGCTGCGGCTGCGGCGTCGCGGACGGCTCGGTTCTTGTCCTCTGCGGCCTTGCGCAACGCCGGCAGGGCTTCTTCAGCTGCCGCCCCGTAGCTCGCCAACGTCTCGCAGGCCCAGCTTCGCATCAGGCGTTTCTCGTCCTCGATGTAGCGGGCTAAGTAGGCAATGGCGGCGGGGCCAATGCGGATAACGCTTATCGAGGCGAAATGGCGTGTCGCCTTGTCCGGGTCGTCGAGCGCCTCGACAAGTGGGGGGATGGCGCTCTTCGCGTCCGGGCCGAGTTTGCCAAGCGATTCGGCTGCCTTGTAGCGGACCTTGCTGCTCTTGTCGCGGAGGAGCATTACGAGTGGAGGGACGGCCTGCTCGGCGGGGGGCTTGATGTCGCCCAGCGCCCGCGCGACGTTGTGGCGAACCGTCTCGTCTTCGTGTTCGGCGGCCTGGACGAGTGCGGGCACGGCGGAGATGGCGGGTGGGCCGATGAGACTCAGCGTGCGCGCGGCGACCGCCCGAAGGTCGGCGTCGCCCTGTTGCAGGTGCTCGATGAGGGTGGGAATGATTTCGGGGGCGGCAGGGGCGATTCTTGCGAGTGCTCCGGCGGCGGCATAGCGCGAGCGCCACTCCTTGTCGTGAAGCGCCCGCAGGAGGGCAGGTGTGGCCTCCTTTGCCTCGGGGCCTATGGCGGTAAGCGCTTTCGTAGCGAGAAATCGCACCTGCCACTCGGAGGAAGATAGGCCTTCGACAAGCGGCTGGATGCCGGCGGGGTCAAGAGTAGAATTCTCGTCCGGTTCAGTTGGCGCGGGTTGGAGCGCTCTTGGCTCGGTCGTTGCGCGCGGCGGCGGAGGGGGGATTTCCGTTGGCTTGGCCGCCGGCCGGGGCGGTGCGGCGGGTTGCCGATGGGAAATCATCGTATCCCATGCTCCCATCAGGAGGCCGATGAGCAAAGCGAATAGAGCAGCCGCCCCGACTACCCACCGTTCCATATGTTACCTCCCGAGCCCGTTGGCAGCATGCCTTGGCGCTAGTCCTTGAAGTATTCGTTTGTTCGTGCGAGGAGCTCGCGGACAAGCCGCTGTTCCAGTCGAAACTCGGGACGGATGTCCGGGATGTCGGGCTCGAGTTGTTTGAGAGCCGCCGAGAGTTGTTCGATGAACAATGGCTTGTTTCGGGTTGGCACTGCGCATTCGATGGCGTAAAGACGACGCGCCCCCAACGCGAACGGGGCGATTTCAATCGCTCTCTCGAAGCACGCCGCTGCCTGCTTCATGTCGCCGAGCCGAGCATGATATGCGCCCAGCATTCCATAAAAGCTGCCGTAGTAGCAGCGGTCGTCTAGCCGCCGAATCGCGGCGAAGAGGGCGTCAACAAGTTCCCTGTGCTCCCATCGCGTCCAGATACTCTGGAGACAGATCCATCGTCCGAGGTGGGCGGTGTACCAGAAGAGGGGGCCGAGGTGTTCCTTGTCCACAAGGGCTGCGGCATGGACGAGAGGCCGCCCGCGGTCAAACGCCTGTTGAACCGCGTTGCACTGTCGCATTCCGGCAAGGGCGCAGGCCATACCGCTGCGGTGAAGCCGTTCTCTTGAGCGTTCGTCCCCTTTGGTGAAGTATTCGGCGAGGACAAAGTACGCCCTTGCGAGCCGCTCGGAGAGATGGACGGAGGGGTGTTCGTTGAACGCCTTCTCGTAGATGGTGATCGCTTGAAGCAGCGGGCCTTCCTCGTCGCGGCGTTGCCAGAGCAACTCGACATCTAGAGCGTCAGCGTTGGTATCGGGACTGGAAATGGGCTGCCACACAACAGAAGGCGAGGCGCTCACACATCCAGCCACGCCGAGGGCGGCGAGCATCGCAGCCCACGCTAGCAGGAGGTCCGGCATTGGAGATAGGATTCTTTTCACGATGGAGTTTTTATATTTCGGCGCTGGGCTACTGTCAATTGGGCGGGTTTGCAATCAGGGATTCGCCCTTGACGGCTTGGTATTCCGCTCATAACATCACGCACCGTGTTGGCGTTGGCTATATGAGAAGACGATTGGATCGAACTTTGGGGAAACAGATGCAGAAGAGCATGACGAGCGGTAAGAAGCCGCCGGTGAAATGGCCGCCCGTGGAGCCGATTTCGCTCACGCTGGTGCGCCACGGTGAGTGCGGCGGCAAGGACCTTCCGAACGGTCTTGGGCCGCCTCTGACGCCGCGAGGCCGGCGTCAGGCGCAGCGCGTGGCAAAACGGATCGCTGCTGAAAGATTCGACCATATCTATTGCAGCAGCGCCGCACGGGCGCTCCAAACGGCCGAAGCCATTACGCCGTATCACCCAAACACGCCCTTCACCGTGAGCGACGACATCCGTGAGGTGGCTGGATACCACGTGCTCGACGGGCACCCGCTGCATCGCCCACCCGCTCGTGGCGAACTGACCCGGCAGCGGGAGCGAGTCCGTCGGTTCGCTGACCACATCCTGCGGACGCATCGCCCCGGCGAGAGAATCCTTGTGGTGGGGCACGGCTTTCTGTTCAACGTCCTTTTGGGCATGTTCGCCGGTGTCACGCCCAAGCGGAGTTATCGCTTTCGGATTCTGAATACATCCGTTACGGTGCTGCACGTCTGGAGGGACATCGCTCCTCTTGTCGTCATGCTGAGCAGCACCTCTCATCTTCCGCCGCGCATGACGACATAGCGACGTCGGTGTTGCCGTCGGTCAGTTTTCGGGTCGCGGGTCAGTCGGGCAGGCGCAGGACGTCGCCGACGCGGATAATGTAGGGCGGTTCGAGACCGTTCAACTCGGCGATCTTGCGCCAGCCGGCGGCGTCGCCGAGTTGTGTGCGGGCGATCTGCATCAGGCCCACATCGCCGCTTTGCACCACGTAGAACGATCCCGAAGGTGTGGCAATCCGCCGCAGGTGCACCGCGGACTTTTCTGGCTCTGGGGGCGCGTCCTGTGCCTCACCAACGCGCTGGAAGGCGACTTGATCCGCGAATGCCAGCGCGGCGCGAGCCGACGCCAGAACGCTGACGGTATCAGAGGTCGGCGCTTTGGCCGCTGATCCATCCCCGGGGGCGATAGTCACGCTTACGACTTCCTCCACTTTTTCCGGCAGCGCAGCCGAAGCATCCGCCAGCACGGCATCCGGTGCTACAAGAAGGTGTTCGGTGTCGGGGGCTTTGGCTGCGGAGGCAACGTCAGGGACGTTGGCTGGGGCGTCGGCTGGCGTCGCTTTGGCTGTCGGGGCGGAAGCAATTTGTGTCTCGGCTGCGGGGGGCTGCGTGTCTGCGGACGTCGCGTCCGGCTTCTGCACGACTTCGACCGACTTGCTGGCGAACCACCCCTGACGTTCCACGCCGTCGTCGCGGCAAATATCTATCGTTGTCCATCCGAGGAAAAAGTCCAGTATTTCCGCCCACTTGATGTTGAAAACGATTCCTGTCCAGCCGATGTGGAGTTGCTGGACGCAGGCGACATCATTGCTTTGCCCTTCGACGGCGGCCAGAAGACCCGTTTGCTCGGCGTCGGGCGCGGCGTGTGTCCCATCCCGCGCATCGTCACTATCCATAAGCACGTTTTGGTAATTGCCCCAGAGTCCGTATCCGACGCTCTTGGACGCATAGCGGGCCATGCCGACCTTGCCGCCGCCCAATCCAACGAAGTATCCGTCGATGTCCCCGTATCCGATGCATGTCAGACCCGTGCACGCCTTGAACGCTGCGAACTCGGGCTTCTTGCTGACCGTCAGTCCGATGTCCAGCATGTCCAGCGCATCCCGGTAGCGGTCGCGCACATACGTGCAGCCCGCGGAACATGCGACTGCGGCGCCGAGCAGGAGCAGGCGAGTCGGTCCTTTGCAGAGACAGGGGCGCATAGAACCTCACTGCATGCGTTTCGCAGTGGGCGATACCGTTCTTGTTCGCCCAATGGCGATTTCCACATGCTAGCGGCGCAACAAGCTGCTTGTAAGTTTTTTTTTCGACAAGCGTTGATTGGTGTCTGGCTGGCGACACGAAAACGCTTTACTTTCACAGGATGACTCGTAGGATACCAAGTCAACGTGGCGAAGCCAGGGAGCAAATGATGCTCGCGAAAATCCTTAGCGCCGCTGTCGCCGGAATCGACGCCCAGACCGTCGAGGTTGAGGT
>CAZBRH010000104.1:0-2440 GCA_964494245.1 uncultured Planctomycetota bacterium | reverse complement strand
CGCGCGCGGCAGTCACCAGGGCGTCACGCTCGGCCTGCCCGATGCCGCTGTCAAGGAAAGCCGCGAGCGCGTGACCGCCGCCCTCCACAACTCCGGCTATGCCATTCGCCATAGTCGCACTGTCGTCAACCTCGCACCCGCAGATACGCGGAAAGAGGGCACCTGCTACGACTTGCCCATCGCACTCGGAACGCTCATTGCCAACGGCGTCATTCCGCCGCCGTCGGGTCCGCCGATCGCCTTCGTCGGCGAACTTGCGCTTGATGGTGCGGTCAGACCCGTTCGTGGCTGCCTCCCGATGGCGATGGCCTGCCGGGATGCCGGTTGCCGCCGCATCGCCGTCCCCGCCGCTAACGCCCCTGAAGCCGCCGTGGTCGACGGCATTGACGTCTTCGCACTGGACACACTCGCCGGCGCCGTGGGTCTTATTACGGGGCAGGTGCTCGCCACGCCGTTCCGCGTGGACCGCGACCGCCTCTTCCGCGAAGGCCCCACCTACGACGTCGATTTTCACGAGGTCAAAGGCCAAGAGCAGGCAAAGCGGGCGCTCATCGTCGCCGCTGCCGGCGGCCACAACGTCCTGATGATCGGTCCGCCCGGCTCCGGCAAGACGATGCTCGCCCAGCGCATCCCGACGGTGCTGCCCGACCTGCTGCCCGAAGAGGCACTCGAAACGACCCGCATCTACAGCGTCGCAGGGCTGCTGCCAGCGGGCCAAGCGCTGATGACAACCCGACCGTTCCGTTCGCCACACCATACGGCGAGCGGCATCGCGCTGGTTGGCGGCGGCGCGAACCCACGGCCCGGCGAAATCAGTCTCGCACATAAGGGCGTCCTCTTTCTCGACGAACTGCCGGAGTTTCCCCGCACTGTCCTCGAAGTCCTTCGCCAGCCCATCGAGGACGGCGTCGTCCGCATCTCCCGCGCCGCCGCGACCGTAGAGTATCCGAGCGAGTTCATCCTCGTCGCCGCAATGAACCCCTGCCCATGCGGCTACTATACCGACCTGGTGCGGCAGTGCCGCTGCGGGCCGCACGAGATTCAGCGCTACCTTTCTAAGATCAGCGGGCCATTGCTTGACCGCATCGACATCCATGTCGAGGTGCCGCGCGTCCGCTACCGCGAGCTCAAGGGAGCGCAGAGCGGCGCGACGTCTGACGAAATCCGAGCCCTCGTCGCCGCCGCGCGCGCCGTGCAGGCCGAGCGGTTCGCCCGGTCCAAGATCCGCGTGAACGCCCGGATGAACTCGCGGCAGATCAAGGCGCACTGCGAGTTGACGCCGGGAGCCGAGCGGCTCTTGGCGTCGCAGATGGAGAGCGAGCAGCTCTCCGCCCGCGCCTATACCCGCGTCCTCAAAGTCGCCCGCACGATCGCCGATCTGGACGCCGTAGGCGAGGCAAAGGCGGTCCGTGCTTCCGACGCACCGATCAGGACCGAGCACGTCGCCGAGGCGATACAGTATCGGACGTTGGACAGAGACCTGTGGGCGTGACGGAGTCCTTACACCATATTTGCCAGCACGAAAGGAACTGCCGATGAACCTGGGCACACAGTACTACCGCCCGCCGTTTCCGATGTCGAGGCACTGGGCCGATGATTTCCGGCGCATACGGGATTCGGGACTGAACACGGTGCAGCTCTGGGTCATTTGGGCCTGGGTCGAGGCGAAGCCGGGCGTGTTCGTCTATGACGACTACGACGAGCTGGTCGGGCTGGCGGAGAGGAACGGACTCGGGGTCGTTCTGTCCACCATCGCGGAAGTGCAGCCCTACTGGATTCACCGCGAGGTTCCCGGCAGCGAGATGGTCACCAACGCTGGAATCAGGGTCGTTTCGTCAAACAGGTGCGAGTGCCATTTCGGCCTGACGCCCGGGGGCTGCACCGACCACCCGGGCGTCTGGCGGCGCATGAGCGCGTTCCTTGCGAAGACCGTCGAACGCTATCGATCGGCCTCAAGCCTCATTGGCTGGGACGCATGGAACGAGTTACGGTGGAACGTTCAGGCGGACGGCCTCGCGTGCTACTGCGCTCACACGTTGAAAGCGTATCGCGACTGGCTCGCGGAGAAATACGGCGGGCTGGACGGCCTCAACCGGGCATGGATGCGGCGTTACAGCGCCTGGGACGAGGTCCTGCCCGGCAAGGCGCCCGACCGCCCGTATACGGAGTTGATGGCCTTCTCGAACTTCCTTATCGAGCGGGCAAACCGCCACGCAAAGGCCAGATACGACGTGATGAAACCGCTGGACCCCGCGAGGCCGGTTACCGTGCACGCTGCCGAGCCATCGCCCGGCTGCGCGGGCGGCCCCGCAAACACTCCGATCGATCGGGGCAACGACTGGGCGTTCGCGGACCACCTTGACGGCATCGGCAGTTCCAGCTTCCGCAAGTGGTTCGGAATGGATGACGCGGATTTTGGTATGCGGGTCGAGTACGTGAA
>CAZBRH010000103.1:4967-11182 GCA_964494245.1 uncultured Planctomycetota bacterium | reverse complement strand
ACGGCCTGCTGCAGCTCGGTCAAGAAGAATTGTCGCACGCGGTTGACCGTAGCGGGGCTGCGTGATATTGCCTTGTTCAGGGAAAGACGAGGAGAAGATTCATGACATGTCCAACACAGCAATTTAGTCGGGAGATTCCCGTTCGGCATGACGTGGACGTATTTGTCGCCGGTGGCGGCCCGGCGGGCTGCGCGGCGGCGGTCAGCGCGGCACGACAGGGGCGGAGTGTGTTCCTGGCAGAAGCGCACTCATGCCTCGGCGGCATGGGCACGGCCGGCCTCGTGCCAGCGTTCATGCAGTTTGGCGACGGCGTGCATTTTCTCGCGGACGGCTTCGGCCGCGAAGTTCTCGACCGACTTCACAAGGCCAGCGGCGTCGGGGAGGAAGATAAGCATCGCTGTCGTTCCATCGACGCCGAAGCGCTGAAGCGCGTTTACGATGACCTGCTTACAGAGGCGGGCGTCGATTTCACGTTCCATACGACGCTCATCGGCGTAGAGACAGACAGCGGCCGTGTCACCCACGCCGTCCTAGCCGCCAAGAGCGGCCTCTTCGCCGTCCGCGCAAAGATGTTTGTGGATGGGACGGGCGACGGCGACCTTGCGGCGTGGGCGGGGGCGCCGTTCGAGAAGGGCGACGAGCAGGGCAACCTCATGCCCGGAACGCTCTGCTCGCTCTGGGCGGACGTGGATTGGGCGGCCGTCCGCCAATCCGGCCTCGGCGCTGGTGCACAGCGCCTTTCCGAAGCGATCGAGAACGGCCTCTTCACGATCCCCGACCGCCACCTGCCCGGCATGTGGCAGGTCGGTGAGACGCTCGGCGGCGGCAACATCGGCCATACCTTCGGCGTTGACAACACGGACGAACGATCTGTGACGAAGGCCATCGTCTGGGGCCGCAAGCTCGTCCTCGAATACGAACGCTACTACAAGGAATACCTGCGCGGGTTCGAGAAGATGAAGCTTGTTGCGACCGGTTCGCTGCTCGGTGTGCGCGAAACGCGGCGCATTCTCGGCGACTATGTGCTCTGCCTGGAGGATTTCAAGAGCCGCGCGACGTTCGACGACGAGATCGGACGCTACGCCTACCCCGTGGACATTCACGCCTCGAAGCCGGATGACGAGAGCTACCGGAAGTTCGAAGCCGAGTTCCGGACGCTCCGGTATGGGAAGGGAGAGAGCTACGGAATCCCGTATCGCATTCTGACGCCGCGAGGGCTTTGGAATGTGCTTGTCGCGGGCCGCTGCGTCAGCACAGACCGATACCTGCAGGGCTCTATCCGTGTGATGCCGGGCTGCTACATCACGGGGCAAGCCGCCGGAGTCGCCGCGGCGATTGCCGCCGAACAGGACACCGACACCCGCGGTTTCCCTGTTCGGGAGCTTCAGCAGCGGCTCCGAGCACTTGGGGCGTATCTTCCCAACATCTGATCGCCGCGTTCAGACGGGCGGATGCCAGCCCGGAGATGCCGCCCGGCATTCGTCGAACAGCGGGGTCGTCCGCGTGGCCACACACGCAGCAGCATAGATGTACATCGACGCCGACCACGATTGCCAGTCATTCCCGCTCGGCAGGCCGCTGCGGGCGTTGAACCATTCATTGAAGCCGTATTTCAGTTCTTGATTGTGCGCCGCCTTGACCAGCCGCGTGAAATAGAGAAGCCGGTCGCGGGCGCGGTCGTGCCAGCCGACGGCGACAAGCGCAGCGATGTAGAACCCCACGGCAAACGGCCAGACGCCGCCGTTGTGGTAAAGCCCCGGTTGGCAGAACTGCTCGTAGCGCGGCTGCCAGTCCCGGTCGAATGGGCCGATGTAAGGAAACAGGCACGGAGGGCTTTCCAGCACGAGTTGGCCGGTCTGCCGCATGATGTCGATGTTCTGCTCGACGTATTCAAGGATTGCCCTGGCCCGCTCCGGCGGTGCCAGCCCAGTCAAGATGGCAAGCGAGTTGCCAACGAGATCGAAACGCCGGGAGCCGTAGCTCTTGAACGCCCATAGCGCATAAAACGGCTGGTCGGGAACGACGAGTCCCTGATGGTGTTGCGGCCCGAAGGACTCCATCGTTGTGGCGTTGAGGATCGCATAGAGCGTCTCGGCCCGATCCGGCTGACCATAGAGGCGCAGGACAGCGTAGAGGAGCGTGTTGATGAAAAGCGGAAAGCCGGGAACCCATTGCTCGTCGCGCCAGTCGGTCGTCGGCTGCTGGTCCAGCACGACCTTGTCGTCAGGACTTTGGTATGCGAGCCATGTAAGCGCCTTCTGGGCGGCCTGGTCGAGAAACTTCGGCCTGCCGCAGGCGCGCCGATACGCAGCCAAGCCGAGGAGGAAGAGCGGCGTGGTGTCCGAGGCGCCACGGTTCGAGCCGTCGTGCGCGTAGGACGGGATATGTCCGAGGCGCGACTGGTTCCGTGCGAGCGCCTGAAGCGTTCGCCGGGTTCCCCGGATAAGCACACGGTCCTGAATGACCGTCGTGGCGAGCGCAACTATCATCTGGTCCCGTGTGTATGGTTCGGGGTAGCCCCAGGCGGCCGTCCGTGGCAGACCCTCGAACGGCCCGACGTTGTTATGGAGCAAGACCTTTCGTGCTGCGCGGCACGCGCGGCCGACCGAGGGCGTCACGGCAAGGTCTTTCATCTTGAGCTTATGAATCTCGGTCATCGGGGACTCCTACGGAATGGACAGGTTGAAGGTGTTGGCGAGCTCGTTTGCTATCTTCTCCGCAACCTGAATGTAGTGGAAGTTTTCGACCACGTTGCGCCGGCCCTCCTCGCCCATGTTTTTGCACGTGTCATCCTCGGTCAAGAGCCGCTGGAGGTAGCGGGCAAGGTCGCCCACATCCGCGCGAACGGCGACTTTTTTCGGTTCGGGGAAGACTACGGACTTCCGGCGCGGATAGCCCATGTCCGACGTGAGCGTCGTCTCTGTTATTGTGATTTCCTGGGCGACGCGAGCGAGCAGCCCGGTGTGCTGGTGCTTGATGGTATCCAACATGCCCATTGCGGCGACGCTGACGACCGGCTTCTCGCAGGCCTGCGCCTCAATCATCGGCATCCCATAACCCTCCAGGCGGCTCGGCGCCGCGTAGATGTCGCAGGCGTTCAACAGATAGGGCATGAAGTTGCGGCTGAACCGCCCGCTCGCAAAGATAACCTTGTCCATAATGCCCAGATGGCGGATCAGCTCATAATCCTCGCGCAACTGCCGGGTCGTCCGCGGTTGGGGCCAAACCTTGCAGACGTATTTCCAGTTCGGGCAGTCCTTTGTGATCATGGCCAGGGCCTGCATGACCTCTTGGCCGCCCTTGCTTGCCGCATCCCCGCCGATCGTCAGAATCAACTTCTCATCCGGTTTGACTCCAAGCGAAGCGCGGACGGCTCGAACCCGAGGGTCGCTCCGCGGAATCGGCCGGAACATGTCCGTGTCGCACCCGATGGGCAGCACCTTCATGTTCTTCACATTCACCCCGTCGCGCTGATATGTCTGCCGCACCCACTTGCTCGTCGCAAACATCAGAGGCAAGCCACTCAAAATCTCCTGGTAGTTCGCAACGAACCCATCAGCCACGAGCCACGGCACCGCCGGCACGCCGAACCGCATCGGGTGCAGCACGATGTCTGGCGTGTGTCCCCACCAGCCAATCCCCACAACAACATCCGGCTTGAACCAACGATAGTACCACTCCTTCTCCTGAGCCCCCTCGAACGGCGCCGGTCGCGTTTCCACGCCGATCTCTTCCAGCCCCTGCCGTAGCAGGTCACCCTGCGTCGCCAGCCCGCCGGGGCTTGGTGGATAGTCATACAAGACGAGCACCTTCATAAAATCAAATCCTCCTCAACATCTCGAACACAAGAGAACGCCTCGGGCGAGATGCACGCTCGCACCTCAAATCCGTCTCCCGGGTACCCATAGTCCTCGCGGACAATCCGCTTCTTCTCCGACAGTTGCTCCTCCGTAAGGTCAACCGTGATATCTGCCCACGCTGCCGGGCGGCAGTCACCGGCCGGGGCCGACACCTCGTACGCAAACGTCCAGAACCGCACACACGCTATCTCTCCACGCATGACCAGAGCGCGAACGACGCTGCCGACCTGTCGATGCCGCTCGTGACCGTATTCCCCGTTGAGACCGTGGGTGAGACATAGTTCCCACGAAACGCCACCGAGATGCCGGACCACCCGGCGGCCGATTTCGCGTTCGGGGTCGATTGGCAAGAGCGGATTACCGTCATCAACGTCTTCGATCAGACCCCGAATGCCCAACCGCCCGCAGATGCGGCGGAACTTCGGCGCGCGGTCCGGGTCATCGCCCCGACAGAGCGAAAGAACGCTCCAATCCCAGTCCATGTGCCGAAGAATGACGCCACCGGCCCAGATGATTTCATCGTCCGGATGCGCTACGATAACGGCCGCGTTCACAGAGAAGATTATGCGTTGCAGACGGCGGGGCAGCAAGCATGAAATCGCGCCACGCCGAGCGCGGCCCCATGCGGTGAGAGACGTCGGGCGGAGGTGAACGGAAACAGCACAGGGAGGACAGGTCTCGGCGCATCGGGCAATCGCGTGAGATCGTGTGTTGCTGGCGTCCGGGCGCGGGACAGTGGACGCGCAGCGTCAAATTCGGCGTGACAAAGGCCGGCGCGGTTCCATCTCGGCCATGCCAGCATCCGGGGGCGCTCCCACTCTAGCCCTTTTCCCTTGTTCACACGGATGTTGCAACGATTACCGAAACTCCGCCAATTGACATCGCGCAGCGACACTGGTAGCATTCCGCCTATGGGGAATGCCAACCAGAAAGTAAGCACAAGGGACGTGCGGTTCTGGTCCTTGGCGGTCGGGTTGGCCGCATATCTCGTCGGGTATGCCGGGTTCGCGGTCATTGCGTCGCAGTCATGCGCGGGGCCAGGTTTGATGCCGGTGCTCGTGTTTGCCGAGTGCGCGGTGCTGGCATGTGGGACGGCGCTTGTGGCGGCTCGGTTCGACCCACAGCGGCTGGGGGTGTGGCGGTTTGCCGCCCGTGTCGCTGCGGTGTGCGGTGGGGCGGCTCTGGTTAGTGCGCTGGTGCTCATCGGGGCGGCGATGGCGGGGGCGAAGCCGCTTGTGGGCGGCCTGCTCGCGCAGGTGGTCATCTTCGCGTTCTGCCTCTTGCTTGCGGCGGTTTTTGCGTTTGTCCGGTGCATCGGTGCCGAACCAATGGCCGCGCAATTCGTTAGTTTGGTTATGGCGTGCGCCCTCGTGGGCACCGTATTCTATGCCGATCCGATCGTGGAAACGGAGATGCCGCCTGCGACGCGCAGCCGGGTCATCAACGCGGTGCTGGCGCCCAATCCGATTATGGCAATTACGTGGTCGCTCTTGCGGTTCGACCTCTTGCACCGGCAGGTGATGTACGACCGCATTTCGGTCATTGGACGGTTCTACGCATACGAATACCCACAGTGGTGGACGGTCTCGTGCGGGTATATTGTTTGCGCGGCGCTGCTGCTTTGTGGCGCAGCATGGCTCCGGCGACGTGTTCCGGCCCGTGGCGGAGGAAGCGAGCAATGAAGGCGAAGATGTGCTGGTTGGTCGTTGTGGCAATGATCGGTTCCGTCGTGTTGGTTTCGTGTGGCGAGAAGCCCGAAAAGTCGCCGCCGCCCGAGCCGAGCGAGAATAGGGTTGGAGCTCCGGAGGCCGCGGCGAACACGGAGGAGCGCCTTCTCGCGGCGTATGAGAAGGGCGTCGATTACCTCCGCAAGACGCAGCGAGCCGACGGTTCGTGGGGCCACGAGAAGTTTGCGGTCGGAATCACGGGACTGAACGTGAACGCGCTGGCGCTCGCGCCCACCGCCATCCGCGAAAAGAATAAGGACCTCATCGAGCGTTTCTGCGATGCCCTGTGGTTGCAGGAGGGGCTGAGCGCCAACACGCTCGAAGCCTACCGGCGCGACCTGGAAGGGCGAAAACTACCAGACTTCTATCGCAGCGGTCGCGCTCATCAAGCTCGACTGTGAGAAATACAAAGACGTCATCGACGCCGCCGTCAAATACGCAAGGAGCATTCAGGGCTCGGACCCCGAAGACAAGGCACGATTCGGTTCCGTGGGCTATGGCAGCGATCAGACAAAAGGGGACATCATGAACACGGCCCACGCGATCGAGCTTCTCTCCGAGGCGGGGCTGTCGAAGGACTCCGAGGAGTTCAAGCGGGCGCTTGTGTTCCTCGGCCGAACGCAGAACC
>CAZBRH010000103.1:3167-4899 GCA_964494245.1 uncultured Planctomycetota bacterium | reverse complement strand
CCAGCGACGCCTCGAAGGCCGGTGTCATCAAGCTGCCCGACGGGACGGAGGTGCCGCGCTCCTACGGCGGCGCAACCTACGCGCTCCTCAAGAGTCTTCTCTTTATGGGACTCGAAAAGGACCATCCGCGCGTCCGAGCCGCCTACGCATGGATTTGCAAGAACTACACCGTCAAAGAGCACCCCGAAATGGGCTCCCAAGGGCTTTTCTATTACTACTACACGATGAGCCGAACGCTGGAGCTTTGGGGCTCGCCGACCATCACGAAGGACGGCGTCGAACACAACTGGGCGAAGGAACTCGCCGAGCAACTCATTTCGCTCCAGCAGGCCGACGGCTCGTGGGTCAACAAGCAAGACCGCTGGCAGGAAGGCGACCCAACGCTTGTCACCGGATACGCCCTGCTCTCGCTAAACATCTGCCACAAGATGCTGGCGCCATAGCGGCTCCGATCAACGCTTCGAGCGGGCAGGTCCTCTGCCCTTTGGCCAGCTAGAGACAGGAATTCCTCCCTACCACGGCTCCCCGAACGTCCGGGCTACGATCTCGGCGGTCGCGTGGCGGAACGTATGGTAGGTGCGAACATATTCGCAGCCGCTCATCGCAATTCTCCGCCGCTCTTCCTCCCGCGGCAAATAGTGCCGAATCAGCTCGACGCACTCCTCTGGCGAGCGAAACCAGACAAGATGCTCGTGATTGTTGAAGAACTCCTCGAGGTTGGGGACGTATTGCGTCAGGAGGAACCCGCCACAGCCGAGCGTGAGCCATGTGCGGTTCGAGAAATAGAGGTCGACATCGGCCCGCTTGTCGATGCCGATGAGGCATTTCGTCGAGGCGCAGATTTTGCGGTATTGTTTTGGGTAAACGTGGCGGCGGCGCGGCCGGCGCCCCAGCGCCTTCTCCCAGCCCTGTCCGTAGAGATCAAGCGCGAACCGCTCACCGACGGTTCGCAACAGCTCTGTCCGATTCGGCATGTTCGCTGCGCCAATGAAGGCCACGTCCCCCGCATACGCCCGGTCAGGCCGAACCGGGAAATGGTCGTCGAGCGAACAACCCTTGCGGATGTAGGCGGCCTTCGGGACGCCGGCTCGCTCGTAGTCCGCTATCTGTCCGCGACTGGTGATGAACAGAATGGAGCATCGGCGGAAGGTTTCGAGAAGTTCCTCGTTGCACTCTTCAAACAGGTCCCCCATAAGGCCGGCTTTGGGAATCGACGCGAGAACCTCGTCCAAGAACCGCACAGGGGCGACGTTCTTATAAACCAGCGCCATGTCGGGACGGAAACGCTCGACGCGGCGGGAGGCCATCGCCCACGCGAGCCGCTCGCCGAGGTAGGTGCTCATCTTGCCCCAGCGCAGCCAAAGCACCTCGTGTCCGTTGCTGCGAAAGCCGCGGATCAGGTGCTCGGTGATTCGCGTGTGCCGCTTTGCCTTCGCAAGGACGAGGATGCGGCGGCGCTGCGGCGCCGGTGGCATCTGATCGACCCGATACCGCGCAGCCGGAGGAATATTGCCCATCGAGTTGCTCCGACCAGCCCGTTCCCTCGTGGCGGGAATATAGCGTTCGCATCAAACGGCGTCAATTGCCGACCGTGCGACCGTGCGGCTCCAGTTTGCGAGACCCAGAAAATCACAACTTACAAATCGCAGCGACCGGATGTGGCGCGCTTGACCACGCACGCTGCGCCTGATATTGTCCGTTCGGCAAGACGCATAGGAGACGTGCGATGGCT
>CAZBRH010000103.1:0-3157 GCA_964494245.1 uncultured Planctomycetota bacterium | reverse complement strand
CGGTATCCGTAGCGGTCACAAAGAGCGTCGGATCGGCTGGCTGGGCCGACGCTCTTTGTGACCGCTACGGATACCGAGGTCGGGAAAACGGCGGTTGCCGCGGGGCTTGCGGCGCTGCTCCGCGCGCGTGGACGGAACGTGGGCGTAATGAAGCCCATCGCCAGCGGCTGCCGCGAGGTGAACGGCGAACTTGTCTCGACGGACGGGCTCTGCCTCGCTCGGGCGGCGGGAACGGAGGATCCGCATGCGCTGGTTTGCCCTGTCCGCCTGCGGTATCCGGTGTCGCCGAACGTCGCGGCTATCGTGGAGAACCGGCCGATTGACCTCGCTCTGGTGCGCGAGGCCGCCCGCGAGCTGGCCTCCCGGCACGATTGCCTCATCATCGAGGGCATCGGGGGCCTGCTGGTGCCGCTTGTCCCGGGATTCCTCGTCGCCGACCTTGCCGCAGGGTTGGGGGCGCCCCTTCTTGTCGTCGCGCGGTCGCGCCTGGGAACAATCAACCACTCGCTCCTCACCATCGAGGCGGCGCGATCGCGCGGGCTGGACGTAGCGGCGGTGCTTCTGAATTCGGCTTCGGACGCGCCGCGCGGGTTGGCCGAGGAAACAAACGCATCGGTCATCGCCGAGTTCGGCAAAGTCCGCGTCATCGGACCGCTCTGCTACTGCCCCGGCGTCTCGACCGAGTTGAGCGAACTTGCGGGGCTGTCGGAGGAACTCGCGGCGCTCGATGGCGTCGCGGGGCTTCTGGCCGACGTGTTCGGCGTGTGAAGGAGCGTTGGCGTGGACGGCTTCGGCCCGCTTTTGGGCGTGCGAGGGCGCATCATTTGGAACACGCTCCGCACGGTCGGGAGGCATTCACGGCTCAAGCTAGCGTCGATTGTGGCGCTTGGCGGCGGCATCTGGATCGGGCTTTACGTCTTTCCGTATTTCGGCTTCAACGCCGTGGCGAAAATGCTGCCCTACGAGGCGGGCATTGCCGAGATGCTCGTCTCGCTCTTTTTTCTGCTGCTCACGATCATGCTCGTATTCAGCAACGCCATCATCGCTTATACGGCGCTGTTTCGATCGGAGGAGGCGACGTTCTTGCGGTCGTGTCCATTGCCGCCCGGGACGATTTTCCTCTACAAGCTGGCGGAGTCTTTGGCGTTCAGCTCGTGGGCGTTCGTGCTGCTCGGCGTTCCGATTATGCTCGCGTATGGCGTGCACAAGCTCGCGCCGTGGTTCTACTTCGCGGCGATGTTCGTATTTTTTGCGAGCTTCATCCTCATTCCGGCGGCGCTAGGAGCATTGATCGCGCTGGCGATTTCGACGTTCCTGCGGCCGTGGATGCGGCGGCTGCTGACGTGGGCGGCCGTCGGGACAGCCCTGTTCGCGCTCGTCGCGGGGCCGGCGCATCTATATCGGCAAAGGACGGCAGAGCCGGACATCTTCGGGGCGACGGCGCTGCTGCGGCACGTCAGCTTCACCCACGAGGTCTGGTGGCCCAGTTCGTGGATATCGCGCGGGCTGACGCTCTGCGCGGACCGCGACAATCCGGGGCGGATGCAGGACGTGCTCTTCTATCTCGGCCTCCTGACGAGCCATTCGCTCTTCCTGTGTCTTCTGGCTCATGCGTTCGCAAGCCGCGCCTACGACGGCGCGTGGGATCGGATGCATTCACAGTCGGCGCGGCGACAGTCGGCGCGTTGGTCTACGCGCCTCGCTGGCCTGCTGCCGCGATCGCCGATGATTCAACTCGTCCTCAAGGACGTAAGAACGTTCGTGCGCGACCCAGTGCAGTGGACGCAATGCGCCGTGCTTTTCGGCCTGCTGGGACTTTACATCCTGAACCTGCGGAATCTTCGTTACCCCTCCACGAAGCTCGTCTGGCGGAACCTGACGACGTTCCTGAACCTCGGCTCGATTTCGCTGGTCTTGGCGACGCTGACGACGCGTTTCGTCTTTCCGCTCTTCAGTCTCGAAGGGCGAAGGTTCTGGCTGCTGGGGCTTGTGCCAGTGAGCCGCCGGTATGTGCTTTGGAGCAAGCTGGTTTTTTCGTTCGGAGCGTCGCTTCTCATCACGGCGCTTCTGATGGTGCTTTCGGACCTGATGCTGGGCGAGCCGCTCTGGATGATCGGGCTGCACCTCTTCACGGTGGCGATGATCTCGCTCGGTCTGAGCGGGCTGGCCGTCGGTCTCAGCGTGCTCTACCCGAATCCGCACGAATTGAGTCCGGCAAAGATCGTTTCAGGATTTGGCGGCACCTTGAATCTCATACTCAGTTTATTGTATGTTTCCATTGTCGTGACGATTGAGGCGCTCCCGATTCACCTGTTCGCCATCGGTCGGGCCAATCGCGCGGAGATGGTCATCGGCCTTTGCGGCGCCGTTGTGGTGATTCTGGTTCTTTCCGCGACCGCCTTCGCCGTGCCGGTCTGGCTTGGCACAAAGGCGCTGGCAAAGATGGAGTTCTGAATGATTCAGCGAATGCGCCGGGCGATGGCGCTGGGCGATGCGGATTACATCGAGATTCGCATCGAAGAGGCCAGTTCGACGAATGTGCGGTATTCTGGCGCCGAGCTCGATGATATTGGCCGAAGGACCCGGCTGGGCGGAAGCGTCCGCGTGATGGTTCGGGGCGGTTGGGGCTTCGCGTCGTTCAATGACATCGAGGATTTGCCCCGCTTTGTCCGAGCCGCGTGCGAGCAGGCGCGGCTTGTTGTGCGGGAGCCGACGGGCCTCGCCCCCGTTCCGCCCGCGCGCGACCGGATCGTGGCCAAGCCCACTGTCGATCCCCGCAACATCCCGCTCGGCCAGAAGCAGTCCCTGTGCGAACGCTACAACAACATCCTGCGGGCGTCGCCCAAAATCCAGACGACGAACGTGGTCTACCGCGACTCGACCGTTGTCGAGCACCTGGTGACAAGCGACGGCGCCGAGCTGGTGCAAGAGACGTGCTTCGCGGGGCTGTCCGTCATGGCGATTGCGAAGGACGGGACAAACGTCCAGCGCGCCTACGAAAGCGTCGGAGATGTCCGCGGCTATCAGATTGTCGAAGGGCTTGACCATGTGTGCGAGAACGTCGCCCGCCGCGCGATCGAGCTGCTTTCCGCTCAGCCTGGTCGCGGTCTACTTCGGGGTCAAGGTTCTGATCCTCGACGAGCCAACCTCGGCTCTC
>CAZBRH010000102.1:0-11313 GCA_964494245.1 uncultured Planctomycetota bacterium | reverse complement strand
GATGGCAAAGAAATGGACAGTCGGCCGCTCGTGCTCGACGACTCCCCCGGCACGCAGCCCGTCGAACTTTCGTTCACGCCGACAGAGAAAGGCACGTTCCAGTGCTCCGTCGAGGTGGCGACCGACCCCGACGAGCGGTTGACGGACAACAACCAGAAGGAGTTTGATGTTCTCGTGACCGAGCCGACGATCAAGGTGCTGCTGGTCGAGGGCGTCATTCGCTCGGAATACAAGTTCCTCCTGCGGACGTTGCAGATGGACCCAAACGTGGCGCTGCTCGCGTTGCTGCGAACACAAGGCGACACGTTCACGCAACAGGGCACCGTCAAGGACATCCAACTCTCTGGTTTTCCGAAGGACGTCGAGACGCTCAAGAAGTTCGACGTTCTTCTGCTAGGGGATGTGGACCGCAGCGTCTTTTCGGCGTCGCAGCTCCTCGACATACAGCGTTTTGTTGAAGAGGGTGGCGGGCTTCTCATGACCGGCGGTTATTTGAGTCTGGGGCCGGGCGGATACGACGGGACGCCCGTAGCCGAATTGCTGCCCGTCCAACTCGGCGGTAAGGACATTGGACAGGAGAAGGACCCGTTCGAGATGAAGCTGACGGAGGACGGAGCTTCGCATCCTATCTTCTCGGGCATCGAGCCGTTCTTTGCCACGCCGGAAGGCCCGGCAAAGCGAATCCTTCCGCCGCTCTTGGGCTGCACGCGCGTTGGTCCGGCGCGGCCGGGCGCGGCGACGCTCGCCGTTCATCCTCGCCGCACCGGCTTGGCCGGGGAGCCGCTCATCGTCGTAGCTGTGCAGCGATACGGCCGCGGCCGGACGATGGTCTTTACCGCGGATACGACATGGAGGTGGTATTTTGCCCTGCGAGGGCTAGGGCGCGACACGCCCTATATCCGCTTCTGGGGGCAGGCGATCCGCTGGCTGGCCGGTCAGAAGCCGAAGGAGGAGGAAGAGAGAGGGCTCGTGGCCTACACCGACCGGCGATACTATGAGCCGGGGGCGACCGTGCGCATCTACGCCCGTGTCTGTGACGAACACGGCCAGGCCGTGAATCAGGCGGACGTGACCGCCGTCATTACCGGGCCGCTCGGCCCCGCTTCCACGCGACAGATTCCTTACCTGCCGGGCTCGACGGGCAGGTATGAGGTGGAGTTCTCGCCGCCCGCACATGGCGAATATGAAATCCGCGTGACCGCCGAGGCCTTTGGCAAGCCGCTCGACGAGGTCAAGAAGCTTTCGTTCCGTGTCGGCCGCCCCAACCTTGAGTTCGACAAGCTGGACCTCGACGACGAGATGCTGAAGCGGCTCGCTGAAGAAACGAAGGGGAAGTTCGTCACACTCGTCGGGCTTCCTGGCTTCATGGAACAGTTGAAGAGCATGGAACGAGCGAGAAGCACCGTCACGAGCGTCGATGTCTGGAGCGACCGGTCGATTACCGTGTTCGGGCAGAGCGTCTCGCTCTACCTCATCGCGGCGTTCACCGTCTTCTCGGCGCTCCTTACTGCTGAGTGGGTCCTACGTAGGCGAAGGCAACTGCTGTGAAGAGCCCCGCCGCGTGCCTGCGCGCCGCCCGCCGAAGACTGTCAGCGTGAGCGACGCGAGGACAATGAGCAGGCCGATGAAGAAGTGTAGTTCCAGCGTATCGTGCCGGACGTAGTAGGCGAGCAGCGGTGCGAGCACCGGCTTGAGGTAAAAGAATGAAGTGCCCGCCGCAATCGACACGCGGTTCAGCCCGTAGAAATAGAGCGCGTATCCTAGCCCGCTTGACACAAGGGCGAGGTAGGCGAGGCATCCGAGCCGCCAGGTGTCTGTCGGAATCTCCCATCGCCCAACGAGCGGTAGGAGAAGGAGCGAGCCGGCAACGAAGATGACGCCATTCGCGCAGAATGGGCCATACTTTGCAACGTATTTCTTGGTGAGCACAATGTAGATGGCGAAGCAGACTTGCGCGGCGAACATCAGTGCTGGCGCCTTCGCCGAGGCAAACGCGATTGGCTCGAACCCGAAACTGACGATATATACCCCTGCCACGCCCAGCAACACGCCGGCTGTCCGGGGGGCGGTGAGTTTCTCGCCGAGGAACACGCTCGCGGCCAGAGTGCAGAAGACGGGATTGATGCTGAAAACGACGGCAGCCGTCGATGCCTGAAAGTTCTCGACGGCGAGACTCGTGTGGTATGCAGAAAAGGTGAGCGTGATGCCGACGAACCCGAGCGCGGCCAGCGCCGCGGCATCAGACCACGTGAGGCGGCGGAGGTTCCGAGCGCCGATGAGAAGAAGCAAGATGCCCGACGGGAGAAAGCGGAGAACGGCCAGCAAGTGCGGGTCAATGCCCGCCACTTCCTTCGTTACGACCTCGATGGTGCTGAAGATGACAATCGTTGTGAATATGGCGAGGTAGTGTCGCACGTGGTTATCGCGGCGGCTCGGTGACCTTGATGGGCAGTGTGGCGCGAGGACCGAAGCAGAAGAGCCGAGCCCGGCTTTTCCCGAGCGGCAGGGCGGAGGTCTTTGCGTCTGGGTCTACTTGCGCGATCACCGTTGCTGTTTCGACATCGACCCATACCGAGTTCTCTGCCGACTCCCCAAGCTCCAGTTCGACCTTGACTTCGGCCGCGGGACGGAGCGAATAATCGGCAACCAGCACCAGAGCATGTGCCCCCTTGCGGAGGCACCGGACTGATGCCTTGCCGTCCTCGGCAACGCGCACAGCGGATGAGGGTTCGCCCTCGGCGAGGATTTCGGCGAACGGGGCGAGCAGGCGGAGCGCTTCGGAGAACTGCTGAAGGTGCTTTCCGTCCAGGGCATAGAACGGGCGAAGGATGATGGCCTTCGCGCCAGCAATGGCCGCTTCGAACACTTGGTCGCGGATGTCGGAGTGGCGGACGACGGGCGTCTGCGCGTTGCGGTTCTCCGCGGCGCCAGCGGAAATTATCGTTCCCGCCCGCCCACCGTGCCCAAGCAGGCGGACGAGTTGGGCGACCTCATCGCCGACCCACGCTGGCGTGCCGCCCGCCTCGGCGAGATACGGGTCCGGCTCGATGATTACAGAATCAAAGACGGCGCCCATTCGTCCGTAGTCCACCATTGCGGTTCGCTTGGCCGTTTCGATCCCGGAACTTGGTGGGGGCACGAGCGCTAGCAGACGGATAGGCGCCCCCGCATTCCGTATGGGCTCCGACTCGCCTTGGCGCGATTTCGCTAGCTCCTCGCGCAGCGTGCGATAGAACCCGGCCAATTGCCCGCAACGGAAATCGTCCCACGCATTCCGAAGGTCCTTGAACTCTCCCTGCTTCGCCATGAACTCGGTAGGCGGAACGTATTGGAGTCCGGGGTGCTCTTTCTTGATGAACGTCTCAAATGCTTGTAAGCATCTGGGGCAAAAACACGCTCGCTCGCGGTCTTCCCGGAGGTCTATCAACAGCGTTGTCGTGCCGTTGCGGATGAGCGCCGCGGGGGTGGAGAAAAGCGTCTTGATTCCGTCCTCGGGTCGGTACGATGGGCAGTACTGCCCAGGCAGTGGTTTTCCTGCGGCGTCCCGGGCCAAGGCCTCGGGTGGAAGCCCGGAGCCGTCGAGTCGGAACCATGCGGCGAGAGATATCCCCGCCTTTTCGATGGGTTCGGCGACGCCCGGCTCGGCACTGGCTTCGAGAACGAGGCAGTTCACGCCTGTTGCGGGCAAGTCGTTTTCTCTTGGTCGTTCGCCGACCAGCTTCTTCAGTCGGGACGCAGCGAGTTCCGTTGAAGCGCCGTCGATTCCTACGATGAAGTCTTGGGGCCATTTCGCAACGGGAGGTATGCGAATGATTTCGATGGCAAGAGGTTGCCATGCCTGCCCGCCGCCGTTCCATTTCGCGCAATAGAAGGCCTGTGCGGTATCGCCTGGGAAAAGCGCATTGGGCGGGGTTTCGAGCCAAAGCCGAAGCGGGCGGCGGCCGCCGGAGTCGAATTCTCGTTGCGTGTCCGCGGAGAGGATGGGGAACGCGCGGCGGACGTAGGGTCTTCCGCCGATGCTGATGCGTTCGGCGGGCTTTGGCGGCCCGAGCTTCAATCCCATATCGCACGCACCGCCGGTCAGGTCTATTCCTTCAGGAAGATCAATAAGAACCTCCAAGCTCGCATTCGGCTCGCGACTATGAAACGACCACGACAGATCGAAGAAGAGCGGGCACGCGAGGTTCGGCGAAGCGTAGGCGATGTCGTGAAAAGGATAGCTCAACTCTGCCCCGCGATGCCCGAAGCGATACCGAGGCAGATCCGCGAGCGTCCCCTCGAACATCTCCAAGCGGTCTACCCAAACCTTTGCGGGAGTCTTCTCCAAAATGATTCCCAAGCCGCACTTGCCCTGGAACGTGCCGGAATTGACGGGGATCACGAAGGGAATCCATGTGTTCTCGTCGATCGTGCCGCGCACGGGGATCATCTGTCCGAAGACGGCGATCTTCATCCAAGGTGAACCGCCCGGGGCCCGCGTTATCGGGCCGGTCTGCTTGCGCCAGCCGAGGAGGACGTAGTTCGTGTTCGGCTTGATGCCTTCGATTACGGTATTCCATTCGCCCCATTTCTGCTCGGCCGTTTCGTCGATGGAGATGGCGTGGTGGCTCCGGTATCCGGGCGTTTCCCACTTGTAGGCGCCGCCTTCGAGCGTGCCGGGGGGCTGAAATGGGATGTTATCGGGCGCGGTGCCGCGTGCGAGCCAGAGGGAATGGAGCGCCCTCCAGCGTTCACTCTCCTTTGCTGGTCCGCACCAATATTGTGGCTCGGAATGGAACCATCCGTCGGGCACGCCATTGCGGTCGGTGTCAATCTCGAAATCGGAGTTGACGATCAGGTTGATGGGAATCGGGGGTTTTTCGGGGGGCGTTGCGGCCGGAAGGGACGAGGCGGCCACCAGCCAGCATATGCCGGCCAGCCCCGTCATTCGGATGTAATTTCGCGCAGGAGTCACTCAGGTAAGGCGATAATGCGGTCCTACAATCTTTCGAGCACGCCCGTCACGATGGTCTTCAGTTTCGGTTCCGCCGCCTGGCCGGCGCGGATAATGGCTTCGATGTTCACCGGTTCGAGCGCATCGGGCAGGCAACGGTCGGATACGACCGAAAGTCCGAGCGTCCGCATGCCCGCGTGCACGGCAACGATGACTTCCGGCACGGTGGACATTCCGATCAGGTCGGCCCCTATGGTCTGAAGGAAGCGATATTCCGCGCGGGTTTCGAGGCACGGGCCGGTCATGGCGGCGTAGACGCCCCGCCGCAACGGGATGCCGTTTGCCAGGGCGACCTGTTCCGCCAGCTCGATCAGACGGTGGTCGTATGGTTCGATCATGTCGGGGAAGCGAGGCCCCAGCGCGTCATCGTTCGGCCCGATCAGTGGGTTCACGCCCATCAGGTTGATGTGGTCCTCTATCACCACCAGATCGCCGAGGTTGTAGAATCTGTTGAGTCCGCCTGCGACGTTGGAGACGACAAGCACGTCGGCTCCGAGGCCGCGGAGGATGCGCACCGGCAACGTCACATCGAGCGGAGAGAATCCCTCGTAGAGGTGGAATCGGCCATCCATTGCGGCCACGGGGACGCCGGCCAACATGCCCAGAACGAGCCGTCCCTTGTGCGTATCGAGCGTTGTGTCTGGCATGGTGGGGATATCGGCATAGGCCACGATGGCCTCGGCGTGGATTTGCTCGGACAGTGCCCCAAGTCCGGTGCCGAGGATCATGCCGACCTTTGGTTCGCCTTCCCAGTGGCGGCGGATTGCAGCGACGCAGGCATCGACACGGCTCTTGCTTTCGCCCATCGGACTCCCTTCGCATTCGGCGGCGAGAAACGCCGGTTAGACCAGAAAGGAACCAGCATGGGTGATTATAATGGCGCGTGGGAATCAAGGCAAGCGCTGCAACGAGCGGAGCAGGGACACAATCTCTGTTCGTAGGCGCAAGGCCGCCTCTTCGTCGGAAAGGCCGTCTATGTCTTTTGGCAAGATCGCCTTTCCGAAGCGGATGCGGACACGTCCGGGGCGCGGCAGCCGCCTTGTCCGCGGCCATGCCTCGAATGCTCCCTGAAGCGCTACCGGAATCACGGGGGCGTTCGCCCGTCGCACCAGAAGCCGGAACCCGCCGCGGATCGGCTGCACCTCCCCGTCCCAAGTTCGTGTCCCTTCTGGAAACAGGACGACAAACCGCCCAGATTCCAGCAAGTGGATGGCCTGCCGAATGGAGCTCTTGTCGGGCGCTCCCTGCCGCACGGGAAAGGCACCTAGTGCGCGGATGAGTCCGCCAAAGAACGGATTTCGGAACAGCGGTTCCCGAGCCATAAACGTAAGGCGGCGTCGCACGGCGACACCAATCAGCAGCGGGTCCATGTAGCTTTGGTGGTTGGACAGGAGAAGTGCACCGCCGCTCTTGGGCAATTGTTCCTGGCCGTAGGCGCGCACGTGGAACAGCAAGCTCGTGAGCACCTGTGCGGGTGGGCGGCACAACTCATAGAACGCGGCGTTGAGCTTATCGCTCACCGAGAAGTCCTTTGGCCGAGAGAACAGAGACGATATGCTCGACGACTTCGTCCACCGACATGTTCGTCGAGTCCACGTAGACGGCGTCATCCGCACGGCGCAGCGGCGAGGCCGAGCGTGTCGAGTCCCGCTTGTCCCGAAGCAGTATCTGACGTTTCAATTCCTCCATCGAGACGGAATCGCCCCGCGCCGTGTGATCGCGGTGGCGGCGTTTCGCGCGTTCGTCAACCGAGGCATCGAGGTAAAACTTCGCTGGCGAATCGGGGAAGACGACGGTTCCCATGTCGCGGCCTTCGGCCACGAGTGGTCCGCGGGCTGCTGCCAGGCGTTGCAACTCGACCATCCGCTTGCGCACCCCGGGCGTCTGCGAAGGCCGGAACGCGTTGTTTGTTACCTCGAGCGATCGTATGGTGTCGGTGACGTCCTCGCCGTCGAGAAAGACGCGAGTTCCGCCAGGCGCTGACTCGAGCCGTATATCACACGAGGCGGCGAGCCGCGTCAGGGCGTCCGGGTCCTCCATGTCGATACCCGTCCGAAGCGCCTTCAGCGTTACGGCGCGATACATCGCGCCGGTATCGAGGTATCCGATTCCGAGCCGGGCCGCGAGCGCCCGTGCGATGGTGCTCTTGCCCGACCCGACCGGGCCGTCGATTGCTATGACGAGGTGCTGCGACATTACCGGCGTATTCTAGCCGTGGCAGAGAGGCAGTCAACGATGCGGCTCCGGAGAGTTCCCGTGTTTCGCCCTCTCATTCGCCCTTGATTTGGCGGATGAGGGAATTGAGGACGGATTCGAGTTGGGGATCAGCAGTGGCTTCATGTTCGATGTGGTCGCAGGCGTGAACGACGGTCGAGTGGTCGCGGCCGCCATGTGCTGCGCCGATTTCGGCGAGGGATTTGTTGGTCAGTCGCCGGGCAAGATACATGGAGACCTGGCGCGGGAACGCGACAGAGCGGGCGCGGGTCTTGTCGCGGAGTTGGGCGGAGGTGATGCCATACCATTGGGCGACAACTTCTTGGATGCGGTCGCAGGTAATGGCGCTTGGACGTGGGGCAGGGCGCTCCAGCCGGAGGATTTCGCGGGCCAGCGCGAGGTCTGCGGGCCGGTTCATAAGTGAGGCGTAGCCGATGGTCTTGAGGACGGCACCTTCGATCTCGCGGATGTTGCTGGGGATGGATTCTGCGATGAACGCGACGACGTCGTCCGGGAGCGTTCGTCCGCGCAGTTCGGCCTTCTTCCGGATGATGGCCATTCGGGTTTCGAGGCAGGGCGGATCGATCCGCGCGACCATGCCCCACTTGAACCGCGAGATGAGGCGTTCTTCGAAGGTCGGCATATCGTCCGGCGCGCTGTCGCTGGATAGAATAATCTGTTTTTGGGCGTTATAGAGGTCGTTGAACGTGTGGAAGAATTCTTCTTGCGTTCGGGGGCGCCGGGCGAGGATGTGGATGTCATCGATGAGCAGGGCGTCCACTTGGCGGCAGCGGGCGCGGAACTGTTCGATGCCACCTTTTTGGATGGCGTAAATGAACTGGTTCATGAAGGATTCGCAGGAGAAGTATCGGACGTGGAAATCTGGCCGCCGCTTGAGGAGCTGGTGGGCGACAGCGTGCATGAGGTGTGTCTTGCCGAGGCCGACGCCGCCGTGAAGGAACAATGGATTGTAGGCGGTGCCGGGGGAATCGACGACAGCAAGTGCTGCTGCGTGGGCAAGCTGGTTCGACGGGCCGACCACGAACCGGCTGAATACGTAGTCGCGGTTGAGCTTGACGGGCGGGCGCGGTGCTGAGTTCGTGGTGGTCGGGGCTGGTGGGGCTGTCTTGTGAGGCGCCTGCGGCGCCAGTTCTCGCGGCCTAATGTCGAAGCGGATCGAGGGCCGCGTGCCGAGCTCACGTTCGAGCGCCGCACCGATCATGTCTCGGTAATGAAGCTCAAACCATTTGCAGTAGAAGGAGTTAGGGAGAGAGACAATCGCTTCCTGCGGCGTGGCGCTTTCGAGGGTGGCGTCCTTGAACCACGTCTGGAATTGTTCGGGCTTTACGCTCTGCGCAACATCCGAAAGCACCGATGACCAGATGGCCTCGGCGGTTTTCACCACTCGGGACCCTCCCGCAATTCCACGCTTCATAGGGGTTCGTTCCAGCCAAGCAGGAAGGCGGCTACTCCGGTCTGCGCGCAATTCGCGCACACCCCACCCACCTGTATCGGAAGTCCGACGACGCCGGAACGGCCCTGGAGCTATTCTTGTCCGGTTTTTCGGGGGCTAGAAGAGCACCCCGTTTGATTGGCACCCAAAGAGCCGTCGTTCCTTCAGGACGCGCTCCTTTTTGTTTCTTCAAAATCAGTCCGTTCAGTGCAACGCGGGCGGATGATAGCGCGGTCGCCGAAGCGTGTCAACCGAAAAAAGAACGGACGCGGGCGACTTTTTTCCTGATTCGAGAATATAGTGCTGCAAAACGAATGACAGCGCCCTTATCATGCACAGTGCTATGCGATTCGCGCCGAGCACATATTGTGCGATATCGTATAATGTATCGCATAGGTCGTCCGGCCGTCCGCTCTGCGCGGAAAGGCATGTTGTCGGCGCTAATGCCGCTTGTTGGGCCCCGGACTCAGGCGGAACCAGGGCGTGTCCGGGGGTCTGGGGACGTGGCTCCCGCCCGCCGTTCTGCCGGAGAACTTCGCAAGAAAAATTCTTGTGCAAAGGACAACGCCCCGCGGCAGGTGCCGCGGGGCGTTGTGACGGGAGCTCTTTTCGAGGCGTCCGTGCTACCGATACCAGGCCCTGGCTTGTTCGAGCGTCACCGGCTCATAGTCGCCAGCGTGTCCGGCCGTTCCGAAGTCTATCATCTTCTGCTTCATGACTTCGTAGATGCCGCGGCGGCCCTCTTCGAGATATTTCCGCTGGTCGAAGACGTCGGGATGTTCAAAGAGATACTTTCGGATGTTGCCTGTGAAGGCGAGTCGGCCGTCGGTATCCACATTGATCTTCTGGATGCCGAGCGTGATGGCTTTCTGGATTTGCTCCATCGGCACGCCCATCGATTTCTTAATGGCTCCGCCATACTTGTTGATGATGGCGACGAGGTCTTGCGGCACGCTGGAGGCGCCGTGCATGACAAGGGCGGCTTCGCCGGCCTTCTCGCGGATTTTCGGAATCAGGTCGAGGGCAAGCTTCGGCGCTTCCTTGAACTTGTATGCACCGTGCGATGTGCCAATGGCGATGGCGAGGGCATCGACGCCGGTGCGGGCAACAAACTCTTCTACCTGCTCCGGGTTGGTGAGGTGCGCGGACGAGGCAATCGTGTCGTCCTCGATTCCGCCGAGTGTTCCAAGCTCGCCCTCGACGCTGACGCCGAACTGGTGGGCGTAGTCGCAAACTTCCTTCGTGACCGCGATGTTGTCCTCCAACGACCGAGGTGGGTGGCCGCCCTTGGCATCCTTCTTGCCGTAGTCGATGGAGCCGTCGATCATCACGGAGCTGAAGCCGAGGGCGATCGCCTGCTTGCACGTCTTGAGGTCGGGACCGTGGTCGAGGTGGCAGACCACGGGCAGGTCGGGGTTGTCCTCAATGGCCGCCTGCATGAGGTATTTGAGATAAATCATCTTGCTGTATTCGAGGGCGCCTTTGCTGGCCTGGAGAATGATGGGCGTTCGGGTCTCGGAGGCGGCCTGCATCAGGGCCTGAATCTGCTCCATGTTGTTGACGTTATAAGCGCCGACGCCATACCGCCCCTTGCGCGCCTCATCCAACACTTGCTTCATCGGGACTAGTGGCATACGAACTACTCCTTCTTGCGGGACAGAGGACAGCGGCCGTGAAGGCCGCAAGACACGTGGGCGGGATGCCCAAAACACAAATCGGGGATGCTGCGAGGGGAACGCTCACTCGTAGGACTCGAACTCTTCCTGTCCGTGCCAGTGGATGGACGGGGCCGGGATGCGCTCGGACTTGCCCTCGGCGTCCTTCGGGCCGTCCTTCTTGTGGAAGGGGGGCGGGACGCGGAACCGGTCGATGCTCAGTATCCCGAGGAAGAAATCGGGGATTTCGCCCCAGTGGATGGTGAGCTCGAACTTGGGCAGGTAAGGCCCTTGAACTTGAAACGTGCTGTTGAACCAGGCTTGGTTTTCGTCATCGTAGAGGCGATGCGGCGTGATCAGTTCCTTGAAGGAGAGATCGCCCTTTTCGCCGACGTCGCCGAAGAAGGCATTTCGCCGCTTGGCTTCTCCGTTCTGCCAATACACTTTCCGGGCGATCCAGCTTGGATAGAAGATGGAAAAGCCCGCCTCGACTTCTGCTTCTTTCATTGTGCCGACGCAGCCGCGATCGAAGGCAAGGACCCATCCCTCGAACACCCCCGCGCCGATCTGGAGTGGGCGGCAGAGCCGGAGCTGGAACCCGAGCGACTTGTCCGTGCCGAAGCCGAGCTTCAGCGTGACAATATCGGCCAGATCGCGGAAGCGGTTGCCGATGTAGCTGGCGAGGCGGTCGAGTGGACCCGCCGGCTTTGGCTTTTCGACGCGGCGAAACGGGTTGACGGCCAGCTTGTCGCCCGCCGGCTTCGGCTCTTCGGCTGCTTCAGCGAACGAACAAATAACAAGAAAGAGGACAACGGCTCCGAGGATAGCAGCTCGTTTCATTCGATTACCTCCACCCTTGCGGAAGGTCCTGCACCTGCGACGCGCCGGATTATACACCGCTTCCCTCGGCAGTCAAGCGGAAACTCCTTGAAACTCCGCACCCGAGCCATTTGTCTTGATCACAAGTTGAAGTCATGCAGCGGGATAGGTTGGGGGAG
>CAZBRH010000101.1:9647-11436 GCA_964494245.1 uncultured Planctomycetota bacterium | reverse complement strand
GGGCGGCCGGGGTTGAAACACTCCGCGGCGTAGTCGACAAAGGCCTGCTTGAGGCGCACATAGGGCGACTCGAAGCGAAAACGCGCCGCCTGCAGCAGTTCCGCACTCATCGCCTGGCCGCTGTAGCTGAGGGCCGTACGGGCCTGCTCCCAGGCCGGCGAGGCCTGCAGGTCCAGCGCCGGCCGCGGGCATCCTCAGCACACGATGCGGGGACTCAAGCTGATTGTCTGCCCCCACGTCCGTTGCATAAATCCAACGACCATCGGGGGACGCGGCGAGCCGGGGAGCATTGTGTTGCGAGCCGGGCGCGAAGTCCCTCCCCCGAACGCCGAGGTCCGTTGAGCCGTCCAGATGCACGCTGAAGATTTTGGACGGTGCATATTTCCCGTCGTTGACGAAAAAGATTTTGCCTGCGGCGATCGCCGGCTGACAGTCTCCCACGGCGCCGAGGAAGTCAAGATAACGCATGTGGTCGGCGACGGTCTGGTAAACCGTCGGGCCGTGGACCGCCCGCTTTCCAGGTTCGTATTCGATGTAGCCCATGCCGGTCAGCCGCTCGTGCGGCATGCTGGCTGGCGGACAGGTGAGGGACTTCACGTAGCTCCCGTCGTGATCGAAATGGCGCAGGTGGAGGCGTTGGCGGCCGCAAGCCGACGCCACATAGACGCCTGAGGGGTCTGCCGCAAGCCCGATGATGCGACCGGGGATATTGTGCGGGCTTGTCCCGCCCAGCCGCTTGTCGAACTCCGGTTTGAGGCCGAGCATCACGCGCACCACGAGCTTCTCCGGCGTCTTGTGATAGATATCCAGGTCGTCCTTCCCGTTCCAGTAGAGCGTCTGCCGCAGTGAGTTCTTCTGGAACGGTTCCGGCGCGTTCGGGCCGAGAACGCCCGACGCCAGATGCCGCACGACGATCCCCCGCCCCTTCACCAGCTCCTTCGCAGGGTCGGGGTCCACAATCGCGACCGTCACGTCGCAATAGCCCTTGACCGCGAACGTGATTTCGTAGCGGTCCTTGCCGACATGCTTCACCGAGGGCTTTTCTGTGAACTCGAAGACGTTCTCGCGCTCTGTGCATGGTGGCGAGTACGGCTTCCACCAGTCCTGCGCAGCGGCCATGCGCCCCGTAAGACCAAACAGGCAGAGAAGGACGACCGGCACAACGCAGGCCTGTCTCATGGTCCTTGTCCCCTTTACTTAAACCGGCTTGTGCCGGTAGTGGAGCCGGGAACCTTCCATCATCCATTCTACGGGCGCTGGCGTTGTATTTCAAGGCCGCACTTGACCACGCAGGGGCAGACCGGTAGACTTCTTCGCGGCGGAGGGCGCTCCGGCGGCCTTGGGAAACGAGCGTGGACGGAACTCACGGAAACCGGCATCGCTTCTTCGGGCGGGCCGGGGCGGCCATTCTTTTCGTCGCGCTCCTTGCAGCCAAGTTGCGCGCGGCCGAGGTCGAGCTTTCTGTTTGGCAGCTCCCGCGGCCGGAAGACACGAGCATCCAATCCCGCGTCCAACAGGCGGTCATCGACGGCTTTCGTCGCAAGTATCCGCACATCCGCCTTGTCTCGCCGACGGGAATTACGATCCCCGGCAGGGCTGCGATGGACACGGGGCCGCTGATGGCGATTGCCGGCGGCGTCAGCCCCGACGTCATCTACGTCAACTTCCGCCAGTCGGACACCTACATCCAAGAGGGCTTTCTCTATCCGCTCGATGAGTGGATCGAGAAGCTTTCGCCCGAAGAGCGCGCGGAGCGCATCTTGCCGCAAGTCGAACCGGTCATCTACCG
>CAZBRH010000101.1:0-9637 GCA_964494245.1 uncultured Planctomycetota bacterium | reverse complement strand
TGGGGGCCGGGGAAAAAGACGGGCGCGGACCCGCACAAGCATTACTGGGCGCTGCCCTACGGGAACTACGTCAAAGCGCTCGTCTGGCGCAAGGACATCTTCAAAGAGGCGGGGCTGGACCCGGAGCGACCGCCGACGAACTGGGAGGAGTACTACGAGTTCGCGCGGCGGTGCACCGACCCGGCGCGGGGAATCTATGGAATCCTTTGGGACCGCAGCGTCAGTTGGGCGTGGCATTTCTATTCGCTCCTCGTCTCGGCAGGCGCGCGGGCAATGCAGGACCGGGGCGAGGACGACTGGTATGCGACGTTCAATACGCCCGAGGCGGTGACGGCCTATGAGTTTGTCCTGAAGCTCGGCCAAGAGCGATGGCGCCACCCGAGCGGCATCGTCGTTGAAGGCGTCGTCTGTCGGGACGATCCGACCGTACGCTGGGAGCAGGGCAAGGTGGCGATGCGCGAGATGTATCTGGTGGACGATTTCCTTGTGAACATCAATCCGGAGTTGCTGGGGTTCGCGCCGGTTCCGGTAGGGCCGACGGGGCAGCGGGCGTCGGAACTGAACTGCACGATGTGCGGGATTTTTTCCGGAGCAGCGAAGAAAGGCCCCGACGTGCTCGATGCTGCATGGAAATACGTCCACTACCTCGGCTCACCCGAAGCGAAGGAAATCCGCGCCCGGGTCCTGGTCGAAAACGGCTACGGCCGCTTCGCCAACCCGGACTACCTTCTGAAGCTCGGATACGAGGACTACGTCCGGCGCATCCCCGCGAGTTGGCGCGAGGCGTTCCGGGACGCGATGAAGAACGGCGTTCCGGAGCCCTATGGCCGCAATTGCCACATGATTTACGAATACATGGCGCGGCCGGCGGAAGACCTGCTGGAGGAGGGCGTTGGGCTTGGGGATAAGCCGCGTGAGCAGGTCCGGGCGCGAATTCAGCAGGTGCTCGATGCCTACGTGCGGAAGGCGAACGTGAAGATGATTGGCCACGTCCCGCCGGACGAGATGCGGAAGCGGCGGACGGTCGCGGCCGTTGTCGCGGCGGCGATTGCGGCGTCGTTCTTTTCGCTGTTCGCCTACATCATCAAGATTTTCACGCCGCCGGGGACGCGGCGGTTCGGCGGCTGGCAGTTCCGCAGATATTGGTTTGCCTATCTGATCCTCCTGCCCGCGCTCGGCTCCATCCTGCTCTGGCAGTATGTCCCGCTCTTGCGCGGCACGGTCATCGCGTTTCAGGACTATCACATCCTGCTGCCGAAACGATGGGTCTGGTTGGACAACTTCGCGGAGGTCCTGTTTGACCCGGAGTTTTGGACGTCGCTTTGGCACAGTCTCGTCTATGCGTTTTTGTCGGTTGTGTTCGGGTTTGCGACGCCGATTGCGCTGGCGGTGCTCCTGCACGAGGTGCCACGCGGCAAGGTGGTGTTCCGAACGCTTTACTACCTGCCTGCGGTCATCAGCGGCCTCGTCGTGATGATTATGTGGAGGCAGTTCTACGACAGGTCCGACAGCGGTTTCTTGAACCAGATTATTACAGGGCTGCCGTGGTGGACGAGCTACGCCGTGTTCGCTCTGCTGGTGTGCGGGTTCGCCGCGGCAGCGATTTCGAGTGCACGGCAGAAGCGGAAGACGTCCACGGTGGTGTTCGTGGCGCTCGCGTTCCTGTCGGCGCTGGGGGCGGTTCTCTTCGCGTGGTTCGTCGGCGTGCCGAAGATCACGAGCCAAAACTGGCTGGGAGATCGGAACTGGGCGATGTTCTGTGTCGTGCTGCCAACGGTCTGGGCAGGCATCGGCCCGGGGTGCCTCATTTATCTTGCCGCGCTGAAGACGATCCCGGAAGAACTCTACGAGTCGGCGGACATTGATGGTGCGGGCTTCTTTGCCAAGCTTTGGCACGTCACGCTGCCGAGCATCAAGGTCCTCGTCGTCATCAATTTCATCGGCGCGGTGGTGACGGCGTTCCGCGTTTCCGGCTACATCCTCGTCATGACAGGCGGAGGCCCCGGCGATGCGACGAAGGTGCTCGCGCTCAAAATCTTCTATGACGCATTCGTATATCTGCGGTTCGGCATTGCGACGGCCACCGCGTGGATTCTGGGGTCGCTCCTGCTGGGCTTTACGGTGTTCCAGCTCAAACGGCTCTCGCGGGTCGATTTCCGCACGGCTGCAACGGGCTTGAGGTAAGGGTCATGCCGCTCATCGCACGAGTGGGACGCAAGGCCATCGGCGCCCGACTCCTCATCGCCGCCATCTACGTCGTGCTCCTTGCCGGCGCCATCACGATGGTCTATCCCTTCCTCATGATGATTTCCGGCTCGTTCAAGAGCGACGTGGACAAGAACACGTTCGACGTCGTACCGGAGTTTCTCTACGACCAGTCGGTGCTCTTCCGCAAACACCTCGAATGCAAGTACAACAACGACATCACACATTACAGCCGGAACAACCGCGTGGAGGCCGCGGCGTTCGACGCGCTCGAACCGCCGCCAGAGGTCGTCGGGCAGCGAGTGGCGGACTGGCGCGAGTTCGAGCAGGGCTACGCCCCCGGCCCGGCGGCTTACTGGCTCGGCTACCTTCGGCACCAGGGCAGCGGCCTCCTGCTCCGCAAACACCGCGAGTTCCGTTCCGCTCTCAAGGAACTCTGCCGTGGCGACATCCATGAACTCAATCGGCGGTTCGAGACCGAAAACGAAACCTGGCTCCAGCTCTCGCCATTCGTCGAACAGGTCATCGAGCGGCGCTATCAGCTCTCCGGCCACCCGCTGGAGAAATACTTCTATTTCGACTTCAAGCCCCGCCAGCCCGCGTGGTTCCGCGTTCACCCCAGCTTGGACGGGGCGTTCGCACAGATATACCTCAAGGCGAGCTACGGGCCGAACATCGCCGACTACAACCGCGAGCACGGCACGCGCTTCGGCAGCTACCGCGAGGTGTTTCTTTCGCGAACGCCGCCGCCAGAGGGCACGCTCGCCCGGAAGGATTGGGAACGCTTCGTCCGCAGCGAACTCAACCTCCAGTTCATCCGCGTCCGCGAAAGCGCCCGCCCGCAGTTCGGCGCGTTTCTCGAAGAACGCTACTTCGGCGACCTTGCCGCACTCAATCGCCGCTATCACGCGGCCTACGCTTCCTTCGCCGAGGTCGAATTCCCTGCTGACCTCGTGCACGCCGGCGACCGGCTCGTGGACTGGAGCAAGTTCATCGAAACCGTCCCGCTGGAGGAGCTTTACCTTGCGGGGCCGGAGTTCGGGTTCCGCGATTTCCTTCAGACAAAATACGGCGGCGACCTCGCGGCGCTCAACGCCGCCCACCACGCGGCCTATCCGTCCTTCGACGCCGTTCCGATGCCCACCGCCGAGGTGGACTGGGCGGACTTCCTCGAACACGAAAGCGAAATCCGCCGCGAGTTCCTCTCCGGCAACTACAAACAGGTCATCGAGTTCATCCTGCTCCACGGCCGAAGCTTGGTCAACACGGTCATCTATTGTGCACTCGCCGTGCTCACCGCGCTGACGGTGAACCCGCTGGCGGCCTACGCCTTGAGCCGCTTCAAGCCGCCCAGCACTTACAAGGTTCTGCTCTTCTGCATGGCAACGATGGCCTTCCCGCCCGCGGTCACGATGATCCCGAACTTCCTGCTTCTCAAGGAGCTTGGGCTTCTCAACACCTTCGCCGCACTCATCCTCCCCGGCATGGCAAGCGGTTTCAGCATCTTCCTCCTCAAGGGCTTTTTCGACAGCATCCCGCGGGAGCTTTACGAGGCGGCGCGGCTGGACGGCGCTGGCGAGTGGACGATGTTCTGGGAAATGACGATGTCCATCTCGAAGCCGATTCTGGCGGTGATTGCGCTTCAGGCGTTCACAATGGCCTACGGCAATTTCATGTTCGCATTCATTGTCTGCCCGTCGCCGAAGATGTGGACGCTGATGGTTTTCCTGTCGCAGCTTCAGCTTTCGACGCATCAGGCGGTGACGTTTGCCGCGTTGCTTGTCGCTGCGATCCCCACGTTCCTCGTCTTCGTCCTTTGCCAGAACGTCATCATCCGCGGCATCGTCGTCCCAGTCGAAAAGTAACGTGGATGTCGGGCGATTGCGATCGCCACGAAGGGAGGCGTCTTCGCTCACTCGCCAGAGCGGAGACGCTCGATGAGGCGCTCCGAGAAGCCAGCCGCGCGAATCCGTCCGACGGCGGTCTCGATGTCGTAGGCAACCCGGACGTGCTCGAAGACGCCATCGTCCAACGAGAACCGCGCGTATCCCGCCCGCGGGTCGGCGTCGCGGGGCTGGCCGATTGATCCGACGTTCGCGATGTAGCACGCCGCCGACCGATCCATCTCGATGCGCGCCGAAAGGTCCGCGGCCGGAAGCGACATGCAGACGCGGGCGCTTCCCATCGAAACCATCTGCGACCGCAGAACCCGCCAGACGACCGGCAGGTGGGTGTGGCCGACAAAGCAGAGCCAGACGCCGTCCATTTCGCGGGACTCGAAGACCCGGAGAGCGAACTTGGCGTCCCGGACATATTCGCATTCGGGGTCGCGCGGCGAGCCATGGACGCTGATGATGCCCGGCTCGACCTCGATGCGCGGCTCCAGTCGTTGTTCGAGGAACTGCCGCGACTCGGCGGACAGATGCTCGATGGTCCACCGCATCGCTTCGCGGGCTTCCGCGCGAACGGGAATAAAACGGCGGCGGTCGGCGTCGAGGTATTCCTCGACCAGCGCACGCTCATCGTGGATTCCCGCCGCGCGCAGCGTCGCCGCGTCCGTCTCACTGGCGAGGTCGATAAACTCGTATCGGCCGAGCGCCGCGCTGTCGTGGCTGCCGAGGTTGTAGCGGACGGGGCGCTGCCTTTCGAGCGCGAGCAGGCGTTCGATAACCTCGTTGACGCCGGGGCAATAGCCGATGATGTCGCCGAGGCAGAGCACAACATCGACCGGCGGGCCGGCGTCCATGTCGCGCAGCACTGCATCGAGCGCGTCGATGTTCCCGTGAATATCGGAGATGAGGGCGTATCGCGCCACCGTCGCTCTCAACCAAGTTCGAGCTTGAGCGTTTTGATTTCGAACGGTCCGAAGTCCAGTTCGATGGAGCCGTCCTTCGGCCTGATGGGCTTGCCCAGCGGTCTCCGTTCGAGGAGGTCGCACTCGACGGCCGACGCGACGGGCAGCGCGGTCGAGAGCCGGGCGTGGGCTCGCCCGCCGTGCGCCTCATACAGACGGACGACGATCGCTCCGTCCTCTCCCGCCTTCTTCACGGTGTCGAGCACGACGGCCCGACCGTCCACCTCGAAGAACGAGCGAGCGGCGGGAAGGCCGCCCGGTCGGGGGTCGGCGGCGGTGTGGCGGAGCGGGACGTTGAACTCCCATCCAGCGCGCACCGTCCCGGCATCCCGGTGGTCCCCCGTGTGCGGCAGCAGCGAATACCGGAAGGCGTGCTTGCCCATGTCCGCCGTCGGGTCGGGCGTCTTCGGCGCGCGGAGGAGGGTGAGCCGCATGACGTTGCCGCGAATATCGTGCCCGTATTTGCAGTCGTTGAGGATGCTGGCGCCGTAGGAGGCGTCGGAAAGGTCGGCCCAGCGCTGGGCGGGGACTTCCCACATCGCGGCGTCCCAAGTCGTGTTGGTGTGAGTCGGGCGCTCGACGCTGCCGAACTGGATCTCGTAGGTGGCGCGCGGCGAACGCACGTCCACGGGAAACGCGACCTTGAGGAGCTTGTGCGCTTCGTGCCAATCGACCTGCGTCTCGAAGTCAACTCGCGCCGCATCCGACCAGAGCACGATCCGCTGTAGGAACGAGGACTTGCCAATCCGCCGCCGCACTTCGATGGCCGCGCGGACGGGACCGCTCTCGACCAAGCGGACGGAGTCGGCGGGCGGAAGCGGCAGCCGCTCATCGCGCGAAAACCAATCGACTTCCCACGCATCGTAGTTGTGCGGGCGGTCGTGGAAAAACTGAAGTTCGTTGCCGACGCCGCCGTGGAGCACCTCTCGCCGAGCGACCTTGTCGAAGAGTGACGTGAGTTCACCGTTCGCGTTCACCCGCACGCGGAGGAAGCGGTTTTCGAGCGTTCGCTCGCCCGCACGCAGCGGCGGCGCAGCGGCGGCCTTCGCACCGGAGACGAGCCGATAGACCTCGTATCCCATCGCTGGCACGTCGAATGCGTAGAACAGAATTTCGCGTCCGCCAACACGCTGCACAGGCACGGGCTCGCCGCGCGAGTTGATGACGCATGGCCGGCGCATTCCCTCCGGGACTTCGATCTGCACCGGGCCAGGCCTTCGCCACGCCAGCGGGTTCCAGACGATGACGGGAACGCCCTCGCCGCTCGTGTCGATGCGTTTGGCGATGGCTTGCGCGGACTTCTGCGCCGCCGCCGAAGCGCGATAGACGACGTCGGCAAGCTGCTTTTCGGACAGCTCATAAACCTCGCGGATGGACGAGCCGGGCAGGACGTCGTGGAACTGGTTGAGGAGGACGGTCTTCCAGCAGTCGTGGATTTCGCGCTGGTCGTAGCGTCCGCCGAGCGAAAGGTCGATGGCGCCGAAGAGCTCGGCCTCGCGGAGCGTCAGTTCCGAGCGGCGGTTGAGGAGCTTGTTTTTCGCGTGGGTGGTGAAGCAGCCGCGGTGGCATTCGAGGTAGAGTTCGCCGACCCATCGCGGGAAGACGGCGGTGTCGCGTCGGAGAGCATGAAAGAAGTCGCGGATGAATCCGAAGCGGCAGCGTGGCAGCCCCTCGAAGTTCCTTGCCCTGCGACCGTATTCGATCATTCGGGGCGTCGGCCCGCCGCCGTCGCTGAAGCCGTATTGATCGAGCATCAGCTTGCTCTGCCCTTTTTCGGCGTGGTTCCGCTCGGCGCGGGCGAGTTCCCGCGGCAAGAGCGAGCCGCCGTAGCTCTCGCTTGGCAGGAAGTGAGCCAGCACCTCGCTCCCGTCGATGCCTTCCCAACGGAACGAGTTGTAGGGGAAACGGTTCGTGTCGTTCCACGTGAGCTTTTGTGTGGTGAAGAACTCGATGCCCGCTTTCCGCAGAATCTGCGGCAAGGCCGCGCTGTAGCCGAAGACGTCGGGCAGGACGAGCACGTCGGTTTCGATTCCGAACTCCTCGCGCGAGAAGCGCTTGCCGAACATCACTTGGCGCACGAGCGATTCGCCGGAAGGGATGTTCGTGTCGGCCTCGACATACATGCCGGTCGAGACCTCCCACTTGCCCGCGCGGACGGCGTCGCAGATGCGGCGGTAGAGCTTCGGATACCTGCGGCGCGTCTCTTCGTAGAGATAGGCCTGCGTTTGGGTGAAACGAAAATCGGGATAGCGGACGAAGTAGGCGACCATGCTCGAGAACGTTCGGGCGCACTTGCGGGTCGTTTCGGCGAGCGGCCAGAGCCAGATGACGTCGAGGTGCGCGTGGCCGGAGAGGATCATCTCGGTCGAAGATGCGTTCGCGCGGCGGGCGAAGAGGGGGCGAAGAATTCGGCGCACGCGGGCGGCCTCACGGTCGGGGTCGGCGGCATCGAAGTCGAACGCTCGCGTCGCCTTGTCGAGCAGATAGACGATCTCGGCGAAACGAGGGCCATTCTCCGGTGTCTGGTCGAGCATGTCGAGCAGGAACTCGAGATCGAAGCACAATTGGCGGACCTGCTCGCGGACGGAGGCGAGTTCGAGCCGCTCGACGCGGGGCAGTTCCTTGAGCTTGCCAAAGTCGTCGTTCGCGCCGGCTTCGACAAGAATCTCGAATTCCTGCCCACGCCGCGCGCTCCGCGGCAACCAGACCTCGTCCCTGTGTCGGTTCAGGCCGACGACCGGTTCGCCACGGATGAATGCGACGCCCTCGCCGCCCACTGCAATCCGGGCGACAGCGTTCCGGCGCGCAAGCGAAGCCGGCAGCGCAAAGCGAATGCGGAACCACGCCGTCGCCCACGGCCCGCCCCACGTCCGCCCCGTCGAGCACGGCTCGAACCGCTGCCGCTGCGCCTCTTCGGGCGTAACGTGTTCCTTGGTCTCCCAGATGCCGACGTCGCGGATAGGCACGGCATCGGCGTAAACGAACGTGGCGATGTCGTTGAGTTTCTTCTGGATTGCCCCGCGTAGTCGTCTGTTCACGACAAGGTTCCTCCTTCGCCGAGGCCGGGCGGCGTGCGAGCAGACTAGACGGCTCGGCAGCGGAAATCAAGGGGCGGCTTGTTGGGCGCTGCCGAGCCGCTATAATACGTGGAGTCATCGGCGCTGCGTGCGGAGTCAGCGAGAAATGCAGGAACGTCGACAAAAGAACCGCCGAACGAAGATGGTCCGAAACCTCTTCTCATATCTGAACCGGAGGAACTTGTTCCGGCGGGGCCGCCGCAAGGACGAAGACAAATACCAAAGCGAGGATGACCGGCTTGGCCTAGAGAAGGACGAGACGGCTTGAGCAGAAAATAACAGCCCCCGTCCGGAGCGGTGCTGCCACGCCTCAGTGCGGCGCCGCGTATTCTACTTGCCGATCAACTCGCTGATGCGGAAGGCGATCTGTTCGTTCACCGCCTTTACCGCCTCGATATACATGCCGGCGGGAGCGTTCTTGCCCGACACCGACCCACCATAGAGCAGCCCGGCGCTGTGCTCCATCGGATACTCCACCGCGGCAAGCGCCTTCTGTCCGATGGGCTTCCCGGCGGCGTCGAACAACTGCCATTCGACTTCGAGGCAAGCAGTATAGCGGGACGTCGGAGCGAAGAAGAGATAGGGGATCACAGCGAGCGGCCCCAGACCGTAGGTGTAGCGCTTGCGGCTTAGCGCCGAGCCGACGACAGCGCCGCGTACAACGTAGTCATAGGCCGCCTTGCCTTCGACCGCGGGCGGCTCTCCATACACGGCATTCGATGCGCGTCCGGATTGCTTGAGGTGATCGACCAGAAGCCGCGGAATGGCGTCGGCCAGCGTCCCCGTAATGACAACCTTGTGGAACAGACCACTGCTCGTCGTCTTGTAGCGCAGTTCGGGCCGGGCCGTCAACTGCGTCGTGTAGCAGACAAACGGAACGAGGTTCCAGCACGGCGACGTCGAGAGCTCGGCGGTATTGTCGAAGCGCTCGTCATCGAACGGAAGCACCGCGATGACTTTGTCCGTAGCCGGGATTCTTCCTTCGACGGGGTCGAGCTTATAAGCGAGTTCCTCGTGCAGCGCGATCTCCCGAACCGAAACGCAGCCCGACGCGACCAAGACCACCAGACCAAGAGCCAACATCGCCCGCTTCATGTCGCCCTCCTTTCCTTCCGTGCGAACCGGACGGCACGCCATGACCTGTTCCACGTGATTTGCACTGGAATTATAGGGGGCTTGCTGCGGCATGCAAGCGAAAAGCGCCTGCTTCCATAAGGCCTCTGGTTGCTGATTCTTCGCCCCTTCTGCTCCTTTCCTTTTTTCGAGAGGAGCGGCGGGGGCGGGCAGCGCGGCGCAACACTGTCTGAACCGCCGCGTGGTGGGAACGGTTGCCGCCCGTGCGCAGGGGCGTTATACTGGCGGGCATGAGGATGACGGTCGAAGAACTTTGCGAGCGGGCGGCGGGGGCGCTTCGGGCGCTTTCCGGTTGCGTGCTTTGCGGCCATCGGTGCGGGGCCGATCGCGATGCCGGCCGCCTCGGCAAGTGCCGCTGCGGCGCCCT
>CAZBRH010000100.1:4889-11621 GCA_964494245.1 uncultured Planctomycetota bacterium | reverse complement strand
CCGGCACGCCCTGCGTCTGCGCACCCCGCCACGTGCGCGTCTTGTCTCCGTCGGGGACGTATCGCGTCTCCTCGCGCTGGCCCACGATTTCATAAATGGGCTGCTCGACGCGTTTGCGGCCGACCGGGGCGTACGGGTCTTTCGGGTCCTTCTCGGACACCCAGACCCACTTCGTGCCGACCTGCTTCCGGATCGGCACCATGACCGTCACGGCCTTGTAAACGGGGCGCTTGATTTCGACGTCCTTATAGCCGATGACAACCTGCGTCTCCCTGGGCACCGGCGGAAACCAGATGCCCTCGTCGGTCTTTGCCTGCTGGTCCTTGAGCCACTGGATACCGAGGCGGGCGGCGCCGCGCACCGCCGTCAGCATGTCCTTCCCCAACGGCCCTGTCAGCGACTTCCGCGGCAGGGCGTCGTCCGACTGCGCTTCGCCGGCGAGCAGCGACGTGGCCGTGAGGGAGAAGAAGCAGAGCAGGGCGCACGCGGCGTGTCGCATCAAGGCATCCTCCATCGCGTCGAGAACGCCCTTGTATTATACGCGGGATGGCCACGCCGCCCAACCGCCGAAGGCGCACTTTTCGGAGCAACGCGGAGATACCTCATACCCTCGACGGCGGCGCTTGGTGTATAATCAAAAAGGTCAGACTGCTTCAACCGGCCCCGAGGCGTTCGCATGCCGGAGGTCACAATCTCCCCGGTCGCGCCGTCCGACAAGGGCGTTTTCGCGCAGCATTTTCAGGACTACCTGGGCGAGCTTGCTCGCCTGAACGGTGCGAAGCCGAACCGACGCGGCCTCTATGAATACGGCAATTTCGACCTGTATTGGGAAGATAACGCCCGCAAGCCGTTCTTCGTCGAGGAATCGGGGCAGCGGGTCGGTCTGCTGCTGCTGCGGGAGCTGACGGAAGGCGACTTCTCGAATGACGGGCCTTCGCTTCAGGTCGCCGAAATCTACGTCTTCGGACCGCATCGGAGGCGAGGGATTGGCGCCGCAATCATGAGGGCCGCCGCACAGATGGCCGAGCAACTTGGCCTTCCGCTGACGTGGTCGGCATATATGAACAACTACGCCGCTAACGCCCTCTACGCGTCGATTCTCCGCGAATTCGCGTCCAAGAATCGCGCCTGGGCTACGAGCCGAACCAGCGGCATCGACACCTCTGGCCTCGCGCGGTTCTACTACCGCATGACGCCGCCCCGGCTGGCGCCGCAGGCGCACGCCGAGGGAACCGCCACTCGCCCAGAGACCTTTTCGTGAACCGAGCGTGCGTTGGTTTGTTGGCCGTCGTTCTCGCAGGGGCCGCCGAGGGAGCGGACACATCGAAGCGCCTCTTGGTCGATCCGTCCGCCGCGCACCGCGTCGATTACCTGATTCTGGCCGGCGACGCCTTTGCGGATGCCGTCGAACCGCTCGTGGCGCACAGAGAGAAACAAGGATACGCCGTCGGCGTCGTCAGGATGTCGGCGGTGAAAGCGAAGTTCCCGTCTATCCGCGCCTTTCTCGCCCACGCTGTCACGAAGTGGGAGAAGCCGGCGCCGTCGTATCTGCTCCTTGTGGGCGACACCGACGCCGTGCCCGCCGTCGTCAAGCAGGGCGCGTTCGCGGAGTGGATGAGCGACTCGAACCTTGCGACAGATTTCGATTACGCGCGGCCGCTCGACCGCCGCATCCTCCTGCACGTTGGACGCTTCCCGTGCGACACGGCGGATGAACTGGCGCTGATGATCCGCAAGACCATCGACTACGAGACGACGCTGCCGGGCGGCGCGTGGCAGCGCCAGCTCCACTTCATCGCAAGCGTCGGGGGGTTCGGCAAGGAAATCGACGCCCTGCTCGAAGGGCTTGCGATGACGGTCATTGCGGGCAGCGTCCCGCCGGCCTTCGATATCCGCGCCGCGTATGGCAGCCCGCACTCGCCATTCTGCCCCTATCCGCCGAAGTTCAACGCCCGCGTGATCGAGATGTTCAACGCAGGGTCGTTGCTGACGGTGTTCGTCGGCCACGGCCTGCCCGATAGCGTCGCCAGTATTGATTGGAGGGGTCGGAGCTATCCCATTTTTCGCGCAGCCGACGCGAAGGCCCTGGACTGCAAGGCCGGCCTGCCGGTGCTTGTCGTCATCGCCTGTCATACCGGCCGATACGATGCGTCCGACTGCTTGGGTGAAACATTCCTCAAGGCCGAGCGAGGCCCTGTCGCCTTCATCGGCGGCTCGCGCGTCACCCAACCCTACGGCAACGGCGTGTTCTCGAAGGCGTTCGTCGATGCGTTCTTCGGCGAAGACCCGACGCTTGGCGCTGTCCTCAGCCGCGCGAAGGCGTCCGTCCTCGCCAACCCGTTCTCGGTCTTTCGCCTTCAGGCGGACGCCCTCGCAGCGGCGGCGCAGGGCGGGGAGAACCTGGCTGCCATGCGGCAGGACGTGGTCGAGCACTACAACCTGCTTGGCGATCCGGCGCTTGTCATCCGCCGGCCGCGGGCGGACATTCAGCTCACCGTGAAAGGCGGCGCCGTCCACGTGCGGGCGCCGGGGCGCACGGAAATCGACTTGTCGCTCGAATGCGACCGCGCGACCCATCTCCATGACCTCCCTGAAATCGCGCCCGACGATCCGGACTTCGAGCAGAAAATGGCCGCCCGCTACGAGAAGGCGCTCGACAAGGTCATTCGCCGCTGGAAGGTGAAGCTGGAAAATGGCGTTGGAACCGCCGCCTTCGATGCCCCCACGAAGCCCGGACGTTACTTCCTCAAGGCGTCGGCGGGACCTTCCGTAGGCGCGATGACTTTTGCCGTGCCGCCCGATGCCCCCCGATGAACGGTTCTCGCGGCGTCGGACACCGCGAGAATGGCACCGTTGCCTTTTCTTGCAATTCCAGATGGTGGTGCACGTTGTCCCTGCCCGACGGCGCAATGTATAATGCAGCAGCGATAAGCTGTTCCCCGGCGAGGGTGTCCCCGTGCCAAAGCTGACCATTCATCAAGAAGGCGCGAAGGTTGAGCACGTCCTCGGCCAGAACCCGGTCGTCATCGGGCGAAGCTCTTCCTGCACGATTCCGGTGCGGGACGAACGAGCGTCCCGCGAACACTGTCGGATCGAGCACGACCAGGGGAAGTGGTTTGTCGTTGACCTCAACAGCAGCAACGGCACTCTTCTGGATGGCGTCAGGATCACCCGGCAGGAGCTCCGAGACGGGGCGGTGATACAGATCGGCCATGCCCGGGTTGTGTTCTCGCTTGGGGCGGAGGAAGCGGCCCCCGTGGCAACGGCAACGTTGCCCCCCCTCCCTGCGGGGATCGTGCTCCGCGCCGTGGGCGGCCCGTGCGATGGACAAACGTTCGCCATCTCGAAGTCCGTCACACGGATCGGCCGCAACCGAAAGAACGACATCGTGCTCGAAGACGGAGCTGTCTCTAAGCGCCATGCGGAAATCGTTGTCGATGTCAAGGGAACGGCTCGTATCATCGACCAAAACAGCCGCAACGGCGTCAAAGTCAATGGCGTCCGCGTCCGCGAACGGGACTTGGACAATGGGGACCAGATCGCCATCGGCAAGACGGTGCTGCATTTTGTGCGGGAGGGTGCAAAGGCCGCGCCGCCCCCCGAAGCGCCAGGAGTCCCCACACCCGCGAAGCCGAAGGCCGGCCTTGCTGCGGTATTCACCATGCGAGTCAAAATCCTGGCCGCTGTCGTCGGCGGCATTCTCGTCGTTGGTCTTATCGTAAAGTCCACTGAGACGCCCGTGCGCAAGCCCGAACTGCACCCCGATAATCTGCTCGAAGCCAATCCATCGTTCGAGGACGGGCAGGGGGCAGCCGCAGCAGACTGGGCGGCTGCGAAAGGCAGAGCCGAGCGCGACACGATGCAGGTGAAGGACGGCGAATACGCTCTGCGCCTCGTTTCGCTGCCGGGAGCGGGAGGCGACCTTTCGGCTCTATGCTGGTCGTCGGAGGTGGGAATCAAGCAGGAAATCCGGGGCAAGAAGCTGGAACTCTCTGCGTGGGTTCGCCCGCCGGACAATGCATCGGCCGCCCTTTGTGTGGCGTGGGTGGCCAAAGGGGTTCCGTGGCTGCACAGCTTCGAGATGGGCGAGAGGGTCGAAGATGCTGCGGACTGGGTTCGGTCTGCGGAGACGTTCGACCCGCCGACGTGGGCGACGCACGTTCGCGCGGGCTGCGCCCTTGTCGGCCAGGGCGAGGCGCGGTTTGACGGGCTCTGCCTGCGCTCCACGGGGGACCCCGTTCGGCATCGGCAGGTGTCCGCAGGCCGGGTCTTGTTTGAAGTCGACCGACGCGGAGAAGTCGTCGTGTTCATCGACGGCAAGCCGACCTTCGGGCGCGGCCGCATCCTCGCCGTGACGACGGCTGGGCGGGTTTTGAGCCAATCGGTTGGCACAATCGAGAGGGGCTCGCCGATGGTCGCTGCTGGCGTAGTCCGCATCGTGGGCTCGCTGGGCCCGGACGGAAAGTTGCCGTTCACAGAGGTTGTATCGTCGGGCGAAGGGGGGATCGAATTGAGGTATGACATCAATCCGGCGGCGGAGCCCGACTGTTCGGTCGCGCTGGAGTTTCTCTCGGACGAATCGCTGCCGCGCAAGGGCGTCACGCTCGAGACGTCGGCTGGCAGTTATACGGTCGAGACAGCCCCGTTCGAAGCCCGTGCGGACGTCGCCCTCATCACGCTCTTCCAGGGAAGCGAGCGCGTCTTTCTCGCCTTGAACCCGGCGGCGAGGGTCAGCGCCATCGAAAAGTCCGCGGGGGGGCTTATCTGGAGAATCGAGTTGCCGCGCGCGGGGCGCGGACATATCGCCCCCGTGCTCACGTGGAGTGCGACGACCCGCGAGCGGTGCGCCGTCGTCGAAGACAAGCTGAATCGAGCCCTGAAAGAGGAAGAGCAGTATGGAAAAGCGACAAGAATGCTGCGGGAGTTCATTGCCAGCCACCCGCTCTACACACAGGAAAGGGCAAAGGCCGAGCAGCGGCTCCGAGCGGTCGCCGAAGACATCGCCGCCGCGCTCAAGTCGGTCGAAGCGTTGGCGTCGCGCGCCCGCGTCGCCCGCACAGATGTGGCTTTCGAGGAGGCGAAGCGCGCCTGCGAAAAGCTTATTGCCCGGCTGGAGGGCGACGACGCCGCGAAGGGCGTCGCCAAAACCCTCGCCGACCTGAAGGCAGAACACGAGATCGCCATCCGGCTCCGCCGGAACCGCGAGGCCGCCGAAATCCTCGCAAGGGCGAAGGAGCACGTCGAGCGGAAGGAGTTCAACATCGCGCGCGCCGAGTGCAACTACATCCTCGAACACTTCGCCGACACGATGCACGTCGGCGAGGCGCGATCCATTCTCGAAACGCTTCCGAAACCCGAAGAATAAGAGGCACTGGCAGGGATGAGCCGAGCGGACGTGCCGGTTGGATTTGAGCTCGTTCGCGGACGCGGGTGCATGGCCGTCGTGCGGGCGTCCGTCCGTGAGCATTTCCTGCCGAGCGGCGTTCCTGACCGCGCAGGATTCGAGCGGCTGCGCCAGGGCGGGCGGCCGCTTGGGGCGGGCCGAGGCGGGGCGGTGTCGGTCGCGTTGCCCTGCGGAAATGTCGTCATCCGGCACTGCCAGCGCGGGGGCGTCCTGCGGCGCCTGCTGGGCGACGCGTATCTTCTCGGCGCGCGACCGATGGAAGAGCTGCGCGCGGCCGAAGCCGCGCGGGCGGCAGGCGTGCCCGTCCCTGAATACCCTGCAGCGTTCGTGTGGCGCCGAGGAGTTTTCTATGGCGGCGACATCGCCGTGCACGAGGTGCCCGGCGCCCGCTCCCTCGAAGAATGGCTTCGGCTGGGACCGGCGGCCGAAGAGGCGGACGCCGTATCGAGAGCGCTCGCTGCTGCGTTCCGCGCCCTCGTTGCGGCGCGTATCTATCATCCCGACCTGCACGCCGGAAACGTGCTCGTGCGCGATGGAGCCGTCCACCTCATTGATTTCGACCGGGCGGCGCAACTGCCAGCGATGTCGAATCGGCTGCGCGACCAGATGCTCTTTCGGTTCAACCGCGCGCTGGTCAAGCGGGGACTGGCGCCGGCGCCGGTCACGCTTGCGGCGCGCGTCCGCTTCTGCCGCGACTCAGGGTTCGCCGGCAACACGGACGAACTGCGGCGCCTCTTCGCTGCGTGCGAAGCTCACTTGAGCCGGCACCGGTGGAAATACCGTTCCTGAGTTCTCGCGCCGCTACTCCAACACAGACGACGTCCGGCTCGCTATGCGAAGTTCGCACGGCAACGCCCCCGTCCGGATGATCTTCACGAGTTTCTCCATTTCCTCGTTGTCGAGAAGGCCGTGAATTTCAAGCTCGTTGCTGGTTAGCTCTCCCTGAAGCTCCGTGCCGATGCGGACGAGGCCATCGACGACGACCGCGAGGAAGGCGCGCGGCCGCTCGCGGATCGCGGCGGCGAGCCGAACCGCATCGTCCGGCTCGAACTGGAAGCGGATGTGCGTGAACTTCCCAATACCCTCCGTCCAGAACCGGATTTCCCGGAAAGATTGCGGCGCGAGCACGGGCTTCGTTTCGACGAGCACAGGATACTCGCGTCGGACGATGTCGTTCGTGCCGTGTTCATAATCGCGGTAGGTTTCGAGGTAGTGAAGCAGTTCGTATCCTTCGGGCGGGCCAGACTGCTGCGCGGCCGCGATTCGCGTGCGCGAGGGGTCGAAGAAGTGGAACGAGCAAACGCCGCGCTGGAGCATCAGCTCGGCTA
>CAZBRH010000100.1:0-4879 GCA_964494245.1 uncultured Planctomycetota bacterium | reverse complement strand
CGACGAGCGGTAGGTCAAGAGCAGCGTGCCGTCCGCCTGCAAGCAAACCTCTGCTTTCCACGACGGATGCGCGAGGGCGGCCACCCGGCGCCGGAGAACGTCGATCGTCCGCTTGCGCTGCTCGGCAGTCGGCTCCTCCTGAAACGCGTAGCAGACTTGGTAGAGCCGCATCTTCGGACGACCATAGAGGTGCATCCAGACCGCGAGGACGGCGAGTAGGAGAGCGAAGGCCGCGAAGCCGGCCTTGACGATGCGATTGACGTCCGTCATTGCCTCGGCTCTTCCTCGGGCGGGAAGAGGTCGGACCGGCGGAGCCGCAGGAACCGGTGCTTGGCGGCGGGTGGCTCGCCTGCTGCCAGAAGCAACTCGCGGTCAGCCGGGCGGAAGATCATGCTCTGCATCGTCGTGTTTTCGTTCGCTGTATCCAGCAGAATCTTCCGTGTGAGCTCTTCATCGAGTTTGCGGCCGCCCGAGAGTGCCCGCTCGACGGCGGCGAAGCGCGGGCACATCTCCGGCCTGCCGAGCGCCTCGGAACGGAAATGGTTGGTCGAGTAGAGAGCGCCGTTTTCTGGGCGGCGAATCGCTACGGCTCGAATGGCGAGTTCGGCGCAGGCGGCGCGCCCCTCAGCGTCGCAAATCATGAGATTGTTGGTCGAGCTCCGCGCACTCTCGCTCACCGTTTTCACCACATCCTCGACTTGGCTTGCGGCTGTCAACGCGGTCCGGAACACCAGGGCATATGGCGCGGCGATGACCTGCGTGTCGCGGCGGCGGACCTCCATCATGGCCGCGGCGAGCCCTGCGTCGTTCATGCCCGAAAGCACGCCGATGATGCCGGGAAACGTGACCGATGCGACGGCACGGCCGTTCTTCGGGTGATACACGACGACACAGGTGTATTCGTGCGCCACGCCGAGCGTCGGGAAGTCCAGGTTCCGGCCGAAGATCGGCTTCCCGTCCGCCGAGCGGTCGTCGACGGCGACGACCGTCGTGCAGAGCGCCGCCCGCTTGATGTCGAACACCGTGTTCGCCAGAAGGACATCCTCGTAGGCGACGCCCGAACCGCGGGCGAGCGCCTCCATCTCGCGCATGTAGACGGCCGGGATGCTCTTCTCCATCTGCCGGGCCGTCTTGAGCAGTGGACCGCGGGCGTCAACGCCGCCCACTTGGAGAAAGCGGTTCAGATATCGCTCGATCAGCTCCCGTATCTGCGTCTTGAGCAAGACGCCCTGCTGCTCGCCCATCTCCTCGGGCGTGCCGTAAACGTGCAGCAGCGGCATGCCCTCGATGAGCTTGAGGGACGCCGGGCCGTGCCGGGCTTCCTTGAACTCGGCGGCGGCCGCTCCGGCGCAGAGCGCGAAAAAAACAGCGACGGCCAGCCGGACGCTGCGGTGCAGCGGATCGCTCACGAGTCGGCTCCCCCGATGACTTCCATCCCGCCCATGTAAGGACGCAGGACGTCCGGCACGCGGATGCGCCCATCCGCCGTCTGATTCTGCTCGATTAGCGCCAACATCGTCCGCGCCAGCGCGACGCCCGAACCGTTGAGCGTGTGGACGAACTGCGGCTTGCCGCCCTTTTCGCGAAAGCGGATGTTCGACCGGCGCGCCTGAAAGTCTTCGTAGTTGCTGCACGACGAGACTTCCAGCCATCGGCCGATGCCCGGCGCCCAGACCTCGATGTCGTAGCATTTCGCCGCCGCAAAACTCAACTCGCCCGTGCAGAGCCGCAGCACGCGGTATTCGAGACCGACCCTCTGGAGCACCACCTCGGCGTGCCCAAGAAGTTTTTCCAACTCGTCATACGACGTCTCCGGCCGGACGAACCGGACGAGCTCGACCTTGTCGAACTGGTGGAGACGCATGAGGCCGCGCGTGTCGCGGCCGTAGCTTCCCGCCTCGCGGCGGAAGCAAGGGGTGTATGCCGCGTAAGCGATGGGCAGGCGATCGCCGTCGAGCACCTCGTCGCGGTGCATGTTCGTCACCGGCACTTCGGCCGTCGGAACGAGGAAGAAGTCATCCACCTCGCAGCGGTACATGTCCTCTTCGAGTTTCGGGAGTTGGCCGGTGCCCGTGGCGGCAGCGCGGTTGGTCATGAAGGGCGGCGAGACCTCGATGTAGCCGTGTTCCGAGGTGTGCAGGTCGAGCATGAACTGGATGAGCGCCCGTTCGAGCCGGGCCCCAGCCCCTTTGTAGAGCGCGAAAAATGGAGCAGCGATCTTCGTTGCACATTCAAAGTCGATAATGCCGAGCTCTCGGACAATCTCCCAATGCGGGCGGGGCGCAAAGTCAAACGTCACGCGGCCCCCCCAATGCCTCACCTCGACGTTGTCGGCGGCACCGACGCCCATCGGAACATCGGGCGCTGGAATATTGGGGAACCGCAGCAGCGCCGACTGGAATTGCCGGTCAAGCTCGCCCTGCTCGGCCTCGATGGTTTGGATTTCATCGGAGAGGGCGCGGGTCTCTTCCATCAGAGCCGCTGCATCCTTGCCAGAGCGTTTCAACTCGGCGACCTTCTTCGAGTTCGCGTTGCGGCGGCTCCGCAGCGTCTCCGCGCGCGTCATCAGCTCCCGGCGGCGAGCGTCAAGCGCCAGAAACGCATCCACATCGACCTTGTCGCCCTTTTGCTCTGCGGCGCGGCGAACCACATCTGGATTCTGACGGATGAATTCCGGATCAAGCATTCTGGAACCTCAAGAGGAAGCAATCGAACGGCTGCTATATTAGGAGAGCGGCATGTCGTGTCAAGCGCAGCCCGGAGGAGTTCCTTGACGCCGCGCCTGTCCGCACGTACACTGACCGCGGGTTGCTCATGTTGTCCAAGAGGTTGGGAGGTGGATGTGCTCCGAAAAACAGGCCCTGTAGCCGCTTTGCTCGGCGCTGTTGCGTCGGTCGCTGGTTGCTCGATGTTCGCTCCGAGGCCGGTGCCTATCGAGCGCCCATCACACGTCATCATCGTTGCTGTCGACGGCCTCAAACCGGCGGATATCGACCCCGGCCGGACGCCGCACCTTTACCTGATGCAAAACGACGGCGCGTATACTTGGAACCTTCAGACCCTGGCAGCTCGCAACCGCGTTGGCTTCTACCTCGACGCTCTGACAGGCGTGAGCGATGCCGCGCGGACACCACAGCCGCCGCCGACCCTCCCTGCGCGGTGCCGCGCCGCCGGGCGACCAGCAATGACCATCCTGCGGAGCCGCGAGCTTGCTCCAATTGACCCGGCGGCTCAGCGGATGGACGAGGCGGCCGACGCGCACACCACGGCGGCGGACGTCGGCTTCCTTGCCGCGCGGGAATTCGTGCGGCTCCGACCGGCCCTTCTCTTCGTCGAACTCTCCGCAGGCAGCGATAAACCCGAAGACTGCAACGCCGGACTCGGACACCTGCTCACGGCCGTCCGCAACGCGGGGCTTGCTGGGCAGACGACGTTCCTCGCCCTCGCTGCCACTTCACCAGCGGCCTTGATTCTCCGCGGTCCCGACACCCGCCACGGCCGCCAGCTCGAAGCCCCCGTTTCGGCCATCGACACGTTCGCAACGGCCGCCTGGCTGCTTGGCCTGCCTGTGGGCGACACGCTCAGTCGCGTCGCGGTCGAGGCGTTTCGACCGCCCTCGCCCCAGCCCGCAGCGCCCGGCGAGCGCATCCTGCCCCGCGGCTCTGTTCACGGCCGCGTCATCTCGCCCGATGGCGCGCCGATGGCCGGAGCGTCCGTGCTCCTTGTCAAGAACGAGCCGGCCGACGGCATCGCCGAACGCTGGGCGAACACGAACGCCCTCGGCGAGTTCCGACTCGACTCCATCCCCGCCGGGACCTACGACTACGTATTTGTCTTCGACAACCTGCCAGCCCGGCTTCGGCGCAGCATGCTTGTCAAGATGGACCTCGCCGTTGCTGCTGACGAAATCGCGAAGCCGATTTTTTTCTATCGCAGAGTGCCCGACCCGAAGGATGCGGCTGCCGTGCTTCCGCCTGCGCGGATGGGAGCCGCGTTCCTTGACGATAATCAGGTCAAGACGCTTACCCGAATGGTCGCGTCCGGAGAACTCGCCCCGCCCTTCCTTGCTGCGGACGCGCTTTCTGGTCGCCGCGTGCGAACCTCGCTCATCCGCAAATGGCTGACCGCTTCCGCGGCGCGGCTCGACGCCGCCATCAACAAGGGAATCGCCGACGGAACCGTGACAGCCGATCTGGCCGACATAGCCGCTGCCTATGATCTGAACCGAATGAGCGGCCTCTTGACCGAAGCCGAAGAGCAGGCCGTCCGAGGCGCAATCAGCCGCGCCGTGGACTATGTCCTCCGAAAATGTTATCAAGGGACGCTCCCCTCCGACGGCTCGACGCATGTTGCTCTCGGCCTTGCCGCGGCTGCGTTCCACCCATCAAAGCAATCCAAAAAGTGGATGAACATCGTGGATGCGATGTTCGAGAGTCGGTTGGTGTATCTTGTCCGCGAGGCCGAGCAAAAACCAGCGGCGATCCGACGGGCGGAACTGTGTTCTGTTCTCGAATACGCGATGATCAACCGAGCGCTGGGCCGCCGCAACTATGCTGGCGGCGAGGCGGAGCGGCTCGCACGGCTGGCGGTGCTTTGCCTGACGCCCGCTGAACGGCGGGCGCAGCCGGCGGAGCGCCAAGCCGCGCCGCCGCAGGAGCTCGGCTTCCTCGGGCTGGTCAAGGCCGCCTTTGTGGGCCGTCGACTCGGCTCGGAGGCGGCGAAGCTCTGGCGCGCGTGCGGCGAGCCAGTCTGGGCGCCGCGCGGCAGCCGGTCCGTCGCCGGCGCACTTCTGACTACTGCCGCCGCCGGACCCGCCGTTCCGCCCACGCCAACCACCAGCCAACTCGCAACGGAGACAACGGCTGTCCTCACAAAGGAT
>CAZBRH010000099.1:0-11712 GCA_964494245.1 uncultured Planctomycetota bacterium | reverse complement strand
GGGCCCTGACGCCCAACGATTACGTGTGGTGGCGCGGTCTGTCCACCTGGATGCCGGCCGGCCAGCACCCCTGGATCTTCAACCCACACGTCCCCGCACCCCTCGACGACGCCGTCTCCGCCGATGTCGTGCGCTCGAAGTCGCTCACCGGTCCCGTTGCCGGAAAGGCCGACATCCTTGTCGCTCCCGAAATCGAAACGGCGAACGTGCTCTACAAAGCCCTGACGTGTTTCGCGGGGCTGGAGGGAGCAAGCATCATCTGGGGCGCAAAGGCCCCCGTCGTCGTTCCGGCACGGGCAGACACCGCGCGGATGAAGTTCCTGAGCATCGCGCTCGCCGCCGCGATGATCGAGGCGTAGCCCGTGGCACGGACCCCGCCCAAGAATGGCCGATCTCATCTTGTGCTCGTCATCAACCCGGGCTCCACATCCACAAAGGTCGCCGTCTTTCGTGGAACGCGGCGGATTGCGGAGACAACGGTGCGGCACTCGGCGGCGTCCTTACGCCGATTCCGAGCTCTTACGGAGCAGGCGCCGATGCGAGAGGCCGCCGTGCTCCGCGTGCTTCGGCGCTGCGGAATCGACGTGAGAGCGCTCGATGCAGTTGCGGCGCGCGGTGGACTGCTTGAGCCGTGTCCGTCCGGAACATATCAGGTCAACGGGCCGATGCTCCGCGACTTGGAGAGCGGGCGGCACGGCGTCCACGCCAGCAATCTGGGTGCGATCATAGGCGATCGAATCGCTCGGCTCGCCAGTGTGCCAGCGTTCATCGTCGACCCCGTCATTGTTGACGAGATGACGCCGGAGGCGCGGTTTTCCGGGATTCCGGAGATCGAGCGGCGGAGCGTCTGGCACGCGCTGAACCAAAAGGCCGTAGCGCGCCGGGCCGCGGCCGCACTTGGCAAGCCCTACGAGGAGACCAACCTTATTGTTGCACATCTTGGCGGCGGGATATCGGTCGCCGCCCACTGCCGCGGCAGGGCCGTCGATGTGAACAACGCACTGGACGGGGATGGCCCGTTTGCTGTCGAACGTTCCGGCGGCCTGCCCGCGGGCGATCTCGTCCGGCTTGCGCACCGAATGCCGAAGGGAGAATTGCTCCGACGCATCACGGGGGAGGGCGGGGTTGTCGCATACTTGGGGACGAACGACATGCGCCAGGTCGAACGTCGGGCGGCGAGCGGCGACCGGAAGGTGCGAGCGGTTATCGCCGCGATGGCGTATCAGGTGGCGAAGGAGATCGGCGCGTGCGCCGCCGTGCTCAGGGGAAAAGTCGATGCCGTTGTGCTGACCGGGGCGCTGGCGCGGTGCAGGCCGCTTATCATGGGGATTCGCCGCCGGGTGCGATTCATCGCGCCCGTCCGCGTGGCGCCGGGCGAGATGGAGATGGAGGCCCTCGCGTTCGGGGCGCTCCGCGTGCTTCGGGGCGAAGCCCGCGCCCGACGCTATACAAGCTCCACCTCTTCGTCTACGTGATGAGGTCGTATTTCTCGGCGGTGACGATATCGGTTACCGGCTGGCCGCTGACGTAGCGCGTAAGGTTTTCGAGCGCGTGGCGGCCCATGTCCTGCCGCCGGTCGGGCGTCGGCCCGGCGACGTGCGGCATGACAAGGCAGCTGGGAAGTGAGCGGAGCGGGGAATCTGCGGGGAGCGGTTCTTTTTCGAAGACGTCGAGCGCCGCCCAGATGCGGCCCTTGCGGAGTTCGGCGATGAGCGCCGCCTCGTCGATCACCGCGCCGCGGGCTGTATTGATCAGGACCGCGCCGTCCTGCATTCCGGCCAGGATCGCCGCGTTGACGATATGGAAGTTTTCGGCGGTTTTTGAGGCGTGGACGGAGACGACGCGGTTCGAGGCATAGAGCCGCGCGAGTTCGGTCTCGCGCCGGACGCCGCAGCGCGCGAGCACGTCGTCCGGACAGTGGGGCGAATAGGCCCAAATCTCGCAGCGGAACGGTGCGAGCAGGCGGGCGTATTCCTGTGCGATGGCGCCGAATCCGTGGAGGCCGACCTTCTGACCGAAAAGGCCTTCTCCTTCGAAGTTGTCGGCCTGCCATCCGCCGCGTTCGAGAAGGCGGACGTAGCCGCTTACTTTACGAAGCGCGGCGAGCGTCATCATCAACGCTCCTTCGGCAACAGAGGGAGCGATCGTCCGTCCCCAGTTCGTCACGAGCAGCCCAGCGGCGATGACTTCGCGGTCAACAACTCCGCGGACCGTCCCGGCGCAATGGCAGAGGTATTTCAGGGCGGGGCACGCCCGCCAGCCGTCCATCGTCAGCTGTGGCGACCCCCAAGAGGTGACAACGATGTCGGGCTGCACCGCACGAAGCACCTCCACATAGACGGTGGGGTCCTTCGGGGAGAGATCGGTGCGCTTGACGACTTCGCCAAGCGCTTCGATTTTGGCCAGAACGTCGGGCGTGATGACGCGGGGGAAGTTGCTTTCGGCAACGGCCATCAGGATTCGCTTCATCTATTGCTCCAAAAGGGGCTGCCTTATCCTCCTGGGAGCGGCCGATGTTGTCAATACGTTCGACACCGGCGGCCTTGGCGGCGTTTGTGGGCGAGACAACCAAGCGCAAGGAGCAACGAGGCAAGGCCGCTCGCTTCGGGGATGAGCGTGAGCGCCGGATCGCTCTGCGGGGTGTTTTCCCAGCGTTCGAGTGCGTACCGGATGGCGGCGAGCGCGGGCTGACTCGGGCCGCTCAGGGCAGGGTCGCCGGAGAGGTAGAAGAGGAAGCCGTCGTCCATCGCGGCGTAGGCGTCGTGTGCGAGGCCCCAGAAGTGGATGCCGTCGCCGCCGGCTCCGAAGAAGCTGTCGATGGCCTGCTGGTAGAAGCGGTCTTCGAGCGCGTTATCGTGGGACTTGAGCAGGCCGATCTCTTCGAGGATGACGGGCTTGCCGAGGAGTGAGGCGGCCCAGGCGGGGTGTTGGGCGGCCCAGTTGTCGTAGCCACCGACGCCGAGCGCCGGGTCGTAGCTCGCTCCATCGAGCCACGTGATGCCGAGGGCTGAAGTCCACCAGTCGATCTTGTCTTGGTCGATTCCGGCCGGTTCGCCGGAGGCCTGCGGGAAGAAGTCCCAGTGGTCGGGGTAGAAGTGGAACGTGGCGAAGTCGATGTTTGCGTCGAGGTGGGACGAGACGAAGTTCGTTCCTTCCCACGGGCTGCCCCAGCCCTCGATGCCGGTGGCAAGCATGTGGTTGGGGTCGATGGACTTGACGTATGCGGCCATCGTGGCGATCCAAGCGTCGAGGGTGGCCGAGCCGGGCGCGGTGCTCTTGGCGCGCGCCTCGTTCGTCAGCTCCCAAGCGAAGATCGCCGGGTCGTCCTTGTAGGCGATTCCCGTGTAGGTGTTGACGCGGTTGAGCAGGTTGGCCACATAGTTTTGGTAGTAGGCCTGGCAGTTCGGGTCGGTGTAGAACTGGTCGTGGTATTCGTCGCCGTTCAGGGCCTTGTTGGTCGTCGGCGACTGGTCGACATACCATTTCATCCCGCCGTAGTTGTCCCAGTTGTTGATGAGGACGGGGAGGACGCGGATGCCGCGCTTTGCGGCTTCGGCGACTACGTAGTCGAGCCCTCGAAAAGTGCTTTCCTGGTAGTTGCCCGGGCTGCCTTGCTCGAAGAGGTTGTATTGGCCGCCTACGGGCACGCTTGCGTCGCCGCTTGCGAACGCCCGGGTGCGGATGACCTTGATGCCCAAGCTCTGCGCCTCATTGAGCACCTCCTGAACGTATTGTTTGCTGTTTGGGACGAGGTTCCCGCTGTCGTCATAAGTTGTGCCCGTGCCGTAGTCGAACAGGTAGTAGCAATTGACGCCGACGTATGTAAACGGCTGGCCGTATAACTCGAAGCCGGTGCCCGAGCCGTCCACGCCCACGAAGCCATAGGGAGCAGCGGAAGCGGACAGGGGGACTATGAAAGCAAGCGACACGATGACGGGGCGCAACACGAGCGTTCTCATTGGCTCCTCCACACAAGAGCGCATGGCCGGCCGGGTGCGCGCTGACGCAAGGCACGCAATGTTGCTGGTTCAGATGAGCAACCCGCGTGCCAAAGGATGGGGCGCGAGCTACCCGTGCTGTAACTTTTTGGGGTTTAGCGTCTTAGATTCGGAACACAAACAACCGACAGCGGCGGCAAGAACTTGCCGTTGCGCTCTGGCAACATGCGGAGCCGCTTCAGCGCAACATTCCCCGATTCAGGACTTGAGGCGCCAGGGCCGCAAATTACTCTTCTTGCTGTCCTTCTTCCTTTTCTGTCGTAACGCTGACCGTGGTGCCCTCATCCGTGCTGGTGGCGGTGATGCTTGCCCGCCGGTCACCCTTCCTGAAATGAACCATCTTGGCGGTGCCCAAATCCATCGACTGTTCTTCTGTCCAGCCCGCGGCCTTCATTTTCGAACGATAATCGTCGACGACCTTCTGGGCGGTATCCTTTGTCATAAGCGTCACGTGGAACGACTTGTCCCTATGGAAAGCCGCAATGACCCTGCCAGCGCCTTGCACAGGAACATCCTTCGGGAAGTCGGTTGGGACCTTGACGCCCTCGCCGATTTCTCCCTTGGTCTCGCCGTCGGCCCCGGTGATCGTTACCTTCTTGCCCGCGCGATCGATACTGACGTCGCCGTCCGAGCCCTTGCCGCAGCCGCCAATCGCCAATGCAAGCACCAGCACGCACACAACGCCAATCGTCCGTGCCATTTCCGTTTTCCTCCATCGTGGCCGAACGCGGAGCGCCCGGCAGGTTCAAGGCCCGGCACACCCGGACCGGCACCCCGGTTCCGGCTCGCGCTGGACGCTATTATCACGCCTCCGACCGGTTTTGCAACAGAATCTCTGCTACTTGCCGGGCGATACTGGTCGGGGGCGGCGGGCCGGCATTCTCATTCGGGGAGGATGAGCTTCTGGCCGGGGCGGATTTCGTAGGGGGGCTTGAGGTTGTTCCGTTCGGCGATCCGGTACCAGTGTTCGATGCCGCCGAGTTGCTCTTCGGCGATCTGAAGGAGACCGGTGTCGCCGGGCCGCACGACATAGACGCGCTGACGGGCTGCCGGCGGCGGGGCGGGTTCCTTCGGCTTTTCCGCGTTGGTGCCGGCCTGCGCCGACTTCGCGTCGCGAGCGGCCTGGGAGACGGCTTCGAGGATGCCGGGGCTCCAGCCGCCAGAAGCGGGCTTCTGGGGTTCGGGGGCAGGACCGGTTGGTTTCTCCGATGTGGCATCATCGCAGGACGGTCGCAGAAAACCCGGAAGCCACGTTCCGCTGCCCGTCTTGCGCTCTGCCTTTTCTTGTTCCTCGTCCCACTTCGGCGTGAGGCCTGGAATGTTCCAGCGGCCGACTGCGCGGCCGTCGTCGCCCGAGATGTCGAGTCCGACCCAGCCGAGCGCGAAATCGACGAATTCCGTGTAGCGGGCGTTCCAGACAAGGCCGACGTAACCGATGTGAGGAACAAAATGCACGCAGGCCGGGGTGTAGTTCGGGCCGGAACCGTAGGGGGCGATGCCGAGGATGGCCGATAAAATTCCGAGGATGCCCGACATGCGCCTCATAATCTTCTCGTCGGGGATTGGCTCGTTCGGGTTGAGGTTGCCGCTCCAGCCGATCTTCTCGATGCCGACGCCGAAGCCGTAGCATTCGTTCCAGTGGCGCCGGATGCCGATTCCCCCACCGCCGATGCCGATGAAGTAGCCGTCGATCTTGCTGTAGCCGACGGGGAAGATATCGAGACTGTTCCAGTAGAAGCCCCACTGGGGGGTGAACGTGATGGTGAAGCCGACCTCGGCCGTTTCACAGAGGTCTTCGAAGCGATGCTGCAGAAAGACGATGGGCTTCGGCAGGTCGGCACAGCCCGGCAGGACTGCAAGGACCAGAGCAAGGCAAAGGGCTGCGCGAGCCCAAGGCATCCTTGAACGGTATGGCAAGTCCCGATCCTCCACGCACACGCCGGCCAGCGTAGGTCCCTGCGCCCCAAGTGTCGGGCGTCCCGCCCGGTGGTTCAGCCGCAGGGCGCTTCACCTCGCGGGCAGGAGAAGCTTCTGCCCCGGGCGGATTTCGTAGGGTGGCTTCAGGTTGTTCAGTTCGGCGATCCTGTGCCAGTGTTCAACGCCGCCGAGTTGCTCCTGCGCGATCTGAAGCAGGCCGACATCGCCCTGCTTGACCACGTAGACGCGGAATGCCTTTGTGTCAGGCGGCGGGACGCCCGCTGCGGCCTGAGCCTCTTTCGCCTTTCGGGGGATTTCAGAAAGTTCTTTGAGTATATCCGGCCGCCACGTTTCGCCCGCTGGCTTCTTGGCCGGAGCGCTCGTTCCCATCGACACCCATTTCGGCGGCGGGACGTAGACATCCTTGGCAAGCCACGCGCCGTGTTCTCGGCCGTCGTCAAAGCAAAGGTCCACGCCAAACCATCCGAGCGCGAAATCCATTATCTGGAGGTATCGCAGGTTGCCCGCGATGCCGACCCAGCCGATATGAACGTAATGCAAAAAACTGAGCATGTAGTCGGGTCCCGGGAATCTGCGTTCGGGGAAACCCTGCGCGAGAGCGAGAATACCGACCTTTTGCCGGTTGAGACTTCGATCGTCGTCCTTGTGATAGCGGGCAAAGCCGACTGCTTCTTCGCCGTAGATGATGAGGCCGAGGTTGCGCTGATAGTGTCGCATGATGCCGAGCCGGCCGCCGCCGACGCCCGCGAACCAGCCATCCACCCGGCTGTAGCCGAGGGGAATGAGCGGCGTCAGAGCGTAGTAGAACGCAAAACTCGGCTCGAATGAAACTGTGAAGCCGATGTCGCCCATGTCCAGGAAATCGTCGAACCGTTGACCGAGGAACGACGAACTCGGGACGCGCGGGAGGTAGGTGTCTTCGCCGATGCAGCCGCAAGACGCCGCAAGCAGGCACGCTGCGGCAAGAAAGAAGCTTCGCCGGTCGGGAGCCGCGGTGCAGGGAACGAGAAGCTCGTCGGGCCGTCGTTCCATTCCGCCTCTCTTCAGTTCGTCGGAAGCCGCAGCACCTTCCCGGGCTTGAGGTTGTATGGCAGTGAGATGCCGTTGAGATCCGCGATCTGGCGCCACGCCTTCACGTTGCCGAGTTGTTCTCGCGCGATTTTCATGAGGCCATCGCCTGTCTGCACCACGTAGAAGTTCGGGATGCCACCTAGCGTCTTCTTGTCGGTGGGTTTTTCTGGGGGGGCAATGCGGCGAGAGACCTCGATCGGTTGGGCCGCGGGGGCTTCCGGCTCGGCGTCGACCGTGCTGGCCGGTGGCTGCTCTGGTTCGGCGGCCTTCTTCGGTTCCGCGACCGGCTCGGATGGGGCCGCTTCCGGCGGCGCAACCGGATCGGCCGGCGCGCGGGAAAGCGTTCCGGGGGCGGAGCCGCCGTCGGACGGGCCGCCTTCCTCCGTGTCCTCCCACGAGGGCGTCAGGCCCGGAATGTTCCAGCGACCGACCTGGCGGCCGTCGTCGCCGCTGATGTCCAGCCCGAACCAGCCGAGGAAAAAGTCGACGAACTCCATGTAGCGGAGGTTCCAGACGAGGCCGACGTAGCCGATGTGTGGGAAGAAATGGACGCAGGCCGGGGTGTAGTTGGGCCCGGCGCCGTACTCGCCGCTGCCCGTCAGCCCCATGAGGATGCCGGGGACGCCTGACATCCGCTTGTGGATGTTTTCTTCGGGAATCGGATCGGGACTCAGATTGCCACTCCAGCCAACCTCTTCGACGCCGACAATCAGGCCGTAGCACTTGTTCGAGTGGCGCCGTATCCCGATTCCACCGCCGCCGAAGCCGAGGAAATATCCGTCCACGTCGCTGTATCCGAAAAGCAGCACTTCCAGACTGTTCCAGTAGAATCCCCACTGGGGCGTCGTTGTGATCGTCAGCCCGACATCGGCAACCTCGCAGAAATCCTCAAACCGGTATTGGAAATACCGACCCACGGACTCGACGGCGGAGCAGCCCGCCGCACCGGACAGAACGGCGCACAGAAGCCCTGTCGGAACGATGCCGGAACGGATGGACGGTCTTCGCATGGCATTCTCCTTGTTTTTTCCCCGGCCGGCATGGGCGCCGGCGGACTATTCGCCCACCTCCGTGGACGTGGCTTCCGCCTCCACGGGAACGGTCCATGCCCCCCTCTCGCGGCCGTCGTCGTTGCAGAAATCAACGCCGAACCAGCCCGCGAGGAAGTCCGCCATCTGCAACCACCGGGCATTCAGGACAAGGCCGACCCAACCCAGGTGGAGATGCTGCACGCAGCAGAGCATGTATTCCGGCCCGGCAACGGGAGCGCTCTGCGATCCGAGCGGGCCGGAACGCTGCCAGTTGAGCGTTGCAGGGTCTTCTTTGTCGAAGTTGCCGAAGGCGACCTTCTGCTCGCCCCAGAGCGCCAGGCCGAGGCCCTCGTGGTAGTGCGGCATGAGGCCAAAATGTCCACCGCCCAGTCCGAAGAACAGGCCGTCCACCTTGCCGTATCCGATGGCAAAGATCGGCGTGCACGCCTTATAGATAGTGAACTGCGGCGTCCTTGTGAGTGTCACCCCGAAGTCGATCATGTCTGCGGCGTCGGCCCCCCGATGCTGGAGATATGTGCAGCCCGAACCAAACGCTAAAACGCAGACGGCCAGACACATCATCCTCTGCCGGCTCATCCCTAATCTTCTCCTCCTCCCATGCTGATAAATTCCCTTGCGCGCAGGACGCGCCGTAGTGCGCGCAGACACTCCGAGCGCGCCGCTATCCGACTCGCACACTAGGATTCTAATTTGCTCCCGATATGGCCGCAAGTTTTATTCTCGTCGCGCCCGCGCTACAGAACGGATCTCATTCCCCGAAGGGGATGACTTTCGCCAGGGCGGCAGGGGAATCCGCCCCTCCCGGCAGGCCCCGCATCAGCTCCGGCCCGAACTCGCGGACCTCATCGCGGCTGAAGCCGATGATGTTCTTCCCGCTCCATCGCGCCGGGCCGATGACGCCGTCGTCGAAGCAGATGTCAATGGTCAGCCAGCCCAGCGCGAAATCGACGGCCTGAAGGTAGCGCAGGTTCGCGACGACCCCGACGAAGCCGAGGTGGATATAGTGCAGGCAAGACGGGAAGTAATCTGGCCCCGGAACGTCGCCGGAGAGGATGCCGACGATGCCCGCTTGGTTGGCGTTCATCGTCGCCGGATCGTACCGGTCGAAGCGGCCCCAGCCGACCTCTTCCTCGCCCCAGAAGATGAAGCCCATGCTCCGCTGGTAGAAGCGGTCGCCCAGCCGCAGCGCGCCGAAGCCGAGCCCGGCGAAATAGCCGTCCGTGTAGCCGACGCCGATGGGGACGAACGGCGTCAGGTCGTAGTAGAGCGCGAAGCACGGCTCGGCAGACCACGTGATGCCGATGTCCGCAACGTCGAGAAGGTCCTCGACCCGATGCTTGGCATAGGTGGCGAGTTGACAGCCCGCCGCCCCGGCGACAAGGACCCCGATGAGCGCGACCGCCGCGAACCGCTGCGTGTTTGTCTGCATCTGCCCGTCCTCCCTGCTGCCCGGCAACCGGCCGTATGCGAAACAAAACGGCGGGGCCGCCGTAAGGCAGCCCCGCCGTTGCGTCACTCGAAATTGGTCAGCCCGGTCTATTCGTTGAAGGGGATGACCTTTGCCACGGCCAGAGGCGCCTCCTTGACGTTTGATTTCGCCTCGACCTCGACTTCCTCTGCCTCGACGCGCCACGGGAACGACCACTTGCCGGCGTCGTAGCCGTCGTCGCCGGACGGGTCGAGCGTGAAGAAGCCGAGCATCGCGTCGATGAACTCAAAGTAGCGCGCGTTCCAGACGAAGCCAACATAGGCGATGTGCGGGACGAAATGGACGCACGCCGGACGGTAGTTCGGGCTAAGGTCGAAGCCGGAATCGGTCACGTCGATGCCGAGCAGCCACGTGGCAATGCCGATCCACCCGGAGCGGGTCTTGATCACCTTGTCCGAACTCTCGTCAACCTCGCCCACTTCGCCGAGGTGGCTGCCCCAGCCGATGATTTCCTCGCCGTAGCCCAGACCCCAGCAGCGGTTGTAGTGGCGGGTGATGCCGATCTGCCCGCCGCCGAACCCGACGAACCAGCCATCGAGATGGCTGACGCCGATCGGGAACACATCGAGACTGTTCCAGTAGAGGCCCCACTGCGGCGTATCGGTGATCGTCAGCCCGACATCCGCCACCTCGCACAGATCGTTGTAGCGGTGCTCCAGATACGTGGCGACATTCGCGCAACCCGCCGCGCCAGCGACGGCGCACACGAGCAGCACCGCCAGCAGACGCGCCCCATTCACACGTCCCTTCATATCCTGCCTCCTAAACAATGGCCAGCGACGCAGACACTCGTCACAACCAACGCATTATAACCAGCACCCAGCGCCCGTAAAACTTTTTTTCCGACTTTTCTGCTGTGATTCGGACAGTGTGGCGTTCTCTCGGCGGCCGCCGGAGAAAACCCGTGGAGTGCCACCGGAGGACGCCGCTTTCAGAGGCCACAAAGCGGGCGAAAATGAGAACGGATGCCCCGTTCCGCGAGGTTCCAAGAAGGCATCTGATCGCCGAAGACGCAGAGCACGCAAAAAGCCAAGTTGCTTTTTCTGCTTACTCGGCGTTCGCTGCGGTGCGCGAATCATGTAGGAGGAGCCCCGCCTCGGGCGCGCTCCGCTCGGATCTCCGCCACCCGCCGCTCCGCCTCCTCGACGGCCGACCGGCCCCGAGCACGCCCCCCGCGCTTGATGAGGAAAAGCTGAAGCCACCCGAGAAGCGTATCGATTGTCCAGAATAACACCAGCCCCGCCGAGAAGAACGCAAAGACCACCGTGAAGCCCACCGGCATCAGCACCCAACTCCGCTCCTTTGCCGGGTTCGCGCTCATCGTCCGCAACTGCCCCATCATCGCCAAGCCCATCAAGACCGGCAGGACGAACCACGGGTCCCGCGCCGAGATGTCCCTTATCCATAACACGAACGGTTGACGGTAGAACTCGTATCCTACGCTCAGCGTGAAGTACAGAACCAGCAGCACGGGCAGCAGGATGGCGAACGGAAGGAATGCACCGATCGTTGCGTTCCGCTGCACCTTCTCCCAGACGCGCGCTTCCTTGAGCCACCACGCCCGCTCTTCGGCCTGCGCGCGCGGCGGCTCGCGCGCGTCGATCTCCGCCAGCCGCGCGTTCGCCACCTTCAGGTCTACCATCGACCGCAGGTTGTAGCGCGTCACCGGCCACATCAGGAGTCGAAACACAATGGTAAAGAGAACGATCGCAACGCCGTAGTTCGGGACGACGCGGTCGTGAAGCAGCTTCAAAAGGAGCGTCGCCTCGCGCCCGAGCAGCCAGTAATCGATGGCCTCCTGCTGGCGCCCCGGTAGCGCCGCGAGGGCGTCGTACTGCTTCGGGCCGGCGTAGATGTGGAACGTGGCCGAATCGAGCCATTTCTGCTCGGCGACGGCCGCCGCGCACTTCGCCGTCCGCCGAAGCTCCATTCGCGCCCCGCGAATCGGCTGCTCGGGCCGGACGAACAGCCCGAAGTAGCGGTTCGATACGGCAACCCATTCGAGAGTGGCGGGCGCCTTCCCGTGGCCGCGAGCCGCTCGGCGAAGCTCGGCATCCGTCGGCCAACTCGCCGCTCCTGAAATCCGCCGCACAGGATGGATGTCGGTGATGCAATCCGCGCGGATGGCGATCTGGGCGTCGTCGATGCCGAGCTCTTGCAGGTT
>CAZBRH010000098.1:11193-11735 GCA_964494245.1 uncultured Planctomycetota bacterium | reverse complement strand
TCCTCGGCGCGCCCGCCGACCAGCCGGCCGAGGCCGCGGCGCCGGCACAGGGCGAGGGCGTCGCCGGAGAGGTCGCAGCCGGTGAGGTCGCGGCAGAGGATCGATTTGTTGCGCTGCTCGAACCGTGCGAGGAAGTCCCGCACGCGCTCGGCGGTCTTCTTCTTCAATTGCGCATCCGTCGGGTTCGGTCCGGGAGCGGCAAGCCCGATGACGATCACAGCGCCGGCGACGGCGCCGCAGACGTGGCCGCTGCTCCCGATCCCGCCTCCGAGTCCGAGCGCGAGGCGGAGCGCCAGGTCGCGGCTCAGCCCGAACTGCTCGCCGCAGCAGGCGAGCACCGCCTGCGCGCAGTTGATCCCTTGACGGAACATCGCAACCGCACGGTCGGCTTTCTCGCTCATGCATTCTCCCTTTTCCGACCCGTCGAGCCGGTTTTCAGCGAAGCAGGCAGTGTCTCGATAAACGCCCGTATTTCATCCCGCACACGCCGGTAATGGGCGAGCGCCTCGTCCTCGGTCTTCGCGCCCCCTGCGAGCCGCGGC
>CAZBRH010000098.1:4418-11115 GCA_964494245.1 uncultured Planctomycetota bacterium | reverse complement strand
GTGCATTGTCGCAGACGGTGACGACGTAATCGAACGGCACGTGCATCAGTTCGGAGACGTTCTTCGGACGGTGGCGGGAGATGTCCACGCCCGCCTCGGCCATGACCTTCACGGCGCGGGGGTCGAGGGCGTGCGGGGCGGTGCCGGCGGAATACGGCTCGATCTCGCCGCCCTTGAGGCGCCGCGCCCAGCCCTCGGCCATCTGGCTGCGGCAGGAGTTGCCGGTGCAAAGAAAGAGCACGCGGCACTTCTTGTCGCAGGCGGCCTCGTTTGGCCTATGCCTTTCGGCGACCGCCTGCTGGATGCGGTTCATGAGGATTTGAAACGCGGCCTTCTGCGAACGCTCTTCTTCTGTCTTGGGCTCTTGTTCGGGACGGGTTACGCGCCAGGTGATCTTTCCGCTTAGCGGCGGCTCCGGGTAAGCGCCGGGGTCGTGCAAGCGGTAGTTCCTGAACGGGGTGGGCTTCTCTTGATAGCAGGCATGGACGGCTTGGCGGAGCAGGTCGGGGTCACCTTCGTTGACGAGGTCAATCACCGAAACCTGCCTGCGGAAGCGTTCGGCAAACTCGGCCGGAATGTTGAAGAGGTAGGGTGTTGGGGCGCGGGCGCTGATGATGCGCTTCCGCTCGTCTATGCCGTTGGCCGCAAGCGCCAGGAGCGCGTCGCCGACGAGATGCCCCGGACTCTCCGGGCCGCAAACGACGAGGTAGCGGATGTTCGGGTTGGCGACAACGTTGCAGATGATCTTCTCGATTCCGATGTTCTCGGTCTGGAGCGTGCCGGCCAGGGCGGCTCCGGCTTCGACGGCGGTGCGGACAAGGCGTTCGATTTCCGGCGGCGTCTCTTCGCGTATCCATTTGAGGATGACGCACACGGCGACCGGCGAGTAGTCGTTGCCGCGAAGGTAGCAGCCCTCTTCGGGTGGGTATCCGTCCGCCGGGTTGCTCTTGAGGATGTCGGGCATCACACGCCTCGGGCACGTCCGCAGGGCAGAGCTAGATGATGCCAGAATACGGCGACGTCTGCAACACCTTCGCTACTCTCCGTTTGTCGGCATCGCTGCTGGCGTTGGCGGCTGGCCTTGTGGGCCGTCGTCGTTGCAGATGTCGAGCGTCGTCCAACCGATCAGGAAGTCAGCGATCTCCGCCAAGTGCAGCGAAGCATAAATCCCGATCCAACCGAGGTGAAGAATACGGCGGCATGCGAGGAACGATTCCGGCGGGGGGAGGTTGCCCTGCTGGTGCATGCGAAGAAGTCCCTGATTGTAGCGGGGCGCTTCGGTCGGGAGCGGTTTGCCCGCCGCAAGCAGGGCGTCCATATCCTCGCGCCGGGCCTGATGCCAGTCGTAGGGATCAAAGTCGCCGACCTGGAGTTGGGTGCTGCCCCAGAGGAGCGCTCCCCAGGCGCGATACTTGAGCCGCATCACTCCGACTTTGCGGTGCGAGATGCCGATGTACCAGCCGTCCACGTGGGCGAAGCCATGCGGGATTACGTTCATATAGTCCTGGTACAGCGCGAAGTCCGGCCGCAGATGATCCGAGACGGTGATTCCGATGTCGAAGACGTCCAGCGCGTCGCGTCCCCTGTCGCCCAAGTAGGCGCAGCCGGTTGAAACAAGCAGCGCGGCCGCGGCGAGAGCCGCCGATGACCAACACCGAGCAGCACGAAGCAGAGGCATTCATTCATCTCCTTGCACAGGGGGGACCGTCGGGGGAAGCAGCCGCCGTCCTTCGGCGTCCACTCTCCCCGCGCAGAGGGCGCAGAGGTCGCGCTCGACCCAGTAATTTGCCGTGCCCAGCGCTGTGCCCGGCTCGACCAGGAACGTTCGGCCGCAGACCCGGCACGGCGGCGGGGCGGCCCGGCCCAGGTCTTTCGGTGCTCGTTTTTCGAGGCACATCGCTGTCCTCCTGCGGCCGGCGCTTCAACTTCTGGCGGGCGCCAGCGACACCGGCCCGCAGTTTCGGGCGCGGGCTCTGCTGTTCGGCCCGATTCGATAGTGCGAGCACAGTTCGCTCGGGTTCATTCCCCGGACGGCTTCGAGGCGCCGGGCGTCGTCCAGCGCCATAGGAGCATCAGCAAGTGACCGTTGCACCCAGCCGAGAGCTTCCCGAGCGCACGGCGGCGCTTCCTCACCAGCGAGCCGGTAGTAAATCCAACGTCCCTCCTTCCGCGTCTCGACCAGTCCCGCCTGATACAGCAAAGCCAGGTGTTTCGACACGGTCGAAGGCGCGAGACGGAGCATCTCGATAATCTGGCAGACGCAGAGTTCGCCGCTCCGCAGGAACATCAGGATGCGGACGCGGTTCTCGTCGGCCAGGGCTTTCGCAATGCTCAGGAATTGCCTCACGGTCGTCCTCCCTTACACGTCAAGCTACGGTGGCGAGGTGCTGGGAAGAACGCGGGGACCTTCCGCCGATAATCAAGGAACGCCTGCCCGAAGCGCCTCGCCAAAAGTTCGTCCTCCTCGCGGATCAGGATTAGTGCCGCGAGGTAGGTGACAAGAGGCACCGCAAGCATGATCCAAGACCGGAAGAGCACCGCGAGCCCACAGATTGCCACCATCGCAAAGGCGTAAACGGGGTGGCGGCAGACAGCGTAGATCCCGTCCGTGACCAGCTCCCGCCTCTTGTATGCCTCCCGCACCTTGCGGAGCGTCAACAAGCCCGGAACCGGAGCGGAAACCATCGCGTAGCCAATCCATACACAGGCGCAGGAGGCGCTGCACATTACAAAGAGGTCCCCGCTCACCCTGTCAAGCATAAGGGCGACCAGAAAGGACACGGCCGCGACCGCGTAAATCTTCTTCCCGACCCCGGTAAACTTCATCCTTGCCATGTGAGCTCCTTTCCTCGCCCGGCCGGAGTCACCGCGGCGCGCAGTTGCCCGCCCCGCAGTTGCACGAAGCGCGATCCCGTCGGTTCAACCACACGCACGTGATGGCAACCGAGACCACGGTGAGTCCAAAGCTGATGGGGCCGGTGAAGCCCAAGAAGCGCGGTCCGAGCAGGCCGACATACACTGCCAGCATCGGGGAGCCGCAGCACCCCAGCAGGAAGCAGCCGACCCCGTGCAGAAGCCCGGTCATGGCGAGGCCGCCCGCCGCTCCTTTGGCCGCCTGCGTCCGTGTCCGGCAAGGGCGTTTCAGCCAGAAGGCCACAAAGGCCGCCGCCGTAGCGAAGGAAAGCCCGAGCCAAACTCGGTCGCCCGACACATAGGAACTTGCCGCCTCAGACCACGCGCCTGCCGTATAGTCGAAAGCCGGCCGTCGCATGCGGCGTTGCGCCGTCCACGTGAAGTGCGCACAAAGCACCAGCGCAAACAAGAGAACGGAAACCGCGTATCGCCTCTTGAGCATCTTCTTACCTCTGCTGTCGCAATGTGGGAATCAGGAGAACGGAGACGGGGGATTGCCGCACGACGTGGTTGCTGACGCTGCCGAGGAACACCGTCCGGATGAACCCGCGGCCCTGGCTGCCCATGACCAGCAGGGAGACGCCGGGGCGCCGCGCGACCGCGAGAATTTCCTCGACGGGCGAGCCGTAAGGAATCTCGATGTCCACTTCCCGCGCGCCCTTTTCCATCAGCCGCGCCTTCATCCGCTCCAGCCGCGCCCGGTCGATCCGGTTGAACTCGTCGAGGCGGTTTTCCAGATGCTTGCCGATACGGACGCGGTCCTGGACGTGCACGAGCGTGATGCAGGTTGCCCCGATCTCTACCGCCTTCTCCACGTAGCCGAAGGCGCGCTCGGCGTTGTCCGAAAAGTCCGTCGGGAACACAACGTGCTCCAGCGGTGTGCACGGCAGCGCCTTGCAGCAGGTGTCGCAGCCCCCGTCGCACTGCTCGAGGCGGACGACGAGAACGGGGCGGCGCGCCCCCTGAACCACCGACCCGGCGACCAACCCGAACACGACCTCCTCGAAGCGGCTGTGGACGGCGGCATCGACGACGATCGCGGAGCAATCGCGCTCCTCCGCGACGCGGTTGACGGCGGACTCTGGGTGGCCGGCAGCGAGCTCTATCGACACGCTGAAGCCGGCCTCTTCGAGTAGGGAGCGCTGTTTTTCGAGCTGCGGCGCCAAAATGCGGAGCACGCTCTCCGCCAGGCCGGACATGAACGGCAGGTTCATCGAATACGTCAGCACCACCTCGCGCACGCCCATCGTCCGCAGGCCGAGGGTGCACTGCACGAGCCGTGTGGACGCCTCGGTCAGGTCGGTGACAAGAGCGATGCGGGGGAACATCGCGTCGGGTCGAAATTCATCGCCTGCCAAAAGATTGCCCCAAGTTCAATACGATACTTCGCAAACTAACGAATTATACCGCAGCGCAGCATAAGAATCAAGCCAGATTTCTTCACACAGCGTCTTATTGAGGTGCGCATTGATAATGAAGTAACACGAAGGTTTCGCAGAGATTCTTCGCTACGCTCAGATTGACATAACCCGCTGCATCACCGTGAGTTCTGCCTCACTGAGCAAAGCGAAGGGTCTCTGCATGCCTCGCGCCTGCTTCCATCGCACACGCAAACGTCAATAATTCGCGCTACGGCCGCAGCAAGATCGTCTCGAACCAGGCGGTATCGGTCTCCGGACCGGTGTCCCCCGGCGTCCCGCGCCGAGCGCTCAGCGGCCGCAGCCGGACGTCCACCACCATCTTCACCTCGCGCTCGTTGAGCTCCGTGCAAACCACCCGACACTCGTAGCCCGGGTACATCTTCGACGGACGGAAGACATATTGCCCGTCTTCAAGTGTGCTCATCTGGTCGCAACTTTCTCCCGCGAGCGCCGCCGCCTGCGTCACTTCGAGAACCGTGCCAGCGAGCAGAGCGGCCGTTGTCTGGTCAAGTCCCCGCCTGTGCAGGCCGACGGCCGACGCAAACGCCGCCATCACGCCCACCATGCCAATCAACAGAATCGCCAAAGCAACGAGAATCTCCGTCAGCGTGAAGCCGCGGGAACGAGCGCGGGAGCACGGGGGCATGGGAGCATGGGAGCTCCGCGCTCCGCGGTCCCCCACGCTCCCGTGCTCCCATGCTCCCATCTTCTTCCTGCTCATCGGCTCCGATACCCCCAGGCGGGAACCGGTATGTTCAGCCGGAACGTTTCGGCGCCGAGCACTTCCGCGCCCGCGCTGTGCGGCGCAGGAACCGTCCCGCGCTCGCCTCGGACGCAGCCCGTGAACCGGCCCTTCTCGAGGCCGCCATAGCGGATCCACTCGTCGCCAATGCGGATAAATTGGTTGGCCGAGTTGCCTTCGGGGAATGGCCGCGTGCTGTCCACCGGAATGATGGTCGCCGCCGCCGAAACGTCCGCCCGCAGCCGCGCCGACATCTTCGGCCCTGAGAGCGGAACCGCCGACACTGTGGCCGTGATATATGGCGGAACCGAGTCCGCCTCGCGCCAGTAAAGCTGCGGAGCACCCGCCGCGTTCGGAAATTCGCAGCCAAAATACACGATGCCCTTCGCGATGGGAACCCAAGGCCGCACATCTAGGAGCGACGCCGGGCTGCCGACGCCGGGCCGCTCCGAACGGCAAAGCTCACCCCCCATCGTCCGGTAAGCCACCTCCTGAAGACCCGTCCGTGTCGAGCGAACGAATGTGAGAAACTGGTCTGGCACACCCTCGATGTAGTCGGAAACAAGCCCAATGGCCGTCTGGCAACTCCTCGCCGACGCGGCAAAGCGGAAGACCGGACGGATCGTGTCCGCCGCACTCGCCTCAAAGAGCCGAATGTCCGACTGCTTTCCCGGCTCCGGCGTAATCCGCAAACGGACAATGACCTCCGCGGCGCCGAGAACATCAGAACGGATGTCGATGCTCGGCGTCATCACCTGGTCCCGGCCGCCACTCGAGAACTCGACAATCGGACGAAACCCGCCTCCTTCCTTCGCGGCCTCGACGATCAAGCGGCACGTCCGCGCGGCGTCGCTCGACCGGAAAAGCCGGAACTTCGGCTGCACGACGGCAGTCTCGACGACAACCATTGGCGCGAAGCGGTATTCGACCCACGCCTCCGCGCTGGCGTTCGAAGCCGTAAGATATCGAACGCCCCCGGCCTCGACGAGCGAGATGTTGTCGCTCGTAAACGCCACCGCATCGTTCCCCGCCCCGTCGTAATCCGGCGAAAAGAGCGTATCGGCCTGGAATACCCAGGCGTCGGGCATCGGCGGATTGTGCGGGTAGAGCGCGGCGAGGTCGCGGACGAGGCGCTCGAAGATATATTGAGCGCGCTCGTAGGCCCCGCGTCGGGTCTGACCCTCGCGCCACGTCGCCATCCCGCTCGCAAGGAGTTGCGCCAGCGCCCAGCCGAGCATCGCCAGGATGAGAATTGCGATGAGGAGCTCGACGAGCGTCATACCGCGGCGCCGCCGGGGAGCACGGGCGTACGTGGGCATGGGAGCAAAGATTGTCACCCGTTCACTCGCCATTCCACAATCCGCAATCGCTAATCCAGCACCTGGCTTTCCAGCACGCTCGGACCGGCCTCGTACCTGACGGTCAGCGACCGCAGGATCGGGGCCTGCCAGCGGCTCAGGTCGTAGCCGGCGTTGAACTTGAAGAAGACGCGAATGGAGATCGTATCGCCGCGGGCGTTGATCGCGTTGTCTTCGCCGGGCGTGTCGAACTTGTAGATGACGCGGGAGCCATCAGCCGGCGCTTCGTTGCGCTCACGCAGGCACAGCTCGATACGATGATG
>CAZBRH010000098.1:3807-4408 GCA_964494245.1 uncultured Planctomycetota bacterium | reverse complement strand
TCGCCGCCGCCGACCCGCGCGAGCACGATGATGTCCGTCCCCACGGGCAGTTCCTCCGTCCAGTCGAGCGAGAGCCACTTCGCGCCACGCACCGTCTTTTTCGCCTCGAAGCAAAGGACATCAGCGTCCACCGCGTGCGGGGCGTATTCGCGCGATTGCTCCGTCCCGCCGGCCATCGTGATGCGGAGCGGCATGCGGTCGTGGAACCGCGGCTGGAAGAGGCGGACGGCGCGCCGTTCGTCGCGGCATGCGGCCAGAGCTGCGTCGGAGGTGTTGCGCACGTCGGCGAGGTCGCTCAGGCCGCTCAGATCGATGGGCGTCGTCCCGAACCGCCCGCGGAAGTTGCGCATGCCCGTGAAGAAATAGCGCCTCCGCTCGGGGTCCGAGCCGGGAATCAGCTCGGATCCCTTACCTGTATAGTAGATGATCTCGCGTCCGCCGGCTGCGTTCGTAATCTCCAGGTAGCCGCTCTCTGGGAATCCGGCGGTGCTTTCGACCGGCAGTATGTCGCCTTCGAACGCGGCGGCTGGCGTTCCGTCTTGGTTGCGTGGCGGGCCGGAGAGGATCGTCGCGGCGGCGTTTGGCAGCGGCAGGAGCGCCG
>CAZBRH010000098.1:0-3753 GCA_964494245.1 uncultured Planctomycetota bacterium | reverse complement strand
TGAAGAATCGCCAGTGCGACCGTCCGCGCCGTCAGCCGCGGGTAGATCATGCCCCCTTCGCCGTCGTCCGCGGGGTCGTGTCCGAGCGGGACGGCGCCGTCCATGTGCGTGTTGTAGAGGTGGCGTCCGGCGTCGCAGGTGAACGTATATTCATCGGCGCCGGGGGTCTTCGGGTTGAGATCAGAGTAGAAGACGAATTCTCGGCTCTCGGGCGTGCTCCAGCCGCCCTCCGTCACGATGTCAGGGAAGTTCCACGTGCCATCCGGGTTCTGTGTTCCGTTGGCATCGACGTATTGCTGCGTCACGTAGCCCTGCTGGATGAGCCACTGAAGGATTTCGTTGCTGCACCCGTTCAAGCTGCGGGTCGTGCCCGCGGTGGCCGTCCGCTTGTAGGACGTGACCATCATGTAGCCGCCGTAGGGGTTGAAGCCGAGCTTGATGGGGTCATCCTCGGCGCCCTGCCTCTGCCAAACGATGTTGCCGGTTGCGGCGATGGCGCCGCGAACGGACGTCGAAGCGCTTTGCGAGACCGCCCCGACGGACGTCGAGTAGCCAATGTTATGCGGATAGCGGACCTTGTAGAGGAACGCTTCGTCGCCGACCTTCACGTAGCCGCAGAGCGGCCACGAGCCGACGCCGAAATCGTTGTCCAACCACGGCCACTCCGTCCCGCCGTTGTAGAGTGCGCCCAGCGCGCCGAACACGAGGAGCGATGTCCCCGCGGTGATCGGCTCCTTGATTCGCAGGCCCGCGTTGCTGCTCGAATGTTCAAAAAGCCGCACGCAGCCGATGGTGCCCTCGGCGCGGGAGCCCGTGCCGGACATCGGCGAGCCGATGGACATCAGCCGTTGCGGCCGGTAGCGGCCCGAAGGGAACTTGACCAGCCGCGCGTTTCGCGCCCGCGTGCCCTTCTTGATGAAAGGATCGAGGCCGCTGGGAAGAAAGTCAACGAAGCTCACGGCGGACCCGGACGCGCGGTAGAGCACCATCTCCACGGCGTTTTCTGGCGCGAGGTCGTCATCGAGCAGCGTCACGCGGTCGCCCCCGCCCAGCCGACCGCCGAGCGCGACCTCATACACAGGCAGGACGTTTTTGCCGCTGGCGTGCGTCGCAACGTATGTTCCGCCCGCGCCGCGCATCGACGACGTCGTAACTGTTTCCGTCTCGCTTGTCTTCCGCTCCGCCGCCGTCGCCTGGACGTGCACGAGGAACTCCGTCCCCGCGCGGTGCGTATAGGCAATCCATTCGTCGTCCACTTGCACCATGCACGTGTTCGGGTCGAGTCCCGTCAGACCGAAGTAGTTCTCGACGTCCGCGGGCACGTCGAGCCACTGGGGCATCGGATACATCGAGTTGTCGGTGACGCGGATCGAGATGCAGACGACCCGCCTGCCGTTCGTGTGCTCGGCGGGCTCGGTCGTGTATCGCGTGGCGAGGTTGTCGCCGAAATCGCAGCCGCGGCCGTCCGCAGGCACGGCCAACTCGTAGCACGAGTCCACAGCGTTGAACGTCCAGTCGGTGTATCGCACGATCTCCTTGTCGTCGATCTTGACGTAACCCTGCTTGGGGAAGCCGGAGGCGTCCGCGACAGGAATAACGAGCGCGTCGGGCAGCAGCGTGACGGGCGGCGCGGGCGGCGGAAGCTGCTTGATCTTGAGCGTCGTGACGAGCGCGTTCTCGATTCTCTCGCCGAGCCGGGCGCCGCCGCGATGCACCCGGTCGAAGGCCACCTTCCGCGTGCTCGCGTCCTTGTTGATGAACGTGCAGGCGCCGTAGCCATAAACGCTCTTCGGGCCGGCGGTGGAGCCGATTTGTGTGTCGCGGACGGCGCTGCCGCCGTCGCCTTCCTGCCGCAGGTGATTGGCGACGCGCGCGATCCATTTCTCGCCGGTCAGCGGCGGGCTGGCCTTTGCCTCCGCCGCGGCGCCGCTCGGACCATATGTGCCGACGAGCCGACCGTCGAGCACCAGCGCCATCCGGCCAATCTCCATCCCGCTCCAGAGCGCCTCGATCCGGTGCCAGGCGCCCGCGGCGAACTGCGCCGACGTCACGGGGGCGCGGATTTCGGCGGTGCGGTTCTCGCGCGCCTCATCGGCGATGCGGAAGAAGAGCGTCCCGTCGGACTGGTATGCGAGCAGGATGCGGTTCGTGTGGAAGTCGGCGGCGCTGGAGATGTTCGCAAGGCCGCTATCAAAGAACGTGTGGTTCGCGTTGTAGGCGAAGCTCCCGCCGGGCTTGACCCAGACCATCAGCCGCCGGAGCGTGCCATCGACGGCGAGCAGGTCGCTCGCGCCGAACGCGCGGAAAGCGTCGGTTCCGCCAATCCACAGCCCCTTGTCGCCGTTGAGGAAAAACTTGTCGCGCAGCGTCGGTCCGAGGACGGGTGGGACAAACGGAATGCTGGATAAGTCCTTCGTCCAGTTGGTCGCGCCAAAGAGCGTCGGCCCGTCGAAGCCCCAGCCATCGCCGTCCTCGTCGATGGGGGCAAGCGAGACGCCAGCGTTCCCGGCGCCGCCGGACGGGGGAACGTCGCGGATATAGGACGCGCCCGGCAGCGTAATCAGCCCGGTCCGGCGAGCGGCGATGACCTGCTCGTCAAAATCGCTCTGCGTATCGAGCGTCCAGCCGCCCGCAGCACGGCGGTCGAGCGCGACAATCCGCCGCGTGGACGAGCGCGCTTCGAGGCGCCCCGCAGCGTCGTTCACCAAGCCCTCGGCCTCGATGAGGTAGCGGCCCGAAGGCCGAAAGCAGAAGCCCACCGTGGCGTCCAGCAGGGACGGGTCGGCGGGGTCCTTCGCGTTGGCGATGATCGCGGCGCGGTCAGACTCGCGGATGTCGCCCTCGGCTACGGCGTCGGCGAGGATTCCGTCGAGCGCGGCCAGGTCCGCCACGACGAGGGCGGCGGTCGCCCCGGCTGGCGGAGCGGCGGCGATGTCGGTGCAGCCCTGGAGCACGTGCCCGTCGCGATTTGTGTAGCGGATCAGGTCGCCCCCGATGCGGACCCAGCCGGATGCCGGAAAGAGCAGGCCGTCGTCGAGCGTAATCGTCCCGGCAGTTGTGTCGGCAGAGACGACGACCCCTCGGAACCGCTTGAGCAGGGCGTTCACCTTGTGCGGCGAAAACTCGGCGCGGTTGTGCGAGAACCGCTCGGCGCTGAACGTGAACTTGTCGCCGACGGCGAAGTCCGCCGCGCCGTTGTAGAGGGTGAAGCCGGCTTTTGTTTCGACTACAGCGCTCGCGCGGCCTGGCTGATTCGGAAGCTCGACGAGCGAAAAGCTGCCTTCGGTCGTCCGATCAGCCGGGTCGTTGTCGGGGTAACTCTCGACCGTGAACGTGAATGTCTTCGCGTCGGTGTTCGCGTCCGTCTGAACATCGGTGCAGCGGACTTCCCAGACGCCGTCCGTCGTATCGGAAATCGTGACGACGGACATCGCGCCGTCGCCCGCGTTGGCCGGGTCAGCGACTGGCTCGATGTATTTCAATCGGACGCCGGAGAGCGCGGCCCGAAGCACCGCCGTCGAGCACGTGTTGATGTTGACACGGGCAAGCCCGCCCTCGTCGGTGAGCGAATGCACGGTTGCGTGTCGCCGCAGCGCGTGGACCACCTCGCGGGCCTGATGAAGGGCATCGGTGTCCAACACATCGGCGTGGCCGACACCATTGGCGTGGGCACGCCGCGCAAGGTGCAGGCCGCTATCGAGGCGACGCTCAAGCACTTCGACGTGGACCACATCAGCGGCCATTTTCACAACA
>CAZBRH010000097.1:10201-11737 GCA_964494245.1 uncultured Planctomycetota bacterium | reverse complement strand
AGGGCCATGCGGACGGTCGCGGCATCGGGCCGCATCGCGAGCTCCACGCCGAGATCGCGGATGACGGGGGCAACGACGTCTCCGCCCCACCCGCCGTCTGCGTTCTGCATCCGCAGCAAGCATGCCGTTCCTTTGGCTACGGCGGCGCATTCGCCAAAGGCGGCAAGGGGCGGCAGAACGGCTGCTGCGCCAAGCACGGGGTTCTGCATTTCCGGCGCCATCTGGTTGCCGAACCAGAGCGGGACCCACGCCCCGTCGCTGCGTTGCATTCGGCGGAGGTAGTCGAGACCCCGCCGGACGGCGCGTCGGCAGCGCGCTGACAGGGGGCCGTCCTGTGCGCGCCCGAGAGCGGACAGCGCGTGTGCGGTCAGGTCGGGCGAGCTCCGGTCGAACGGGAGTTTTCCCCAGCCGCGGCAGAACGTCGGCCAACCGCCGTCGGGGTTCTGGAGGTTGAGCAGCCACCGGATGCCTTTTGGGGCTTCGGTGCCGTCAAGAAGTGCGAGGGCGAGCAGCGCCCGCGCGGTGTCGTCGGCGTCGGGGACGCCGCCGGGCAGGTGCGTCCACGCCCATCCGCCCGCCGCTGTCCCTGTGTAGGCATGTGCGCCCCGCTGCTGTGCCGCAATCCACTCCCGCGTGCGGCCGCGGCTGATTCGGCCTAGCGCGTCCGCGGCATCAAGCGCAATGACCGCGTTCGTGGTGACCCAGACCGAAAGATTGCTGTCGATGGGCCAACTCCCGTCGGGGCGGGCGGATGCGGCGAGGAAGCGCACGCATTCGGCGGTGACAGGGTGGTCGGGGCGCGACGAGGCCGCCAAGCTCATCCCCACGAAGCTCGTCAGCGGCACCGCTTCTAGAAAGCCCCCGCCGTCCGGTTGGATCGCCCGCAAGCGGCGAAGAGCAGGCCGGATGCAGGAAGAGCGGAGAGCGCGAAGGATCGAATTGCGCGGCGGGTGGTTCTCGTGCAACGCAAGGCCGACTGCGCCGAGCGCGGGCAGCGCGTAGCTTACAACGTGCAGTCGCAGCAACCGGTAGAACGGGCGGGGGACAACGGCCAGTTCGAACGGCAGGCGTGGGATGCCTTCCCACGGCACAAGCCCGGCGATTGCGGCATGGGCCAGGATGGGCACGGCGAAAGTTCGGTCTTTGCCATAGGCGCGGGCGAGTGCGGCGGGCCAATCGGAGGGCTTGGCGGCATCGTATGTGGCGAGCCATGCGGCGGCCCTTGCGCGAGCGGGCGCTGCCGTGTCGCCGCCGCACAGGGTCAAGGCGGATACGGCGAGGAGCGTAGTGGAGAGATTGCTTGGACTTTCTGGAGAGTCGCCCCAGCCACCATCTGGGTTTTGGTCGCCAAGAAGCCATTGAACGCCGCGCTGAATCAGCGGTGTGTGCCCCGAATGGCCGAGCACGGCGAGCGCGGATACGGCCGTTGCTGTGGCGAGCGCGGACGGGGAAAGTTCGCCCTCCCACCAGCCGCCCGGCCGCATCTCGTCGATCAGCCGTTCGGTCGCCGTTCGCAGGCCAGCTTCAAGTCGATCT
>CAZBRH010000097.1:6717-10161 GCA_964494245.1 uncultured Planctomycetota bacterium | reverse complement strand
GGCGCCTCCACGAATGCCAGCGGAGGAGCGCCCTCCAGAGTGTCGATTGGCCTGCCGCAAGCAGGTCCATCAGGAGCCGCCGTGCGAGCGGCGCTCCGCCGGCGTGCTGGTTGTCCCGATACATCCTTGGAACCCACTTGAAGTTCAGGTCATAGCAGGCGCGGATGAGCCGCCAGTGCGACCGCGTGAGATCACGCGGACTTGGAGGGCGGCTGCCGTCAACCGGTGCAAGCAGCAGCGGGAAAACGGCCAACCGGCCGCCGCGGAGCGACTCGACCCACTTCAGCGTGGAACGGACGTCGTCTTCCGTTTCGCCCGGCAAACCGACGATGATGCTGACAATGGGGAAGAAGCCGGCGCGGTGGAGTCGGCGGAGTTGTTCCGCGCATGCGTCGGGCCAGTCATTGTCGGAAATCGGCCCCATCTTGGCGCTGCAGCCGGTCGCCCGAAGCAAGCGGCCAGAGGCGGTCTCGACGCCGACGTTCACCCACGGCATCTCCTGTCCGGTGGAGCCGACCATCAGCTCGCGCACGGCGGCAAGTTCCTCGTCGCGGTATTGGGCGATGCTCACGATGTTGCCGTGGTCTGTCTGGATGAGCCGGACGCCAGAAAGCCCGCGGAGCCGGGTGAGAAGCGATATGAGAGCAGCGGGGTTCGTGCGAGGCCCCACGCTGCCGTAGCGAAAGATGTCCTCACTGATGGCGCAGATGTTGTTGATCCCCGCCGACAGGACCGTCTCGGCGTCTGCGATGATGACGTCTTTGGCGAGGTGTTGCATTGGGCTTTTTGCGACGGTGCAGAAGGGACAGCCGAGACCGCAGCCGCGGCTGATTTCGACGATGCCCATCGTGCTCGCGCCGAGGATGGCAGGAATTTCCGAGGCAGGCACGTTCTCGCCCGGAATCACTTCCGGGAGCGATTCGCCGCCGAGCAGCGCGCGGAAGATTTCCGCGGCGTTTCCCTCAGCGTTTCCCTCAACGACATGGTCTGCGCCGAGGCGGCGGCGTTCTTCTGGCTGTTGAGCGAGTTGCCAAGCGCCGGGGCCGCCGACAACGATCCGCGCTTTCGCACCCACGCGGTGCAGTTGACGCCGGATGCGCCGCAGCAATGAGATGAACATCACCGATGGGAACGGCTGGCCGCCCGCGATGGCGCGCATTGTCGTTGTGCTCATTCCCAGGCCCGTCGGCTCCCCCGTCGAGACACCCACGACTCGCGTGCCGGGGCCAATGGCATCCCGAAGGCGGTCCGGGTGGACGACGCCGACGTCGCCGCGGTTGAATCCGCCGCGCACGAGTGCCGCCTCGATACGGCGAAGACCGAGCGGCGCGACGGTTGCTCGCACGGCCTGACCGGGGGCACGAGGCAGGAGCAGGGCGCGAACGAGCGGCGGCGGAACGGTTGTCGTCTGCGCCGCGGGGAGAATGCCATCGAAAAGCAGGCGGAACCCGGCCATCAGCGAATGGTCTGCGGTCAGGACGACAGGGAATCCGCTTCGTGCTTCCAACTACGGCTTCCCCCGTGTGAGGCGGTCGAGGTCGTCCACCAGCGCGTCCAAGTCGTCGTCGGCGATGCTCCGGTAAGGGGTCTTCGTGCGTTGCTCAAACGCCTTCCGGGCGGCTTCGTCGGGCGATGGGAACGGCCGCCCCGGTGCGCCTGCGATGGACGGGTCTTTTTCATAGAGGGGGAACATGATGGCTCCGCGCGGGCAGATGCGGCTGCACGCGGGGCAGCCGGGTTTACAGTGGTCTGGCTTCGCCACGCTCACCTTGCCGCCTTCGCTCGTCTCGTATACGCCGAACAGGCAAAACTGGAGGCACTGCTTGCAGTTGACGCAACGGGAGTAATCCACGACAGGATACCAGCGGTCGCGTGTTGGCGCCGAGAGTTCCCGGACCGTGCCTGGTCTCGCGTTTGTCGCCAGGCGCGGTGCACAAGCGTCGAGACACTGTTCCGGCGTTTTGTAAGCGCCGAGGTGGAGCGCGGCCAGGCCGGCTTCGCCGAGCCCGTGTCGGCGCAGCAGCCACTCTGCGGGTCGGGGGTGCAACCACGACAAGAAGAGCAGGGGCTCATCGGCCTGGCCGAGCTTGGCCCAGAGTGCGTCATCCTCGGCGAGGTGATAGACGTGCGGCACGACAAGGACGCTGTCGCGCTGCGCGGCCAGACGAGTCACGGTGTTCTCGAAAAACGTCTTTTCTGCATTGTCGCCGGCGTGTCGTGATAGAAGAATCATCTCATTCACCGATGCAGCAGAGGTGGCCGGCCGTGCGCACATACATCCGCTTGCCGACAAAGACGGGGGAACTGCGGAAGGTTTCCAACTGGTTTTCGGCGACTTGTTGTGGTTCCTTGCCGGGCTTGAACACGAGGGTCGCTCCGCTCTCGCGGCTAAGGAAGATATAGCCGCCGGCGAACGTGACGCTGGGATACGTCTGTCCCCGGCCAAACTGGAGTGCTTTTTCGTGGACGACTTTGCCGGTGGCGGCGTCGATGACGCTGAAGTGGGCTGCCTGCGTGATGGCATAGATGAGGCCTTCGTGGAGCACGGGCGACGCGTAGTAGCGGTCTTTTTTCGGCGTTGTCGTCCAAAGCACTTTTGTGGCGACGCCGCCGTCCAGCGTTGGTGAAAGCTGAACTGCCTTGCCGCCAGATTCGACGAAATACACGATGTCGTCTTTGACGATGGGAGCGCAATACTCCAAACTCGCGACCTTCGTGGCGAGGAGTTTGCCGTCAGAGGCGCGCACAATATCGCCCATCGGAGTGATTACAACGGCGACGTCGCCAACCGTGGTGACAACCGGGCTGCCCCACTTGGGCGGGGAGGGCGTGCGCCAGACTGTCTTGCCCGTCGTCTTGTCTAGGGCTGTAACGGCCTGGATATGGACGATGAGGACGCCGCCGGTGAGCGCCGGAGACGCGCTGTGGCCGTAGGCGTCGGCGGGCTTTTCAAGGAGCCGAGCCCACTTGCGGTTGCCTTCGAGGTCATAGGCGGCCACCACCCCTGTGCCGAAGACGGCGAAGACGCTCGTCCCGTCCGTGACGGGCGTGGGGCTTGAATAGCCGGTTACGCTGTGCGCCCTGGGAACGAGGTAGGTCGAGACTTGGTCGAGTTCCTTCTTGAGAGACGCCAGCTGCTCCTTGAGTTCGTCGGCCTTCTTCTTGAGGGCTGCATTTTCTTTGTTCTGTCGGAGTTCCTCGGTGACCTTGCGGAGTTCGGCATTGAGCGGGCGCATTTGTGCCTCGATTGCTTGCGCCTTTGCCGTATCTTCCTTCGCCTTCGCTCGCTCCTCGGCGCTGAGGACATCCTCATACGTATTTGCCTTCTGCCAAAGGATCGAGCCGTCCTTCGCGTTGACGCAGACGAGTGTTGCCGGCTCGGAGCAGACGAAAATGTGATCTCCGAGGAGCACCGGCGTCGAGTTGCTCCAAGACGGCATCTTT
>CAZBRH010000097.1:4572-6707 GCA_964494245.1 uncultured Planctomycetota bacterium | reverse complement strand
CCATACGATGTTCTTCGTCGCAGACCACTCGATGACCGGCTGCGCCGCTGGATAACGTCCGGTTCCGTCCGTCCGCCAGCCAACGGCGTCCTGTGCGAGGACTGCCGAACCCGCTGCGAATGCCAATGCCAACCCGCCCCACATTGCTTTCATCGAATCTCCTTCTTGCACAGGCCGGAGTAGAGTTTCAACGTTTCTTCCGCCATTTTGCGGATTCCGTGGTGAAGATCGATCCCTTCCCTCCCCGCGCGCCCCAACGCGGCTGCCATCTTTGGGTCGTTCGCCAGCTTGCCGAGCGCTGCCGCAAGCTCCGCAATATCTCCCGTCGGAAAGAGCAGTCCCCCGCCGGTTCGACGGAGGATTTCCGGGAAAACGCCGTGGTCTGGCACAACAACGGGCACGCCCGCGGCTATTGCCTCCAGCACCGCTGTTCCACGGATTTCGGGATAGCGGCTGGGCACGCAGAACACGTTGCAGCCGTGCAGAAACGCCACCTTCGCCGCGTGGTCGCGGACATCGAGGCGCTCGAACCGCGCGCCCAGTCTGGCGCGACGGACCGCCTCGCGGATGGATCGCCAGAACTGCTTGTCGAGTGTCTGCCCAGCGACGCGAAGTCGAATATCTTTTCCTTGCTCGATGGTCAGGATACGAGTCGCCTCGATGAGCAGGTCAAGCCCCTTGCCAGGCGTGATTCGCGACAAATAGCCGATTGTGAACGGGCGTTCGGGGGGAGGCGGCGCAGCAGGAAACGCCGCGACGTCGATGCCGGTCGGCACGACGTGGATGCGTTCGGGCGAAATGCCGAGAAACGTAGCAATCTTCGGGACGTAACCGTCGCTCGGCGAGATGAACAGGTCGATGTAGCCGACGTTCCGCCGGATTATGTCCCACGCCTCACTCCGATGCGGTTCGGGCATCGCCTCGACGAAATCATCTTCGCCTTCGAGCGTGCAGGCGACGGGAACGCCGAGCCGCCGCTTCAGAGCGGGAGCAATGCCCGAAAGGAGGGCGTTTGTCAGGTGAACGACGTCAGGCCGATGTCCTTGCGCCACGAACGCGAGTAGCCGTTCGAGTTCCTTCCGTTGGCGTCCGTCTTCGCCCCGGAGCACCGAAGCGGTCATCGGGCCGAGGTCCTGCGGCTTGGTCTTGATGCCGAACTTTCCGGCGAGGCGGAGCAGTGGAGCTCCGTCGAACATACGGTCGATGAAGTGAGGCGTGTGGCGGAAGAGTGCGGAGTGTTGCTGGAGCCAGACGTTGATGCCGCCGTAGAACGTTCGTGCGAGGCCGGGTGGGTCGTCGCCGTCGAACTGGAGCGGCGTGTAGAGCGGGACGAGTTGCACCTCGCATCCGAGGCGAGCGAGGCCGCGCGCGATGTTCACGTCGCGGCGGCAGGCGCCGCAGTGCATTCTGCCTGCTCCGACTGCGATGTAAACGACGCGCACGCGCTACGCCTCCTCGGGATCGTCGCGGAACGCGAGCGCGCCGGTGGGGCAGGCGCGGACGCAGCCGGCGCCGGCCTTCTGAAGGCCCTCATCGAGCGAGTGGCCGAGCGGGACTTCGACGCGGACGTTGAACCCGCGGCCGACGAAGGTCAGTCCGAGTGGCTCGCCGAGCTCGCGTGCGACCTCGATGCAGATGCCGCAGGCAATGCACTTACCCGGCTCATAAATGATTCCTTGTGAGGCAATCTGCTGCTGGAAGGGACGCTTCGTTCCGGTGTAGTAGGTGGGGCGTGCTTTGTAGAGGGCGGCGTAGTGGCGGAGTTTGCAGCCGTTGGGGCGGCGGCAATCGCAATGGAGGCAGCGCTGCGCCTCTTGGAACGCCTCGCCGTCCGAAAAGGAGGAACCATTTGCCGGCTCCGTCCGGTCGCTCGGGCTGGCGGCGTCCATAAAGGCGTCAATTTGTGCTGCTGGGATGCGGCCGATGTGGACGGAAAACTCGCGGCGGGCGCTGGATTCCGGCAGACTCACGCTTGCGGAACAGCGTGTTTGCGCAGTCACGCCGCTGTCAGACTGCGCAGGCGTTGAGATGTTATCGGCGATCCGTCGAGCGTATAGCATCAGGAGGCGAATGGAGACAGCGTGGTCCTTCACCGCGCGGCGGCAGACCTTCTCGCAGCGGGCGTCGCACGTTTC
>CAZBRH010000097.1:4303-4531 GCA_964494245.1 uncultured Planctomycetota bacterium | reverse complement strand
GGTGGAACGCGCCGCTTTGCGATGGCGCGGATAACGCGTGGTATGTCCAACCTCGCCGGACAGGCGGTCTGACACGGAGCAATGCAGTCGCCGAGGTGGTCGCCCAAGAGCAGTTCCAGTGCCGCGCGGCGTGCGGAGCGAACCTCCTCGGTCTCGCTTTCGACCCGCATGCCTTCGCGGACAACAGTTGCGCACGACGGCACCAGCCGCTCGCGGCCATCCACCCTG
>CAZBRH010000097.1:0-4278 GCA_964494245.1 uncultured Planctomycetota bacterium | reverse complement strand
CAGACCATGCACGACGTAAGTGGCGGGCGCCCCTCGCGGTCGCACAACGCGGGGATATCGATGCCGAGCTTCCGCGCAGCGGAAAGAACAGTCGTCCCGTCGGGAACCGTAACGTTTTGGCTGTCGATGGTCAGTGTTGGCATTGAAATCTTGTCACATCCTATTCTACTTTGATCGCATCGACCGGGCAAACCTGCCGGCACGTGTCGCAGCGGATGCACTTTTGCGTGTCGATTTCGTGTCTCTCGTATGGGTTCGGTTGGATAGCGTCCGCCGGGCAGTGCTGGGCGCAGCGCGTGCAACCGATGCAGTCCTCGGTCACCGAATACGTAATCAGCGCCTTGCAGCGGCCGGCGGGGCAGCGGCCGGACACATGGGCTTCGTATTCGTCGCGGAAATAGTGGAGTGTCGTCAGGACGGGATTCGGTGCGGTGCCGCCGAGGCCGCACAAACTACCGCGCTTGACGACGTTGCAGAGGTCTTCGAGTCGTTCAAGGTCGCCCTTCCGGCCTCCTCCGCCGCAGAGTCGCTCCAGGATATCGAGCATGCGCCGCGTTCCAACCCGACAGGCGGTGCACTTGCCGCACGACTGCTCTTCGGTGAATTGGAGGAAGTAGCGGGCCACCTCGACCATGCAGTCATCTTCGTCGAGCACGACAAGACCGCCGGAGCCCATGATGGCGCCGACCCGCGTGAGGTCTTCGTAGTCGATGGGGGTATCGGCAAGCGAGGCGGGAATGCAGCCGCCGGATGGGCCGCCGATCTGGACGGCCTTGAACTGCTTGCCGCCAGCGATGCCGCCGCCGATTTCTTCGACAATCTGACGGATTGTGACGCCCATTGGGACCTCGATGAGGCCGCCGCGTGCGACCTTGCCAGCGAGCGCAAAGACCTTCGTGCCGCGGCTTTCCGGCGGGCCGAGCGCCGCGAAGGCATCGGCGCCGTTTCGCAGAATCCACGGCACGAGGGCGAACGTCTCCACGTTGTTGATCAGTGTCGGGCGGCCCCAAAGGCCGCGCTCCGCCGGATAAGGCGGACGGAGTCGGGGCATGCCGCGCCGCCCCTCGATTGACGCCATCAGGGCGGTCTCTTCACCACAAACGAAGGCGCCGGCGCCTTCCATGAGCCGAAGGGACAACTGAAAGCTGCTGCCGCAGACGTTCGGGCCGATGAAGCCGCGTTCCTCGCAGCGGCGAAGCGCCTCGCGCAGTCGCCGCACTGCGAAGGGGTATTCGGCTCGGACGTAGATGATGCCTTCCGTTGCACCCACCGCGAATGCACCGATGGTCATGCCCTCGATTACCCGGTAGGGGCACGACTCAAGAAGCATCCGGTCCATGAACGCGCCTGGGTCGCCCTCGTCGCCGTTGCAAATAATGTATTTCATGTCGCCTGGCGCGGCGCGGACAGTCGCCCATTTCTGTCCGGTCGGGAAGCCAGCGCCGCCGCGTCCGCGAAGCCCTGACCTCGTGATCTCTGCGATGATGTTTTCGGGCCGCCTGTCCGAGACACATTCGCGGAGGGCGCGGAACCCGCCGCGGCGGACGTATTCGTCGATGTCGAGCGGGTCCATCCCGCCGGAACCTTCCATCGCGATGTGCTTCTGTGGGCCGAGGAACGCGCAGATCGGCTCCTCGCGTATGTCCACGGCATAGCGTGTCACCGGCTTCCACGTCTCGTCGCTGAGCAGGCGGTCGAGCGTTCGGGACGCGGCAATCGAGGCGCGTCGCAGAATGCTCCGCGGCTTCAGGTGTCGGAGCAGAATCGGCTCGGCATCGTCTGGCTGGACGCGCGCGTAGAAGAAGGGCTTCGCACCGGGGAGTGCGATCTCGACGAACGGAACCTGATGGCACATGCTGATGCAGCCCACCCGCTTGACGACGGCGGCGACGCCCGTTCTTCGGATGGCGGCCTCGAAGGCGTCGTAAACTTTCCTGGAACCGCCGGCGACGCAGCACGAGTCGAGCGCGATTCGCACTTCGGCCAAGCCATCCGCGCTGTGTCCCGGCGTCTCCGGCGGCTGCGTCAACAGCCCGAGTTCCTTCAGCCGGAGGAAGTCGTTGAGCGCGTCGGCCACCGTATCCGGCGCGAGATGGCCGTAGGTGATCCCGTCGACCTGCATCACGGGCGCGAGCGTGCAGCAGCCGAGGCAGGCGACCTTTTGGACGGTAAACACGCCGCGCGGGTCGGTATCACCGCCACCGGGGATTTCGAGGTAGCGGTGAAGAGCGTCGGTTACGTGTGCGGCTCCTTTCACGTGGCAGGCCGTGCCGTGGCAGATGTTGATTACGTGCAGGCCGACTGGCTGGTGTCGGAACTGCATGTAGAACGTAGATACGCCCGTGATGTCGGCTGGGGTGATTTCGGTGATGTCGCAGACGCGGTGGAGTGCGGCCTTCGGCAGGTAGCGGTAATGCTGCTGAATGGCCTGCAGGATGGGGATGACATCCGACCGGCGGCGGCCGACGCGCGCGACGATTTCGTCCACGACCGAGAGGTCCATCTCGTCGGCTTGTATTCCGGTTGTGGTTTCAGCGGTGCTCATCGGATTTTCCGATACAGAAAAGGTGCTTTTCTCCGCGTATGTAGATGCGGCCGTCGGCGAAGGCGAAGCAGGTCTCGCAGCCCTCTCCGAGCTTCGCTTGGCCAAGCAATTGGAACTTGCGGGCGGCGCGGACGATATGCGTCACGCCCTTCGTGTCGGTCACATACACGTTGTCCCCCACCAAACTGGGCGAGGCGACAACGTTGTTCTCGAAATCGTGCTCCCAAAGCTGCGAGCCGTCGTTCGCATCGTAGCAGCTCATGACCGCCCCATTGACGAGAAACACGAGGTCGTTTGCGACGAGCGGGCTGACAATATCGGGGAGATATTCGCCGGTGCGGAAGTCCACGTGCGTTTCCGTTACGTCTCCCGTTCCGTCGGGGCGGACGGCGACGAGGTGGCCTTCGGAGTTGGCGGCATAGACGCGGTGACCGTCGAACGTCGGGGAAGGCCCGATGTCGGCGTCGGCATATTCTGCCCGCCAGAGTTCGTCCCCAGTGGCTGGGTTGTAGGCAATAAGCCAACCGGGGCCACAGGTGATAATCTGTTCGGTCGAGCCGACGGGGATGAGGATAGGCGATCCCCAGGAATCGCGCACGGGCCGTTTTGTCTCCCAGACGACCTCGCCCGTGGCCGTCTTGAGGGCCATGATGACGGACAGGTCATCGTCAGGGGAACGCCCCTGGTCGAGTTGGACAATCAGGAGGTTTTTCCAGATGAGCAAGGATGAGGCGTGGCCATACATGTTCTTTTCGATTCCGAGGTTCCGAGCCCAGAGGCGACGTCCGGAGAAATCGAATGCGGCGATGTCGCCGTTGGCGAAGATGGCGCAGGCGTGGCGGCCATCCGTCGCCATTGTCGGCGCGGCGTAGCCCGTCATATCGTCCACCTCGGGCGGTTCTTCCGGGCTGCCCGGCACGTCCTTGACCGTTTGTCGCCAGAGAAGCGCGCCAGTGTCGGCGTCGAAACAATAAACATCGCGCCAAGATTGGTCAGCGCCGGAGAGAAAGACGCGGTTGCCCCAGACGATGGGGGAGCTTTTTCCGGGCAGCGGGACAGGGGTTTTCCAAAGGATGTTTTTTCCGGTGGGGCCGTCCCAGTCGTCAGGGATGTTGGTAAAGGGCGAAACTCCGCGTCCACTGGGTCCGCGGAAGCACGGCCACTGCTTCGCAGGGTCGAGAGCGGTTTCGGGGGCGGCGCGTTGCTCGGCCGGACGTGGCGGCAAGGCGCTGATGGCCGCGAGGATGAGGATGCCCGCGGCGACGCTCACCGCCCAGCGCGCCCGGGTGATCATCCGGCGTTCCTCGTGGGGCTTGGGCTTCGGACCCGGCAGGGGGACGCTGCGCCGGAACGCCACCGCGTAGACTGCCGAAGCGAGGAGCACGCAGGCGCCGCCGAGAAGGAGCAAAGCGCCGGTTCGCACAAAGGCAATGTGCCGCTCGTATTCGCGTCGGAGGCGAAGGTCTAGCTCGCGGATTTGTTGCCGCAGCTCCGTGTTGTCGCGTTCGCGCTTCAACCGGTCCAGCAGAGCGGCGAATTCGCGGTTGTGTGCGGTCTCCGGCATCGCGGTCCGAGCGGCGCTAATCGGGGTTGTTTGGCGCAGAATGTCGTATTTCTGCCCGCGGGCGAGGGCGTAGATGAGCAAGCCGCCGACGACGAGGCAAAAGGGCTGCTCCGAAGTGCCCATGGCAGCGACAGCGGCCATGCGTTCATCCAGCCAGGTACGGCGTCCC
>CAZBRH010000096.1:0-11794 GCA_964494245.1 uncultured Planctomycetota bacterium | reverse complement strand
CCTTCATCCGTTGGCCGAACGACGTTTTGGTTGAGGGGAAAAAGGCCGCGGGCGTGCTTGTCGAGACCAGGGAAGGCCACGGTGGACGAGCCCTTGTGCTCGGCATCGGCATCGACGTAAATATCGACCGCGCCGAGGTTCCCGACGACATCGCGGGCGTTGCGATTTCGCTTTCGGAAGCGGCGGGCGGCCCCGTCGCCCGGCTTCCGCTTGCCCGGCGGCTTCTCGTGGAGCTCGACCGCTGGTATCAGGCGAACCTCGACGGTGAGACCGAGGCGATCAACCGCCGCTGGCGGGAGCTTTCGGCTACGCTCGGGAAGCACGTCGTCCTCGAAGAGCACGGCCGGCGGTTCGAGGGAACGGCCATCGACGTCGATGTCCGGTTCGGCATCGCCCTGCGGTTGAACACGGGGAGCATACGGCATTTTCGGGGGGAGCATGTGACCCTCGTTCCGGATTTCTGAAGGTTTCGGTCCCGTTCGCTACAAGTTTTTCCGCAAAAAGCCGGCATTCCGCTAAAGATTTTGCCCCAACATGTCGATACACCAAGTAAGGCAACGTGCAGGAGCATTGCGCCTTGTCTGATCTTGGTTCTGCAGGCGATTCCCGCTTCGACCTCGATAGGGGCCGCGCGGAGCACGCCGCGCAATCCCAGGAACTTTCCGCGACGGAGCCCGACATGTCCGTCGTCTGCTTTCAAGCGGCCTTGCTGGTGGACGAAATGGATCGCGCTCTCTATGCGACAGAGCGGCCTGGACCGAACGCCCTGCAAGTGAGCCGCGTCGTCGGGCGCGACTGGAGGGAACTGTTCGCGGAGTTCGAAGAGGTTGAAATCGAGGCGGAACCGACCCCCGACACGTTCTTTTTCGTCAGCACGGGCGCCGACGGTCGGGCCTACCGCGTGCGGCGATGTGCCGCTTCCCCCATCCCCGGCACCGGCGGCGGACATTTCATCATCGTGGACGCCATCGGGAACCCGGCGGCTGTGGGCGAATTGATTTATCAAGAGCGTATGATCGCCCTCGGCCAGATCGCGGCCGGCATCGCCCACGAAGTCAACAATCCGCTGACGACGATTTCTGGCTGGCTTCAGATATTGCTTTCCGAGGCAGGCGAAAACGACAAGCGCAAAGCTCCGCTCCAACTGATGAGCGACGAGGTCGGGCGCATCGCAAACATCATCCACCACCTGCTGACCTTTGGCCGCCGCACACCCGTCGAACCGCAACCCGTCCGGGTGAACCACCTGCTTGCCGACGTCCTTGCACTGGTCGAATACCAGATGCGCAACGAAAATATCCAGGTTGTCACGAACTTCCGTTCGAACTTGCCGCTCGTCAAGGGCGACCCGAATCAACTCAAGCAGGTTTTCTTGAACATCATCGTCAACGCGCGGCAGGCGATGCCGAGCGGCGGCACGCTCGAAATCACCACTGCGGCCGGGGAAGACGGCTCCGTCGAAATCACGCTGGGCGACACCGGCTGCGGCATGACGCCGGAAGTCGCCCAGAAGATCTTCGACCCGTTCTACACAACGAAAGGCAAAAATGGGTCTGGGATTGGGCTTTTCCTCTGCCGGAACATCGTAAAAGATCACGGCGGCTCGCTGACCGTATCGAGCCGGCCCGGCGAAGGGTCCACGTTCATCATCAGGTTGCCCGGGGCGCCCGTGCAGGAGACGGACAGCCCCGCGACATTCGCGGCGTTGTTTGGAAGCGCGGGCGCGACGAAGCCGGCGCAGGATTTCGGCGCCGCCACATCGGTAGAGCGCGAATAGCGGAGAGCAAAACGTGGGCGGGGCGGATCGACTGCGAATCATGTGCGTGGGATCGGATGCGGCAGCGTTCGCCACCGCCGTCGGAGCCCTGACCGCGAAGGGGCATACGGTCCAGTGCATTTCCAGCCCGTTCAAGGCGCTGATGGCGAACGCCGCGTCGCCGGCAGACCTGGTCCTCGTGGACGTCAGCCGCATGGAAGACCAGATGCTCGAGGTGTTCGAGGCGCTCAAGGAGGCAACTCCCAAGTCGCTTCTCTTCGCGGCGGCGACGTTCGCAGCGCGGTCGCGATCCGCCCGAATTCTCAACCTCGGAGCCGACGCCGTCGTTGGCCTTCCTGCCGACGCCGAAGAAATCGAGGCGTTCGTGCGGAAGTTCCGGCGGCCGCCGGAGCCGCCGAAGCCCGCCGTGAGCGTGGACGAGAAGCTCCGCTGGCTTGGCGAGTTTGCCGCGGGCATCGCTCACAACATCAACAACCCGCTGACTACCGTCATCGGCTACCTACAAATTCTCTGCGCCAAGACCGAGAAACAAGGGCAGGTCGCAAGCGTCCTTCCGACGATGCTCAAGGAGTGCGACCGCATCGCCGAGATCGTGAAGAACCTGCTGCTCTTCTCCGGGCAAGGAGCCGTCCAGCCGCGCCCGGTGGATGTGAACCAGGCCGTGGATGCGGCGCTGCTGGGCGCGAGCAGCGCCGTAGGGAACGACAAGATACGAATCGAGCGCAGTTATCAGCCGGGCCTGCCGGCGGTGATGGCAGAAAAGGAAGCCCTGCGGCTCGCCTGCGAGAACATCATCGTCAACGCCCGCCAGGCGATGAAGGACGGCGGCACGCTCTTTGTCGAGACCGCCGAGGACGGCGCCGGCCACGTCCTCATCAAGTTCGCCGACACCGGCCCCGGCATCCCCGCGGACAAGCTCGAGAAGGTCTTCGAGCCATTCTACACGGGGAACAACGGCGGGGCTGTCGGCCTCGGACTCGCCACGTCGTATGGCATCATCAAGGGCTTTGGCGGCAATATCAGGATCACGAGCCGCAACGGAAGCGGCACGACAGTCGTCGTTGAACTGCCGACGGGCCTCTAGCGGGTGCCCTCGGCAGCATAGTCGGAGAGATTCTCGTGGCAGACAACACAATGGGAAACGCCCGCCCAGAAAGCGGCACGCCCAGAATCCTCGTCGTCGATGACGAACCGAACATCTGCAACCTGCTCCGCGAACTGCTTGGCCGACAGGACTACCAAATCGAGACCTGCCTGAATGGCCAGGACGCGCTCGCGAAGGTGCAGGCCGGCCGCTACGACATGATCATCTCCGACCTGAAGATGCCCGGCATCAGCGGCATCGACCTCATCAAGTCCGTCAAGGCCGTCTCGCCCAGCACGGCTGCCGTCCTTGTTACCGGCTATGCGACCGTCGAGACCGCCGTGAAGGCGCTCCGATACGGCGCCGATGACTACCTGACCAAGCCGTTCAACATCGACGAGCTCCGCAAGGTCGTGAGCCGCGGCCTCGAGTCGAAGCAGCTTCGGCAAAAGAACCACGAATTGGTCGCGCAGCTCAAGGCGGCAAACGAGGAACTCAAGCGGCACAAGAACGAACTCAAACACGAGGTCGTCCGCACCAGTGAAAGCTTGCTCGCCACGAACCATCGGCTTGAACTCCGCGTCCAGCAGCTCAACACCATCATGAAGGTCACGAAGGCGATCACTTCTATCCTTGAGCTTGGGCCGCTCCTCGACTTCTGTCTCCGGCTGCTCGGCCGCGAGATGCAGGTCGAGAACAGCTCCATCATGCTGATGCAGCCGTGCGGGCGGCGGCTGCTTGTCAAGGCCAGCTACGGCCCTCGGGCGAGCCGAGTGATGAACAAGGAGCGCCAACTCGGCGACGGCGTCGCGGGGTGGGTCGCTGAATACAAGGAACCCCTCCTCGTCACCGACATCGACAAGAGTCCGGCGTTTGCTACGGAGTTCGCCGGACAATACCCCGGCAAGTCCTTCCTCTGCGTTCCGCTGCTCCTTCAGGACCGGACGCTCGGTGTTCTCAACCTGACGGGCAAGGTCAACGGCGAGCCGTTCACCGAGCAAGACCGCGAGTTCGTCCTCGCCATCGCCGGGCAGATTGCCGTCGCCATCGAGAACGCCGGGCTTTACGAGACAATTCGCCAGAACTCGTTGAGCGCCGTGCAGGCGCTGGCCGAGAGTCTTGAAGCGCGCGACCCCTACACGAGCGGGCATTCGACGCGCGTCACCGACTACGCCGTCCGCGTCGCGAAGACGCTGGGGGTGTCTGCGACGAGCATCGATACACTTCGGTATGCGAGTCGCCTCCACGATATCGGCAAACTCGGCATCAGCGAGGCGACGCTCCACAAGGCCGGGCGCCTCTCGGAAGATGAATGGGCGCTGATGCGGGAGCACCCCGCGAAGGGCGAGCGCATTGTTCAATCCCTCGGCTTCCTTGACCGCGCCCAACCCATCGTCCGCCACCACCACGAACGCTGGAACGGCAGCGGCTACCCCGACGGGATCAAGGGCGAGGAAATCCCGTTCCTCACCCGCATACTGAGCGTTGCCGACTGCTACGATGCGATGACGTCGCAGCGCCCGTATCGCGCCGCCATGTCCCACGACGAAGCCATGGCCGAACTGGAAAAGGGCAAGGGGGAACTGTTCGACCCTGCCGTCGTGAGCCAATTCACGAAGGTCATCGGGACCGGCGCGGCCCGGCATCATCCCGCCTGAGGGTTGGGCTAGATGGTCTCGCCGACGGAGTCCGCGTCCGCTCCGAGCTTCCGCGGAGCCGGCTTGTCGGGCATCCCCGTCAACAGGTCTTGGGGCGAAGCGGCGGCTGCATCGGCGGGCTTCGCTTCACGCGGCGGAGCGTCTTCAGCGCGAAGATACTCGATCAGCTTGGCGAGAACGAAACGGAGCTCCGACCTCGGAACCACCTTATCGACGAGGCCGTGTTCGAGCATGAACTCGCTTTTCTGAAATCCCGGGGGCAGCTTTTGCTTGATCGTTTCTTCGATGACGCGCGGGCCAGTGAAGCCGATGAGCGCGCCCGGCTCGGCGAGGATAACATCGGCCTCCGTCGCAAAGCTCGCGGTCGTCCCCCCCGTCGTCGGGTCCGTGAGCAGGGTAATGACGGCGACGCCGGCCTCCTGGCACAGCGCAACGGCGGCGCTCGTCTTCACCATTTGCATGAGCGAAACGACGCCTTCCTGCATGCGGGCGCCGCCAGAACCGCAAACGAGAATCAGGGGGATGCGGCGCTGGGCGGCGACCTCGGCGAGGCGGTAAATTTTCTCCCCCATCACCGAGCCGAGACTGCCCATCATGAAACGGGTGTCGAGGACGCCAAACGCGACGTGCCAGCCCTCGATTGTCCCGACGCCTGCGACAAAGGCATCCCGCAGTCCCGTCGCCTCGCTGTATCGCTTGAGCCGATCAGCGTAGGCCTCTCGATCCACAAAGCCGAGGGGGTCCTGAGGGGCGATTTCGGCGAATAGCTCCTGAAAGCTCCCAGGGTCGAGTGTCATGGCGATGCGCTGGGCGGAGTCTAGCGGAAAATGAAAGCCGCATTCGGGGCAAACGCGGAGCGCGGACTCGACGTCCTTACGGAACACGGTCTTTCCGCATTCGTCGCACCGCATCCAAAGCCCATCGGGCATGTCCTTTTTCTTGCGGCCGAAATGCCAAGCCATAAGGGCCTCCGCGCAGCGGCTACTTGCGGGCTCCGTCCGCAATCTCTTTCAGGCGCTGGGCCACGGCGGCCTCGTCCTCGCCGGTCAACTGGCGCCGCAGGGCGTTGAGGTATTCGAGATCGTTCAGCAGGTCGAGTGCGGCGATGATTTCCGCGACTTCGCGGTGTTCCGCGCCCTCCGAGACAACCTTCGCGAGCCGTGTCTTCACCTCTTCGGATGGAGGGTTCTTGCGTGCTTCTTGGAGGAGCGGCCAGTAGCGGGCGGCGAGCTTCGACATCGCCGCGGTCGCCGCCTCTCGCCGGTCAAAATCGGCATCGTCCATCTCGGCCAAAAGCCGCTTGAACTCGGATTGCTCTGCGGAGCTAAACGGACGGAGAAGCCGGCATACGGTCTCAACAACCGGCGGGCTCCACCGCCCGGGGAAGACACGAACGCCGAGATTCTTGAGGAACGGCAAGAGTTGCTGATCGACATATTGGGCGTTTTCGCGGTAGAAGGCAGGGAAGGACGCGGCACCGCCCGTGAACGTGATGCCGGGCGCAACGTGGGCGACGGTGACGCGGCCGTTCGCGTTCTGTGCAACCATGAGGAGGTCGCCGTTCGCGTTCGTGAAGATGATCCGCAAGCCGCCCTTCGCGTCGTCGGTCACCGTCAGATCGTTGCCGGGGTCGTCCGTCTCGCGGAGAAGAATCTGGACGCGGTCGCCGGCAACTTCGAGCTTGCCGAGGAGTCCGCCGCCGGAGAAGCTCTGCTGGCGCGAGTCTCCCGAGACCATCGTTGAAAAACCCATGCTTCCGGCAGCCCTGCCCAGCTTCTGGAAAAGCCCTTCGATCCCTGTCTGCTTCCCGCCGATGCCGATGCGGAGTCCGATGCCGACGCCGACGCCCGCCTGTGGTTGCCCCACCTGCGGCTCGGTTTCGCTCTCCCAATGGGAACGGTCGAGCACCAGCGACTTGTCCGCCACCGTCAACTTGATTACCTCGCCGATTTCGCCGGCGACGCGGCGAAACGCGCTTTCCTTGTCCCCCCCACGCGCCGCGGCCGCGACAATCAGGCAGATCGACGCAATGGCGAACCGGCTCGTTTTCATGGCTCGCACCCCCGCAAGAACAGACCCGGCGGAACCTACTCCTTGGCCGGCGACGCCTCGGCCGCCTCGCGGAGCTTCCGAATAGCCGCCGCCGGGTCGTCTGCCCAGAAGACGGACTTGCCGGCAACAAAGACGTTCGCTCCCGCGGCGGCGAGCATTGCGATGTTGTCCAGCGCGACGCCTCCGTCGACCGCAATATCCATGTCGGGGCCGAACATCTCGCGGAGCACCGGAATCTTCCCGACGGGGCCGGGATTGAACCGCTGGCCGCTGTATCCGCAACGGACGGTCATAACGAGGAGGATGCCGATTTCGCCGACGAGGGGCGCGACCTGCTCCGGCGTCGTCTCCATCGCCAGCGCGACACCGGGCCGCGCGCCGAGCGCCCGGATGCGGCGCGCCAGTTCGACCGGCTCGCCTGCAACCTCCACGTGAAACAAAAGGTCGTCCGCACCGGCCTCGGCAAACGGGCCAATGAACATCCCCGGATCCGTCACCATCAGGTGGACGGACAACGGGATTTCACAGGCGTCGTCGAGGGACTCGACGACGCACGGACCGAAGCTCAGGTTCGGGGCAAGGTGCCCGTCCATGACGTCCACGTGGAGCATGTCGGCGCCGGCCTTGAAGACGGCGTTCACCTGTTCCCCGGCTCGGGCGAGGTTTGCGGCGAGCAACGACGGCGCGATCTTGATGATTCGTTCCGCCATCGGCCTCCTCTCCGCGGACTACTTGTCGGTCAGCGCGGCCACGCCCGGCAACGTCTTCCCTTCGAGGAATTCGAGGGAGGCCCCGCCGCCCGTCGAAATATGCGACATGCGGTCGGCGACGCCCGCCTGAGTGACAGCAGCGACGGAATCCCCGCCTCCGATAATCGTCGTCGCTTTCGACTCGGCGAGCGCTCGCGCCACGGCCTCCGTCCCAGCGGCAAACGGCTTCATCTCGAAGACGCCCATCGGCCCGTTCCAGACGACCATCTTCGCATTCCGCAGCTTCGCAACAAACGCCTTGACCGTTTCGGGCCCGATGTCGAGCGCCATCCAGCCGTCCGGTATGTCGCCCTTGACCGTCTTCCGCTCCGCCGTCTCGCTGAAGTCCGCAACGACCACGTGGTCTGTCGGCAAGAGCAGTTCGACTCCCTTGTCCTTTGCGAGCGAGAGGATGCGGCCCGCGGTGTCGAGCATGTCTGTTTCAAGCTTGGACTTGCCGACGGCCGCCCCCGCGGCCTTGAGGAACGTGTAGGCCATCCCGCCGCCAATCAGCAGACAGTCCACCCTGTGGAGCAAGTTCTCGATGACCGGAATCTTGTCCGAGACCTTCGCCCCGCCGAGGACGGCGATGAACGGGCGCTCCGGCTTATGCAGCGCCCGACCGAGGAAATCGATTTCTTTTTCGAGCAGAAATCCGGCAACCGCGGGCTGAAGATAGTGCGTAACCCCTTCGGTGGATGCGTGCGCCCGGTGCGCCGTGCCGAAAGCGTCGTTCACGTAAAGGTCGCCGAGCGAGGCAAGCTCTTGGGCAAAGGCCGCCACGTTCTTTTCTTCTTCGGGATGAAAGCGGAGGTTTTCGAGCAGGACGCCATCGCCATTGCCCATCTTCGCAACGGTGGCCTTCACCTCCGGCCCAACACAATCGCCAAGCTGCATCACCTTCTTGCCGAGCAGTTCGCTCAGCCGAGCGGCGGCTGGAGCCAAGCTCTCCTTGGGGTTGGGCCCACCCTTGGGGCGGCCGAGATGGGACATGAGGATGAGCTTCGCGCCGTGCTCGACCGCGTAGCGGATGGTTGGAAGAGCGGCGCGGATGCGCGTGTCGTCGGTAATCCTCTGCGCGTCGTCGAGCGGGACATTGAAATCCACGCGCATGAGGACGCGCTTCCCTCGCAGGTTGACGTCGCGGATGGTCATCTTTGCCATTGTTCGCTCCCTGGATTGTGAGAAGGGCGCCCCGGCGGACCGGGGCGCCCCCGCGTGGCTTCCGTGCTCCGTGTCAAAGCGCGGCCATCTTCAGGATCAGGTCAACGCAGCGGCAAGAATAACCCCATTCGTTGTCATACCAAGAGATGACCTTCACCATGTTCGTGCCCTCGATGCACATCGTGCTCTTGGCATCGAAGATCGACGAACGGGAATCGCCGATGATGTCGCTGCTGACGATCTCGTCTTCGGTGTAGCCGAGGATGTTCGGTATCTTGTTCGAGAGCGCCCTGACGGCAGCGTTCACCTCTGCGACGGTCGCCGGCTTTTTCAGCTCCGCCACAAGGTCCACCGCGGACCCGTTGGGCACGGGGACGCGGAGCGCCATGCCGTTCAGCTTGCCCTTGAGTTCGGGGATGACCTTGCCGACGACCCTCGCGGCGCCGGTCGAGGTCGGGATGATGTTCATCGCCGCCGCGCGCATCCGCCGCCTATCCTTGTGAATGAGGTCGAGAATGCGCTGGTCGTTCGTGTAGGCGTGCACGGTCGTCATAAGGCCGTGGGCAACGCCGAACGCATCGTGCAGCGCCTTGACGATGGGCGCGAGGCAGTTTGTCGTGCACGAAGCGTTCGAGACAATCTTGTGTTCCGGCTTGAGCAAATGATCGTTCACGCCCATCACGATGGTCGCGTCGATCTCGTCCTTCGCCGGAGCGGAGAGGAGCACGCGCTTCGCCCCGCCCTTCAGATGGAGTTCGATCTGCTCGCGGCGGGTGAACGCACCCGTGGATTCGACCACGACGTCCACGCCGAGCTTGCCCCAAGGCAGCTTCGAGGGGTCCTTCTCCGCAGAAACCGTGATCTCGTCGCCATCCACCACAAGATTGCTGCCTGAAACGGAGACACTGCCCGGATAGCGCCCGTGCACCGAGTCGTACTTGAGCAGGTGGGCCATGTCCTCCGCCGTGCCCAGATCATTGATGAGAACGACATCGATATCGGCCTTCTGCTTGCGGATTGCCCGCAGCACAAGTCGGCCAATCCGCCCAAAACCGTTGATCCCAACCTTCACAGGCATCTGCACGCCTCCTTCCGCACAAGAAAAACGAACTCGGACACCGAACCCATTGACCGGATTATACGGGATGCGTCGCCAGTGTCAAGCATTCGCGTTTGCCATACGACCTCCGTCCCGTATAGCGCTCTCCTGTGCCAACACACAGGTCGCCGACGTCTTGCCCCTCGGGGGCACCCGGTATTTGTGCTTGCGGAATAGGGGGTAGCGGGGGAAAATAGCATGCGACCTTGACACACAGGAAGGGGGCGTTAGAATCGCCAAGCGTCGGCGGAGAACATGCCCCGCAGAAGGAGAAAAGCCATGAGTCAGAAGATGTGCCTGCGTGTAGTCGGAGCGGTTCTGCTAGTCGCCAGCGTCGTGTTCCTTGTTCTAGGGCTGACGAGCGGGGGACCGCGCGCCCGAATCACCGGAGCGATGGACGTCTCCATGCAGGCGCGCGAATACGTCATGTCCGGCGTATACAAGGTATACGCTCTCAAGGGGAGCCCCGCCGGCATCTGGGTTGCCAAGGCGGTCTTCCAAAACAACACGGGGGCTCCGGTCGAAAACCTGAAGGTCAGATACAAACTCGAAGGGTTTAGCGACTGGGACTCGTGGCACGTGTATAAACGGCTCGTGCCGACGCAGACGGTTGTGGACACCTATTATCCGCTCCTCTCGGACCGCTGCGGCAAGCAGACGAATCGCACGCCGACCGAGCTGACGATGGAATACGAGTACACCGATGCGTCGGGCAAGAAGCATTCGGACTCGATGTCGAAGCGACTGACGATGCTCGGCGTCCACGAGATTGTTTATCGGACACTCCCGCTGGAGGAGGTGCACGGGGAGTTCCAAGAATTTTTCGCCAACCCGCCGCGGACGGCAGAGGGGCTGACGCCGGACGACAAGGCGGCGGGCGGGCTGGCCGCGCTCGCCAACGAGCGGGCGCTCGGCGCCGGAGCGTCCATCGACGATGAAAGCTGCGTCAAGGTCATGCGCGAGGCGTATGAGATTATGCGGGCGATCAACATCACCTACCAATCGCCCGGCGGCGGCGGATCGAACTTTGGCGACAAGAGCTTTGACCCGATGCTTGTCCAATCCATACAGTATCCGCGCGACACAATCCGCAAGCGGACGGGCACGTGCATCGAACTCGCCATCCTCTATGCCTCGATGCTCAAAAGCCAGGGCATCAAGCCGTATCTCGTGATGCTGCCCGGCCACTGCTTCCCCATAGGGCAGTTGCCCAAGAGCGGCGGCTTCGTTCCCGTCGAATCCACCGGCGTCGGCGGCGGCGGCCGGAACAGCGTGGATTTCGACAAGGCCGTCGAGATCGGCCAGAAGCAATGGAACGAGCTGCTCAAGACCGGCGAGTTCATGCTGGTCGATGTCGAGGAATGCATCGAGATGGGCATTGTCCCACCGGACCTGGAACCGTTGCCCGATGATATCCTCCAGCGTTGGAAGATTACCGACATGCTCGGAGTCGGCACGGCCGGCGGAACCGGCGGCGCCCGCGGCACCGGCGGCGCTGTTCAACCTCCGCCCCCTCCGCCCCCACCCTCCAGCATCCAGCCAGGCGACTGGAGCGTCGTCGTCGCCAGCGGCCAGAACCGCCTCAACGCCGTGGCGAAGGTCCAGACACAGGGCAACCAGGTCGTCATCGTTTTTGGCCTTCAATATACGCAAACGGATGCCCGCGGCGTCGTTCACCAATTCGAGGAAATCAACCGTTTCGACGGCACGATCCAGGGCAACATCATCACCGCGCAGTGCCGCCAGGCCATCTGGAAAATGGATGGACAGAACGTGACGCCGAACCTGCCGATCGATCTCCGGCTTCAGGTCGCGGCCGACGGGCGATCCGCGCAGGGCATCGCCTCCGGCACCAGCGGGCAGGCGCAGATTATGATGCAGTGGACGAAGTAGCCCGTCGGTGCTTTGGGACTTGTCATCGACACGCTGCCTGTGTCGCGTTTGTTTCTTCTGTGGGTGCGAACCTAGATAGGGAGAACTCCAATGCGAAAAGTGCTGATGTCAGGGTGCGTTGCGGGGCTGATTGCCTGCGGGCTGTCGGTCGCGTGGGCTGGCGGCGTTTCTGGACGGTATGAGGTCAAGTACGTCGGCAACTGGACTATCCAGCCGAATGGCGACCTCAACGTCGTCCGAACGTTTACGGTGCCGGCAATGATGTATACGAGTTGGAAGCAGAACAACATGCACATGAAGGAGATGCGCAACTTCCAT
>CAZBRH010000095.1:11591-11818 GCA_964494245.1 uncultured Planctomycetota bacterium | reverse complement strand
CCTCGCCCCGCGCGGCAAGGAGCAGCGTATGCGCGACGTCCCGTCCGTGGTCCGAGTGCGCCGCCGCTCCCGCGGCGATCATCCGCGCAAGATTCCGCGCGACAATCGTGTCGGCTGTTGCACCGCATGCACCGCACCGCTTCTCGGGATTCGACTCGATGATCCGGCCCCTGGCCTCGACGATCGCCTTGATCGCATCGGCCAGCGACTTTTCCACATCCTCGGTC
>CAZBRH010000095.1:5473-11552 GCA_964494245.1 uncultured Planctomycetota bacterium | reverse complement strand
CGTCGCCAGCATCGCCTGCGACGCCGGGTCAACCGAACGCAATTGCCGCGCCTGTTCGCTCTTATCGCTCATCCTGCGGTGCTCCATTCACCGTGTCTCGGGCGTCCGGCCGCGTTCCCCTTCACGCTACGCCGTCGCGCGAGATGGCCGACAGCAAACCATCAACTGCGTTCCACACATCGCCGCCGACATCGCGGAGCGACATCTCTCCGCGCCCTGCGGCGGCAATCCGTTTGCTTGCCGGAATCCACGCCGCCGCGCCGCCTTCCAGTACCCCTTCAAGAAACGCCTTCTCCGCAGACGACCCGACTTTGTTGGCGACAACCCACGACCGGCGGATGCCGATGTCCCCCGCCAGCCGCAGGATGCGGTCGAACGTCTCGACGCTCCGCAGCCCCGGGTCCACCACAACGACCAGACCGTCCACCGCCGCCGCCGTCGCGCGGCCCATGTGCTCCAGCCCCGCCTCCGTGTCCACGAGCACGTCCTCGTCCGGCCCGAGCAGGATCTGGTCGAGCAGCGCCTTCAGGAAGGCGTTTTCGGGACACGCACAACCCGCGCCCCCGCGGGTCACCGTGCCCATCACAATCAAGCGGACGCCCTCGTGCTCAACGCAGTATTTCGCGGGCAGGTCATCCACCCTGGGGTTGAGCCGGAAGTATGCTCCGACGGCGCCCGGCTTCGTCCCCATCCGCTCGGCGATAAGGTCCTTCATCTCGATAATCGGCACGATATTCGCTGGGTCGGGAAATCCGAGCGTGGCGGCGAGGTTCGCATTCGGGTCTGCGTCAACGGCCAACACACGGCGTCCCCGCGCGGCCAATCGGCAAGCGAGAAGAGCCGTCAATGTGGTTTTCCCGACCCCGCCCTTGCCGGAGATCGCCAACTTCATTCGGGGCTTATTCCTCTGCTCTCGTGCGGGCGGCCAGCCGCCCCCATATTATCCGCCACGCGTGTTCAGTCAAATCCTTTTTGCACGCTGCCCGCGACGCACGGCTGCGTCGATGTGCCTACCAAATCGTGTCTCGCTCCTTGAACAACGCCACGCCCTGTGCTCTAATGGGCGTGATGAAGCGCCGACTCGAAAACTGCTCTCTTGCCCACCATCCGCACGCCTTCATCAGCAAACTGAACGAGCCGATCGTCATCGAACCGCTCCACGAAAAGCACAACGAACAACTCGTCCAGATGTATCTCGCGTTCGAGCCGAAAGCGTCGTTCAGCGGCCTGCCGCCGGCCGACGCCGCCGCCTGCCGCGCGTGGGTGGACAACATGATCTCGCGCGGCGGGAACCTCGTCGCCCTCGCGTTTGACCGCGGAGTCGTCGGCCACGCCGGCCTCTTTCCCGTCGATGCCGACACCTGCGAGATGCTCATCGTCGTTGCTCCTTCCTACCAGAACGTCAGCATCGGCACGGAGCTCGTCCGGTGCAGCATCCAGGTCTCGCACGAACTCGCCTTCAAGCACCTCTGGGCGTGTGTCGAAACCCGCAACCTCCGCATCCAGCATGTCCTCCGCAAGTGCGGCTTCGACCTCCTTCGCTCTGACGACGACGAAATCGAGATGCGCCTCAACCTCGCCGAATACCACCACCCAACGAGCGTCACCGTCGGCGAGGTGATGAACCGCAACGTCATCTCTGTCTTTCCCGACTGGTCGTGCCGTTCCGCCCTCGCCATCTTCCTCGACAATCCCGTGGACGCCCTGCCCGTCATCGACGAGCAGTCCCGCGTCGTGGGCATCCTGTCGCAGACCGACCTCATCATCCGCGCCAACATCGAGAAGAAGGTGGGGGACGTTTTGACGCGCAGGGTCATCACCGTGTCCGAGGACAGCCCGCTGACCCGCGTCCTGCGGCTCTTCCGCTCGAGGAAAGTCCGCTGCGTGCCTGTCGTCGACGCCGACGCCAAGCTCGTCGGCATCATCACGCGGAAGGACGTTTTGCGCTACTATGCGAAGTAGCGCCCCACGGGACCGGGCACCGCCCCCGGCATTGCAGCGGGCGCCGTGTCCCCCCAAAAATCGGCAGGCGATTGTTCGTATTTTGAGGCCGTTGTTGTGACTCTTTATGTGGCAGGGAAGACGGCGCAGCCGCCCTCCCCCGCAACGTATGCGCCCGCTCGCAGAACGAACCCGCAAAGTCTCGGCGGGATTGAGTGGGCAGGTGGCGATGACGGGGCTGCTTGGAGAGCGGCCGCCGAACATCTGCTGCGACAATATGTTACGAACAATCATCTGGCGCCGGTTCCTAGTTTGGGGCTGATTCTGGAACAGTTATTGTGGAGGAAAAGGCGCCGCGTTCGGGTGAATGGGGTCCCCCTTTTCACCGCGAAGGAGACGAAGACCGCCAAAGCCGCTGTCGGTGCATAACGTTTCGCCTCCGTGCCCCTCTGTGGTGAAGAATTCCTGTGGACAGAAGCGCCGATGGCGGCTAAACTACTTATGGACGAACAACCGGCTACATTGTCAGGGATGCAGGGATCGAACATATGAGGCGAAGCAAGCACATGACGCGAAGTATCGGGACCGTGATGTCTGGGATGGTGCTCGCCGCGGCGACCTGCCTCGCCACGGCCGGGGCAAACGCGGTCGAACTTAGCGAACTGAAGGGCGAAATCATCTTTTCGAGCGACCGTTCGGGCAGCTGGGCGATCTGGTCCATCGGCGCGAACGGCAAGGGGCTGAAGCAAATCAGCAAGCCGGGAGCGGGCGAGATGGACGTCGATCCCGTCTGGAGCCCCGACGGCAAGAGCATCCTTTTCACGTCCACGCGCGGCGGCCAGGCGGGCATCTGGGTGATGAACGCCGACGGCACGGAGCCGAGGCGCATCTGCGACGGCGGCCAGGCGGAGTGGTTGCCCGACGGCAAGGCCATTGTGTTTATCCGCGACGAAAAGGTGTATACGCGCGACCTCGCATCAGGCGAAGAGAAACTGATCAGTGACAAGGATTGGCCGCACTGCTCGGGGCCGGTGTGGAGCCCGGATGGAAAGACGATTGCATTTGCGGCGCGGTGGGACGGGCCGAATGCGGTTTACACGATCCCCGCCGAGGGTGGCGAAGCGACAAAGGTCTACGACAAGAAACCCGCCTGCGGTGTGGACTGGTCGCCAGACGGGACGATGCTCGCCTACGAGACCGAGGTGCACATCTGCAAGATTCAGCCGGACGGCCAGAAGAACCGGCAGCTTACGTTCTTCGGCGGCGTCCAGCGATTCCCCCGCTGGAGCCCCGACGGCAAGCACATCGTTTTCTGCCAGGGCGTTTCAGAAAAGGGTCCCTGGGAGCTTTACATCATCTCATCCGACGGCGGGACGCCCGCGCGGCCGCCCGACGGCGCCTCCGATATGAACCCGGACTGGAAGTAGCCCCGTGGCGACGCGCCGTCACCCCGACGAGCCAAAGGAGTCGCATATAATGAGCAGACGAATTGCGCCCTTCGCGCTGGCACTGGCCCTTTGCTGGGTGCCCTCGTGCTCCCCAAAGCAGGAAGAGGCAGGCAAAAAAGGCACCGCCTCGCCGAGCACGACCCCAAAAGAGAGCGCGGCCAACCGGCACATCCGCGAGAACGGGCCGGAATGCGTATATCTCCTCGATACCGGAACGCCGTCGGACGCTCCGATCAGCGGCGACGCAGTCAAGACAAAGACCGGCTGGGAGGTGGTGCCGGAGGAAACACTTGACCATGCGTTCAAGGGCGACATTGTCTTTCTGAACAACAAGATCGCCGTCGTCCTACGGAAGCGCGGACAGGGAGCCGAAGTGTATGGGTTGGCGGGGAGCGGGCCGGTGCTCCGAACGACGATTATGCCCGAGGGCGCGGACGGCGATAGGGCAACCGCGCTCGGCTCGGTCGAAGTCGAGGAAAACCATGCGGGAACGGCGCTCGTGCGGGCCACTTACACGACGGGCAAAGGTAGAAACGCCGAGCTGACGCTCAACCTCACGGCGGCTGACATGGTGCTCAAGATAGTGGGCGGTGCGGGTGCGGCGGCGATCTTCGAGCGGACGCCCTCCCCTCGCCTGCTGATTCCCGACTTCTTCGCGGACGACCTCGTATACGGCGGCGAAGAGTTTGGCGTGCCGCGCGTCTGGCTGCCTGCGGAAAACTTCTTCCTGCACCTCATCGCAGGCGGCGATGCGATGGTGATGTGCGTCCGGCAATCCCTGAAGCAGGACGCTGAGATGGTTATCAGCACCGACGGCGACGGGCGACGAATCGCGGGGGCGTCCGTCCGCTGCACAAAGGGCGAGACCATCTGGTTCGCGTTCATGGAAATTCCGGGGGCGTGGTGGGAGAAGCCGTGTGAGAGCGTGCCGGCCGAGGGGCGTATCACGCTCGACTGGAAGCCGGCTCTCGCCGCGAAATGGCGGGCGAACCTTGTGGGCGGGGGCGGGGTCACAAGGTCGGTCAACTTCGGCGACGAGCCGGAGTCCTGCTGCGTCATCATGGATGACCGGGCAGAGATCGACGCATCGGCCGTCGTCGGAGCGCGTTTCATGCTCATCTATCCGCTCGACCGAACCAGGGAGACGCCGCTGGCGACATACCTGCCGATAGACATCATGCGGAACACCCTCGGCACCGGTCCGTGCGAGGACCAGCTCAAACGGGAGGGCTTCGCGGGAGCGAGCAGCCCGACACCCCACGAGGCGATGAAGTTCGCCCGCAACGCCTTCCGCGCTGGACAGGACAAGGCGAACGAGGCGGAGATGAAGAAGCGCTTCGATGACATGATCGCCTACGTGAAGTATATGGATGGCCGGATCGACCGCTATGCGGCCTTTGCGGGCGACGTCGCGGCGGCGTGTGCGAAGTCGGAGGCCGCTGGCCTCAGCGCGGCAAAGGCGATACAGGACATCGCCGCTGAGGTGGCGACAGCCGTCGCCGCATATAAACAAGGCACGCCGACGCGCGCGGCGGAGGAGTTGGCCGCAAAAGTCACGGCTCTGGTCGGAAAGGCGGACGCCGCCACCGTCTGCCTGCCGCTTGGCGAACAAATCGATGCGCTGGGCAACCTTCAGGACTACACGCTGGCGAAGTGCCGGATGGCTGCGCGGCGGATCAAGCAGCAATGCCTTATCGCCGCGCAGCAAGAGGCGGAGGCCGCTGCCTTCGCCGCGACGGTGCTCGGGCTGACCGAACAGGTGCTCCAATCCGGCGAAAGCCCGCGCCAATAGCAAGGAGAGCGGCTCCGCTTGCAGTTCCCGACATGGACGTTCCTGGCGTTCTTCCTCATCGCGTATCCAGTCCACCTCCTCGTCCGAAACACGCGGCTGGGGAAATACTGGCTGCTTGCGATATCGCTTGTCTTCTACGGCTGGTGGCGACCGGACGACGGCGACTGGTCGCCGCTGCACCTCTATCTGATTTTGTGGTGCACCGCCGTAGATTACGTCGCGGCGCTCGTGATGGAGCGGGTGCGGTGGAAGCGAACGGTGCTGACGCTGGCGGTGGTGAACCACGTCGGCGTGCTCACGTATTTCAAGTATGCTGTGTTCTTCACGGAGAGCTTCAACAGCATCGCCGGTTGGTTCGGCGCGAGCGGGGTTCCGGTGCCCGATGTCCCCCTGCCGCCGGGCATATCGTTCTATACTTTCCTTGCCATCAGCTACATCGTGGACGTGTATCGGGGCAAGGTTGCGGTCGAACGGCATCCGGTGCGGTTCGCCGCGCTCGTGACATATTTCCCGAAGCTCTTGGCGGGGCCGATTGAGCGGGCAACGACCCTGCTGCCCAAGCTGCACGCGAAGGTGAAGATTGCGGCGCAGGACGTAGCCGACGGCCTCGCGCTCTTCATCATCGGCTATTTCAAGAAGCGCGCCGTCGGTGATTTTCTCGGCCTTTACGTGGCTAAAGTTTACGGCAATCCCGCCGACTACGGGGCGCTCGATCTTCTGCTGGCGACGTTCGCGTTCACGTGGCAGATTTACTTCGACTTCAGCGGCTACACGGACATGGCTCGCGGCGTTTCGAAGATGATGGGCTACGACCTGATGCTGAACTTCAACAAACCGTATCTCGCAGCGAGCTTGAGCGAGTTCTGGGGCCGCTGGCACATCAGCTTATCGACGTGGT
>CAZBRH010000095.1:5102-5329 GCA_964494245.1 uncultured Planctomycetota bacterium | reverse complement strand
CGCTGCACGGCGTCGGCGCGTGCGGGAACAAGATGCTCGAAGGCACGCGGCCGTATCGGCGGCTGCCGAAGGTCGTCAAGCAGATACTTGTGTTCCTATTTGTGTTTGTGACGTGGGTGTTTTTCCGTGCGGGGACGTTCGAGACGGCGTGGGCGGTGCTCCGCGGGATGTTCACGGCGCCGTTGCGGGCGCCGTCGTGCCCGTGGCTCGCCATGGCGTTGTGTCTC
>CAZBRH010000095.1:3915-5070 GCA_964494245.1 uncultured Planctomycetota bacterium | reverse complement strand
GGAATCGCGGTTCAGCCGGGTCATCGAATGGCGCCCGGTGCGGTGGGCGCTGGTGCTGGCGATGCTCGCGTATTCGATTTTCGGCGCGTCCGGCGGCGTCCAGCAATTCATCTACGGCGGAAAGATCTGAGAGACTGCGAAATGCCGAGCACGGAACGGAGCGGGAAATGAGCGGGGGCGACGTCACGAAAGAGCAAGAGCGTGGTAAGAACGCGCCCAATCCGCAGTCAGGGATCGCCGTATGGCTGTCCCCGCTGGACTGCTTGATTGTGGGCGTGCTCTTTGCGGGATTGCTCGTGCTGGGTCCGCGACTGTGGGACCGGCTGGAAACGTTTGAACCCGGCGAAAACTACCGCATCACGGCGAACCTGCGCGACGACTACTATCTGTTCGAGCGCTGGTGTCGCGTCGCCGCTGCCAAATATCCGGGCGTTATCGTGGGCGATTCGACGGTGTGGGGTCGATACACGGACCGCGGCAGCACGTGGTCGGCGCAGCTCAACCGGCGGCTTCGGAAGCCCTATTTCGCCAACCTGGGCATCGACGGCCTCCACAATGTGGTGCTGGTCGAATTGCTCCGCCACCACGGGGGCGCCATCAGAAACCGGCGAGTGATACTGCAACTCAACCCCCTTTGGATGACGAGTGAGCGCTTCGACCTCAGCGGAAGCGAGGAGGCAACATCCGTCAACCATCCTCGCCTGCTCCCGCAGCTTGATCCGACACTGAAGTGCTACCGGGCACCGCTCGAAGAGCGGTTGAAGAACTGGACGGAACGGCGGTTCCCCTACCTCGGCGTGGTCACGCACCTTTCGCTGGGCTACCTCGGCGGCCGGTCGCTGCCAGAGTGGATGACCGAAAACCCGCGAGCGTGCCCGATCCTCGCAACGCCGCTCGAGGTTCCCGTCGCGCCAGAGACTGACGGACAGGAAGATGACACAACAAGCAACTGGGTGCAGCGAAACATGAGCCGCCAGGATTGGCCTTGGGTCCCGCCCGATCGATCGCGGCAATGGGCGGCGTTCCGCGAGGAACTTGAGATACTCAAGCGCCGCGGCAACAAGGTGTTCGTAGTGGTCGGTCCGTTCAACCCTTACATAATGACGGAAGCGTGCTTGGAGCGATACCGCGCGTTGCGGGCCGATATTGCCGATT
>CAZBRH010000095.1:0-3905 GCA_964494245.1 uncultured Planctomycetota bacterium | reverse complement strand
CCATCCGGCTTACCATATCGCGCCCGACTTGCCGAGCGAAGAGTATGGCGATTCGAGCCATCCGCTTGGCGCCGGATACGCACGAGCAGCGGAACGGCTCTGCGAGGATAAGCGTTTTCTGGCTTGGATGGAGGACTGATCTAATCCGGCTGTTGACCGACAGGACAGTCGTGGCTATCATTTGGCTAGTGAGTTTTGTGAAGAGGATACCATGACACGCAAGTTGACGCATTATGTCCGCATGCTGCTGGTCGCATGGTTTTCCGCAGCGTTCGCCGCACTCGGGTGCGGAACCAAACCCAGCGAACCGACCACCACCGTGAAAGAAATCACGACCGAAAAGACCGGTATCCGGATGGTGCTTGTGCCGGGAGGCACGTTTCTCATGGGCGACGAGGAGCAGAAGGAAAAGCTCCGCAAGGTCGAAGTCGGTCCATTCTGGATTGACAAATACGAGGTGACACAGGAATCCTATGAGCGGATTGTCGGCAAGAACCCCTCGCTCAAGAAAGGCCCGCAGAATCCGGTCGAGCGGGTGAGCTGGCTTGACGCGATCAATTATTGCAACCTACGGTCGCGCCGGGAGGGGCTTCAGCCCTGCTACAACCTCGAGACGCTCGAGTGCAACTTCGAGTCCAACGGATACCGCCTTCCGACGGAGGCGGAGTGGGAGTATGCCTGCCGCGCGGGAAGCCAAACACGGTATTCCTTCGGCAACAACGCATCCCAACTTGGGGACTACGCATGGTTCAAGGGCAACTCTGGCAACGACCTTCATCCCGTCGGGCAGAAGAAGCCGAACGCTTGGGGCCTGCACGACATGCACGGGAACGTCTGGGAATGGTGCCACGACTGGTTCAGTGAAGCACCAGAGGACAACGCTCCGACAAAGAACCCGACAGGCCCTTCGAGCGGGACTCGGCGGGTGCTGCGGGGCGGAGCGCGAAGCAGCGACGCGAAGGACTGCCGTTCGGCGGCGCGGACGAGCGAGACGCCTGGATTCGCGGACGTGTGCTTCGGCGCCGAGTTCTATGGCTTCCGCTGTGTCAGAAAGGCCGAATAAGCGACGAGCCGTCTTCGCCGCTTACGCCATCAACTCCCCGCAGGCCCGGACCGCCTGAACGAGCCGGTCGCGGTTTTCTTTGCTGCACCGAATCCACTGCGTTAGGACAAGCCCGTCTGCGCGGGCCGAGCGGATAAGCCCGCACCATTCCCTCGCATTCGCCAGCGGGTCGCCCTCTGTGCCCGGCGCCCCGTATCCGCACGCGCCGATGACCTGGAACCCCCAGCGCTTCAGCCGCGGCACCCACTCCGTCTGCGCAAACTGGTAGCTCCACGGCATCAAAATAACGTCGCGCGGCAATTCTCGTATCGCAGGGATTTCCTTCCACCGCTCTTGGGGGCGCCATTTGTGCCCGACTTCCGCCCACATCGCCATGCGGACGCCTCGGCGCCGAAGGCCGCGATAAAGTCGCATCGTCGCCTTGCAGTATTCTTCCGGGCTTCGCGTGTCGTCCTCATCCATTCCGACGTGGAGCGTGGAGGACTCTGTCGCCGTGAGCACCTCGTCGATCGCCGCAAATCCCTGCTTCCAGAACGACGCCGAGTCGCGGTCGGCTTGGTTCGGGTCGAGCCATGCCGAATGCCGATGCAGGGGGCTGCGCGAGAAGTTCAGCTTGGGCACAACCTCAAGGCCTTTCCTCCGCGCGCGCAGCGTCAGGGCGCCAAGTTCCGCCATCGGAACCGAGTAGCGTTTGCGCAGTTCGGGAAGCGACTTGTAAATTACACCGTCCTCAACATCGATAAGCAGCAGGTTCATGCCTGCGTCCGCCATTGCGTCGATGACCGCCTCGGCTGTCGCGTGGTCGAACCTCTCCTCGGTTTCCTTCTCCTTGTTCCAGCGAGGGTCATAGTGCGTCAGGTGGATGAGCATGCCACGGCGCTTCAGCGGCGCGGTGCTTTGTTTCGTCAAGTGGTGAGCTCCTTTTCTTACGGGGCGACCTTTTCGAGGGGCTTGACGTTGCCGAACTGCGGCTTTGGCCCGCCGGTCGGCGCCGCCCAGCGGCAGGTGTTGGCGATTACTTGGAGCACTTCCGGGTTATGATAGATCGGATACGTTTCGTGCCCAGGCCGAAAGTAGAAGACGCGCCCCCGCCCGCGATGCCAGCAGCAACCGCTGCGGAACACTTCGCCGCCAGCAAACCAACTGATGAACACGAGTTCATCCGGCTGTGGGATGTCGAACCGCTCGCCATACATCTCGGTGTTCGGCAGTTCAATGTATTCCCCGAGGCCGCGCGTAATCGGGTGCGACGGGTCCACGACCCACAACCGCTCCTTTTCGCCGATCTCCCGCCACTTGAGGTTGCACGTCGTCCCCATCAGTTTCTTGAAAATCTTCGAGAAGTGCGCCGAGTGCAAAAGGATGATGCCCATTCCGTCCAAAACGCGGGCGTGCACACGGTCAACAACGGCGTCCGACACGTCCCTGTGAGCCATGTGGCCCCACCACGTCAGGACGTCCGTTTCGGCCAGCACCTGTTCGGTGAGGCCGTGTTCCGGTTCGTCCAGCGTCGCCGTGCGGGCCGTGATTCCCGGCTGCTGGTTCAAGTAATCGGCGATGGCGCCGTGCATCCCCTTCGGGTAGAGCTTGGCAATCTTTTCTGATTTTCTCTCGTGGCGAAACTCGTTCCAGACTGTGACGCGAACCGCAGCGGTCATCTTGATACTCCTTCGAAAACCCTAAGGGCGACTGCCTTCGGACAGCCCCGCAGGCGGCTCAGTAACCCAATCGTTCCAGCCGGGCGAGGACGTCCTTTTTGATCTTCTTTTCGGTTCCTGAGGTTTTCAGACCCCATTCGTATTTTCTCGGATCGAGGTCTTTCCCCACCAGCCCGGGGTAGTCCGGCGGGTAGCGATGGCATTGGAAAACGCACTGCGAAAGCGTCCAGCCCCAGTAGTCCGAACGATCCACAAGGAACGGGTTCTGGTATTCCCAAACAATCTCGCAGTCGGGCGTAACCTCGAAAAAGCGCCCCTTTGTGGACTCGCAGATGAGCGTGTTGCCGTTCGGCAGGCGCTGGCAGCCGCCGCAGATACTGCTGTAGAAATCGAAGCCGTTCGGCGGACGATACATCCAGACGATCCTGTCGGTGCGGGGGTCAACCTCGATCACGCGCGAGTGGGCGAGTTCGTGGGCTCCGCGGTTCGGGCTGCATCGGTGCGTCCCGTTGTCGAAAAGGAGCACGTTCCCGTTGTCGAGTTCGGTCACGCAATGAGGGTGGCCGACCTCGTGTTTGTCCCCCCAGCGCCACAGGATATTGCCCGTTGACTTTTCGACCATAACGACCTGATTGCGGAAGCGGTGTGTGATGAGGACATTCCCGTTTTTCATCAGGCCGACGGAGTTGATGTAGCCCCAAATGCTCCGAGGACAAAGGGGGCACTGAGGGTCTTCGGCGGGGTCGATGTGTTCGTGCATCTTCCATTCCCAGACACGCTTGCCCTGTGGGTCGATCTCGACCAGAGCCGAACCGTAGATTTCGCCGTTCGCCTCGCTGTTGGGAACGCCACCGACGACACGGCGGGCGACATCATCCGGCAGCTTGACGTAGATGACGAAGAGCGTGTTCCCGTTCGGCAGCCGCTGGAAGTCGTGGTTGATTGTCGGCTCCTCGTGCCGCCAAACAACCTCGCCGTCCCAGTCGATCTCGATGATCTCCGAGCCCGTTCCACCTACGGGGATAACGGGCGGAGCGGCCTTCTGCGGCCAGAGAAGATTGCCCGAAGGCAGTAGCCGCCCGTGCTGCGCTGGCGGAAACGGCGTCGTCCAATGGTGCACGATCTCGCCCTTCATGTTGATCAGCCACGCGTCGTTGGTGGACATCGGGGCAAAGAGCGTGTAG
>CAZBRH010000094.1:0-12173 GCA_964494245.1 uncultured Planctomycetota bacterium | reverse complement strand
GAGCACAATCTTCTCCAGCCGCGGAACCGCCAGCCGATTTTTGTATCCGAAGCGGGCACTCATCGCCGGGACTATTTCCTTGCGATACTTTTCAAGAAGCTGTGGCACTTGCCGAACACTCCGTTTCTATTCGCTGCGGCCTAAAGCGGCTCGCCGCACTTCGCGCACGAACGGACCCTATTTCTCTCGACAACCTTCCATGTGGCGCGCGTTTTCTTCTCGCACTTCGGGCAGTAGAGCGCGACGTTCGACGCGTCGATCGGGGCTTCCTTGCGAATAATCCCGCCCTCGGGATAGTCGGGGTTCGTCTTTGCCCGAAGATGTTTGTATTTGATGTTCACGTGCTCGCAGATGACTTTGCCGAGCTTGGGAAACACCTTGAGCACGCGAGCGGTCGATCCCTTCCGAGCGGGCGATGGGCCGCTGAAGTCTTTGAGCAGCACCACCATATCGTTCTTACGAATGTGCATCACACAACCTCGGACGCCAGGGAGATGATTTTCATGAAGTTCTTCGCCCGAAGCTCCCGCGGCACAGCACCGAAGATGCGGGTGCCACGGGGGTTCCTGTCGTCGCCGATAATCACAACGGCGTTCGAATCGAACCTGACGGTTGACCCGTCGGGACGTCGAATCGGGTGCGTCGTGCGCACGACGACACCGCGGACTACGTCGCCTTGCTTGATGGGGCCGTTCGGCACGGCCTTCTTCACGGCGAGCACGATAATGTCGCCGACCGTGGCATATCGGCGCCGGGTGCCGCCCAGCACTTTGATACAGGCGACGCGTTTCGCACCGCTGTTGTCTGCAACATCGATTCTCGTATTGGTCTGAATCATGGCCTATTCTTCCGGTCCTTGCTCGATGATTTCAACGAGCCGCCAGCGCTTCGTCTTGCTGAGCGGCCGGGTGGCCATGAGCCGAACCCTAGCGCCAACGCGGGCTTCGTTGGCCTCATCGTGTGCCTTGAGCACCTGCACGCGTCGGATGAACTTGCCGTAAAGCGGGTGCTGAACCGTCCGTGGCACTTCCACGACAATGGTCTTCTGCATCGTGTTCCGTGTGACGGTGCCGACGACGGTTTTGGGCTGGCTGCGTTTCACGGTCATGACTCAGTGGCCTCCGTCGATGGCTTCGCCGCCGCAGCGGTTCCCGGCCGGCGCAGCCCCGCCGCCCGCTCGGCGAGAATGGTGCGCAGCCGCGCGATGTCGCGCCGCGTCTTCCGAAGCTCGGCGGCGCTTTCCAGGTTCTGCGTTATCCGCTGGAAATGCAAATTGAACAACCGCTGGTTGGCGTTCTCGAGCTCGTTCAAGAGCTCGGCATCCGACAATGCTCGTATCTCTGCGGGCTTCACCACGCATGCCTCCTGTGCACGAGCCGCGTCCGCACGGGGAACTTGTGGGCGGCGCGGTTGAGCGCCTGAATAGCGGCATCCTCGGGCACGCCGCCAATCTCAAAGATGATCGTCCCGGGCTTGACCTCGGCGGTCCAGTATTCTGGTTCGCCCTTCCCCGTTCCCATACGTGTTTCCGCGGGCTTCGCGGTTACGGGCTTGTGGGGGAAGACCCGAATCCAGAGACGCCCTTCGCGGGCAAGGAAATGCGAAATGGCGACGCGGCCCGCCTCGATCTGCCGCGCCGTAATCCAGCCGGGATCGAGCGACTGCAAACCATAATCGCCAAACGCGACGGTGTTTCCGCGCGTCGCCTTGCCCTTGATGCGGCCGCGCTGGACCTTGCGATGTTTGACTTGTTTCGGCATCAACGGCATTACGTGGCTCCTCCGTCGCCTGCGACGCCCGACTCAGCGGCTCCCACGGTGGCTGTCCCGGCCTCGGCTGCGGCCCCCGCGTCCCGCTTCCGACGCGGCTGCTCGCCGCGGCAGACCCAAACCTTGATGCCGATGCAGCCGTAGGTCGTAACGCAGTTCGCGAAGCCGTAGTCGATAACAGCGTCGAGGGTATGCAGCGGAATCATTCCAGCAACAACGCGTTCGCGGCGCCGCATCTCCGAGCCGCCAAGGCGGCCTGCAAGTTCAATCTTGACACCCTGCGCACCGAGCTGCATCGCCGTATCCGCGGCTTTCTTCATCACGCGTCGGAACGCCGCTCGCTTCTTGAGCTGCTCGGAAATCCCTTGCGCGATGAGCGTAGCGTTCAATTCCGGCTTGGGAACCTCCTTGATGTCGATGTAAATCTTGGCCTTTGCGATTTCCTCCAGCTCGCCACGGAGCCGCTCGATCTCCGCACCTTTGCGGCCGATGATGACGCCGGGCCGCGCGCAATGGAGGGTGATCCGCGCCTCGCCGCTCGTCCGCTCAATGTCAATCCGCGGAATGCCGGCGAACGCATAATTCTTTTGAATGTGCCGGCGGATTTTCTGGTCCGCAACAAGCAGCTCGGCAAATTCCTTCTTACCGGCATACCAGCGGCTTCGCCAAGTCTCGTTGATGCCCAGCCGCAGCGAAATGGGATTGACCTTCTGTCCCACAGACTCAGACCTCGTCAGAGAGAACGATAGTGATGTGGCAGCTCCGCTTGAGGATGCGCCGCCAGCGGCCGCGGTCACCCGGACGTCCCCGCTTGAGCATCGGGCCAGCGTCGACGCGCGCCGAAGCCACAAAGAAATCCGCCTCGTCCAGACGGCCGCCGGCCTCAACCGCATTCGCCCAGGCCGAGGCAACCACCTTCTCCAGGATACGAGCGGCGCGGCGGTTGTTCACACGCAGCGTATCCAACGCCTTCTGAAGCGGCATCCTGCGGATCAGGCGCGCAACGGGGCGAACCTTCGTCGCTGAAACGCGTGCATAACGATGTCGTGCCTTCACTTCCATCGGCTGCCTACTTCTTCTTCCCCGAATGGCCACGGAACGTCCGCGTCAGCGCAAACTCGCCAAGCCGGTGGCCAACCATCGGCTCCGTAACATAGACGCGGGTGAATGTGCGGCCGTTGTGAACCATGAACGTATGGCCTACGAAGTCGGGAATGATGACCGACGCTCGAGACCAAGTTTGAATAGGGTCCCGTCTGCCAGAGCGCGTCATCCGCTCGACCTTCTTCAGGAGCTTCTCGGCTACGAAGGGGCCTTTCTTGACCGAACGCGACATTTCGATTCCTCAACGAACTCGTGGGCGGCGCCGCACGATAAACTTGTTGGATTTCGCCCGCTTGCTGCGGGTCTTGCCGCCCTTCGCCAGTTTGCCCCAAGGCGAAACGGGAACGCGCCCGCCGCCCGCGCGGCCCTCGCCACCGCCCATCGGGTGAGCGATCGGGTTCATCGCCATCCCGCGCACTTTGGGACGACGGCCGAGCCAGCGGCTCCGGCCTGCCTTGCCGAGCTTGATCGACGAATGCTCGATGTTGCCAACCTGCCCGATGGTGCAGTAGCAGCGGACATGCAACCGCCGCACCTCGCCCGATGGCAAGTTGACCAGGGCGTAATTTCCCTCCTTCGCCGAAACCGTCGCCGCCATACCCGCTCCGCGCACGAGCTTCCCGCCGGAGCCGGGGGCGATTTCGATGTTATGCACGGGCATTCCCGGCGGGACATTCGCCAGCGGCATCGCGTTGCCCGGCTTGGGTTCCGCGTCGTCCGCCGCAATGACCTGCTGCCCCACTTCGAGGCCCTTCGGCGCGATGATGTAGCGCTTTTCGCCATCGACGTAGTGAAGCAGGGCAATCCGCGCCGTGCGGTTCGGATCATATTCGATAGCGGCAACCTTGGCAGGGATTCCGCGCTTGCTGCGGCGGAAGTCGATGACCCGGTAGCGACGCTTGTGCCCGCCGCCCCGTCGCCGGCTCGTGATGTGCCCATGCGCGTTCCGGCCGCCGGTCTGCTTGAGCGGCTTTGTCAGCGATTTCTCGGGCTTCGTCTTCGTAATCTCGGCGAAGTCCGAATACATCATATACCGCTGCGCGGGGGTAACCGGCTTTCGTGTCTTGACGCCCATATCAGTGCAACTCGATCTTGTGCCCCTCGCGGAGCGTGACAACCGCCTTCTTCCAATCCGGCAATCGGGTAAGCCCGCCGCGGCGGGTCCGGCGGAGCTTCCCGCGTTTCCAGAGTGTCTGGACGGCCTTGACGCGAACGTTGAAGATGGCCTCGACGGCCTGGCGGATTTCGGGCTTCCGCGCCGTCCGCGCCACCTTGAACGAATATGAGTTCTGCACCTTGCCCTTCTTGTTCACGCGCTCGATAAGATCGGTGCTCTTCTCGGTGACAAGCGGACGCAAAATAACCTTCCTCGGATCGTCCATCAGCAGCCCTCCGCCGAGCGGCTGTGATTTGCAAACCGCTCGATGACGTGTTCGAGCGCTCGCCGCGTAACCACAAGGTTCCGACGACGCAGAAGGTCGTATGCATTCACGTCACGGATGCGCTTGATCTCGACACCCGGCAGGTTGCGCACAGAGCGAACAACAGTGTCGGAAGCGCCGAGCGTCGCAATCAAGCATGTCCCCCGAACGTCCAGGTTCTTAAGCATCCCGGCGATTCGGGCGGTCTTCGGAGCGTCAAGTTTGATTTCATCGACGACGTGTGTCGCCGTCTGAAGCTTATCGAGGAAGGCGCTTTGGAGTGCTCCGCGGCGGGCCTTCTTCGGAATCGAATAAGAGTAGTCGCGCGGCTTCGGGCCGAAGGCAACGGCGCCGCCACGGTGGTGCGGCGAAAGCCACGAGCCCTGCCGCGCCCGACCGGTGCCCTTCTGCCGAAACGGTTTCTTTCGGCTGCCGCTCACTTCCGAGCGCGTCTTTGTCGAGGCGGTCCCTGCGCGCTGGCGGGCCTCGTACATAAGCACCGCCTCTCGGAGCAGGGCGCGGTTGACGGCGCCGCCGAACACCGCCTCGTCGACCTCCATCGTGTCGACCTTCGCGCCCTCCATGTTGTAAACGTCAAGCTGCAACATGTTCACGCCTTCACCTTGATGCCGACTCCCGCGGGAACGCTGATGCGCTGGAGCGCCTCCGTCGTCTGCTGGGTCGGCTGGAGGATGTCAATGATCCGCCGATGGGTGCGGATTTCAAACTGCTCACGCGACTTCTTGTCCACGTGTGGCGAACGAAGCACGGTATACCGCTCGATCCGCGTCGGGAGCGGCACCGGGCCAGAGACCGTCGCACCGGTGCGCAACACCGCGTTCACGATCTGCTGGGCCGACTGATCGAGGACCTCGTGGTCGTAGGCCTCCATCCGAATTCTGATCCGCTGCGTTTCGGGCATTCCGCCTCTCTCCAAGAGCGGCTCAGCGAAGAAAACGCCTCGGCCCTGAAGGGCCGACGCGTCCACCCCGGGTCGACACACCGCCGCGCCCGAAGTGCGCAAAGGCCTGCATTATATCGGCGTGAGCCGCATCGTCAAGCAAAAAACGTGCGAGGGCTGCATCGCCCTCATAGCAAACTGCAAAAAACATCATCGCAATCCGATAATCCGTTCCGCCGCTTCGTCTGGAACAACCGCGTACTCGAGCGGCTCCATCGTATATGTCGCGCGTCCCTGCGACAGCGATCGGACAACGGTCGAATATCCGAAGAGCTCCACGAGCGGAGCTTTTGCCTCAATCGTCCGCAGTTCCCCAGCGAAGCCCATCTCGATGATGTCGGCCCGGCGACTGTTCAGGTCGTTCAGCACATCGCCGACATACGCCTCAGGCACCATAATTTCGAGCCGCATGATGGGTTCAAGCAGCGCCATGCGTCCTTCGCGTCCAGCGTTCTGCATCGCGCGGCCGGCCGCCGCCACAAACGCGATATCAGAGGAATCTTCCGAATGGTATGACCCACCCAGAATCGTCACCTTCACGTGAATGACGGGATATCCGGCAAGCAGCCCCCCGCTTGCCGCCGTTCGAATGCCCTCCTCCACCGCGCCAATGTATTCCGCCGGGATTTCGTCTGCCCTTGCCTCGTTCACAATCTCGGGACCGGACATGCTTTCATATGGCTCGACACGTATGCGCACGTGACCATACTGGCCGCGGCCACCTGTCTGGTGGATATACTTCCCTTCGGCCTCGACGGTGGAGCGGAAAGTCTCGCGATACGCGACGCGCGGCGGGCCGACGTTTGCGCCGAGGCCGAACTCGCGCTGCATCCGGTGCACGAGCACCTCAAGGTGCAACTCACCCATGCCGCTGATAATCGTTTGCCCTGTCTCCTCGTCCGTCCGCCGACGAAACGTCGGATCCTCCTTTTCAAGTTGCGTAAGAATCTCGGAAAGCCGCGTCCGGTCGGCGGATGTCTTCGGCTCGATGGCCTGCGAGATGACAGGGTTGGGGAAGCGCATCTGTTCGAGGATAATCGGGTGTTCCTTCTCGCAGAGCGTGTCGCCGGTCACCGTAAATTTTAGTCCGCCAAGCGCGACGATATCGCCAACGGTCGCTTCCTCGATGGCTGTGCGATCGTTCGCGTGCATTCGCCACATCTGGGTCGATCGCTCGACGCGGTCGCGGGTGGCGTTGTGGATGCGCTTGCCGCCAACAAGCGTGCCGGAATAGACGCGCACGTAGACGAGCTCGCCGAACCGGTCGGCGGCGACCTTGAAGGCAAGCGCGGCCAAGTGCTCCTTCTGGCTCGGCCTCCGCTGGATGCGCTGCCCGGTCACCGGGTGAACGCCCTCCGTGGGCGGCATGTCCACGGGGGACGGGAGGAAGTCGCAGATGGCGTCGAGCAGGGGTTGAATGCCGCAGTTCTTCAGGGCCGACCCGCAAAGCACCGGCGTCACCGCAACCTTCAGTGTCGCTTCCCTGATTCCCGCCAAGAGATCGGCTTCCGTCAGCTCTTCATCGTTGACGAACTTCTCGGCAACGAGGTCGCTGTGCTCCGCCAAGAGCTCAATCATTTCCTCACGGCGCCGCGCGGCTTCGGCCCGCAGGGACGCTGGAATCTCGACACGCTCAAACCGGGCGCCAAGCGACTCGGAGTCGTAAACAATGGCTTGCATCCGCACGAGGTCGATCTGCCCGCGGTGCTCCGGGCCAAGCCCAAGCGGAAACTGGATCGCAAGCGGCCGCGCTCCGAGCCGAGATCGAATGGATGCAACGGCCTTGTCGAAATCGGCGCCACCGCGATCGAGCTTGTTGATGAACGAGATGCGGGGAATGTGATAGCGGTTGGCTTGGCGCCAGACGGTCTCGGACTGGGCCTGGACGCCGGCGACGCCGCAGAAAACGGCGACGGCGCCATCGAGCACCCGCAAACTCCGCTCGACCTCGGCAGTGAAATCGACGTGGCCGGGCGTGTCGATGATGTTGATCACGCAATCACGCCACGCGCAAGTCGTTGCGGCCGCGGTAATTGTGATGCCCCGTTCGCGTTCCTCGGCCATCCAGTCCATAACGGTGTTGCCATTGTGGACCTCGCCCATCTGGTGTTCGACGCCAGTGTAGTAAAGGATGCGTTCCGTGATTGTGGTCTTGCCTGCGTCGATATGGGCCATGATGCCGATGTTGCGCTTCTTGCTGAAGGGGGTCATACGCGCGGGGCCGCCGGTGCAGGCAGTGGAGCGGAAGAAAGAAAGAAAAGAACCCGTCGTGTCCAAAGAAGGCGGACAGAAGGCGCCTCTTCCTTTTTCTTTTCTTCCCTTTCTCCCATCTTACACATCACCATGCGAAGTGAGCGAAGGCCTTGTTCGCCTCGGCCATCTTGTGGACGTTCTCCCGTGTGGTAATCGCCGCTCCTTCGCGGTTGTAGGCGGCGACTAGCTCATCGGCGAGAATGAGGTAGGACGGTTTCCCCGAACGCTTCCGAACCGCATCGCGTATCCAGCGAATGGCGAGAGAGACCTGACGCTTCGGGTTGACGGGAACGGGGACCTGATAGGTTGCGCCGCCGACGCGCCGCGACCGAACCTCGATCTGCGGCTTGACGTTGGCCACGGCCTGTTCGAGCACCTGGATCGGCTCGACATCGGGCACACGCTTGCGGACGACTTCCAGCGCTTGGTAAAGAATCTTTTCCGCGACGCTCTTCTTGCCCTTCCACATGAAGCAGTTGATGAACTTGGCCGCAAGCAAGCTCTGGTATTTCACGTCCGGCTTCAGGAATCGTTCCGTCGATTCAAACTTCTTCGCCATCAGAGACAGACCTCAAAGAGGGTATAAACTGGGAGAAACGGGGGAAGGAAGACGCCGGAAGAACCGTGCTGACCGCGAAGCAACACTGCCTTCGTCCGGTTCCTCTTTTCCCACCTCTCCTTTTTTCGCATCCTTACACGGACCTTTTCTTATTTCGGCCGCCTGGCGCCGTATTTGGAGCGACTGCGGCGGCGGGCCTCGACGCCGCTGGCGTCCAGCGTCCCACGGATGATGTGATACCGCACGCCCGGCAAGTCGCGGACGCGGCCGCCGCGCACGAGCACAATCGAGTGCTCCTGAAGGTTATGCCCTTCGCCAGGGATGTAGGCGGTGATCTCGCGTCCGTTGGTGAGGCGGACGCGGGCGACCTTCCGCAGCGCCGAGTTCGGCTTCTTCGGCGTGCGGGTCATCACCTGCAAACACACGCCCTTGCGCTGCGGGCACTTCTCCAAGTCCGGCCGCTTGCTCTTGCGCCGCACCTTCACGCGCGGCCTTCGCACCAACTGATTGATTGTCGGCAAAGCTTCTGACTCCTTTCGTTCGCCCTCACCGAGGGCACCCACATAATCTTAGGCAATGTGCATCAACGCTTCACCTATCCGGCAGCGACGGTATCGGACGCGGGCTTTTCCGGCTCCGGCAGTTCAAGCGTCTTGACTAGCGCCGTGCGATATTTCGCAAAGCCGGTGCCGGCAGGAATCATGTGGCCGAGGATGACGTTTTCCTTGAGGCCCATCAGATTATCGGTCTTACCCGCAAGCGCCGCTTCCGTCAAGACCTTTGTCGTTTCCTGGAAGGAGGCAGCGGAGATGAAGCTTTCGCTCCGCAGCGCCGCCTTCGTCACGCCCAGCAGCAGCGACGTCGCGCTCGCGGGCTTGCCGCCTGCCTTCACCACCCGCTCGTTCTCCGCGCGGAACTGGAACTTGTCGACAACGGAGCCGGGGAGAAGGTTGGTGTCGCCCACGTCCTCGCCGACCTGGACCTTGCGGAGCATCTGGGAGATGATGATCTCGAAATGCTTGTCGTCGATGGTCTCGCCCTGGAAGCGATAGACGGCCTGGATTTCGTCGAGGATGTATCTCTGGAGTTCCTCCTCGCCCTTGATGCGGAGGATGTCGTGGGGGACGAGGGGGCCGTCGACGAGCGGGTCGCCCTCGCGGACGTAACTGCCCGTCGTGACCAAGAGCCGCTTGCCCTGCGGGACGAGGTGTTCGACCCTCATGTTCGCTTCTTTGTTTTCGACGATGATGGAGCGGCGACCGCGCTTCCGTTCGCCGAGGTGGACGACGCCGGAAATCTCGCTGATGATGGCGGGGTCTTTGGGCCGACGCGCCTCGAAGAGCTCCATCACGCGCGGAAGGCCCGCGGTGATGTCCTGCGTGCGGCCGATCTGCCGCGGCGTCCGTGCCAGCAGCGTCCCCGGCTTCACGTGTTGGTTCGGGCGAACTTCGAGATAGGCCTTTTCGGGGATGGAGTAGATGCCAAGAATCTCGCCGTTCGGGTCCTCGATCATGATCTGCGGGTGCAGGTCGCCCTTATGCTCGGTGATGACGTATCGCTCGGAACCGCCCGAGTCGATCTCGACGCGCATCGTCTCGCCTTCTTCGATGTCAACGAAGCGTGCGATGCCGCCCTTCTCGGTAATGATCGGGCTCATGTGCGGGTCCCACGAAGCGAGGACCTTGCCCGCGGCAACCTTGGCGCCCTCCCTTACGTGAAGCTTAGCGCCGATGCGCATCGGATAGTTGCCGACTTCGCGCCCTTCGTCGTCGCGCAGAACAAGCGACCCGTTCTGGTTGAGGACGATCAAGTCGCCTTCGGCGTCCTCCACGATGTGGAGGTTCTGGTAGGCGACAGTCCCCGGCTTCTCGGCGCGGGCGTCTGCTGGCGCGGCGGCGCTTGTCGTTGCAACACCACCGATGTGGAACGTCCTCATCGTAAGCTGCGTGCCGGGCTCGCCGATGGACTCGGCGGCAATGATGCCGACAGCGAGGCCTTCCTCGGCAAGTTGCTGCGTCGAAAGGTCCATCCCGTAGCACTTCGCGCAAATGCCAAAGGGCGCCTCACACGTCATTGGGGATCGGACGCGGAGACTGTCGTAGCCGAGGGCTTCGATGGCCTTGGCGATGTCGCTGGTAATAAGGTCGCCTTCATTGACGATGACGGCCTTCGTGCGCCGGTCGGTGACCGTCTCGGCGGCGCAGCGGCCATAGATGGAGCGGGAAAGTGGGACCTTTCCAGCAGTCTTGGTGACGCCGTTCGTTGTCCCGCAGTCTTGCATCGAAATGACGATGTGCTGGGCGACATCGGCGAGCTTGCGGGTGAGGTAGCCGGATTCGGCGGTCTTGAGCGCGGTGTCGGCGAGGCCCTTGCGTCCGCCGTGCGTCGAGCTGAAGTATTCAAGGACGGGGAGGCCTTCGCGGAAGTTCGCCTTGATGGGCGTTTCCATGATTTCACCAGAGGGCTTGGCCATCAGGCCGCGCATCCCCGCCATCTGGCGAATCTGCATCGCGCTGCCGCGTGCGCCTGAATCGAACATGCACCAAATCGGGTTGATCTGCGACGTGCGCTCGATGCGCGCGCCCGTGATCCGCCCTTCGCGGTCGCGGTCAAGCCGAGCAACACGCCAGCCGACGGGCGCAATCGCGCCCGCGAGCGGATTGCGGGCACGGTCTAACCAATACCGCCGATGGGCCGCGGCGTCCTCCGGCAACTTCTCGTCGAGCAGGTGCTCAATGTCCACCCGGCCGAGTTCAAGGAAGGGAACGGCGCCGCCGCGCTTCGCAAGCAGTCCCTCGAGCGGCGCGTATCTGCCGTTTTCCAACGCGAGCCGCAGGCGGGCACCGGCCACCCGACCGTTTATCTCGTCGATCTTGCTGACGCGCCAGCCGGACCCGGCGACAACACGACTGAGCGGATTGTGGGTAAGCCCGAACCACAATTGCTTGTATTCAGCCGTGCTGACAGGAAGCTTACCGCCGATAATGCGTTCGATCTCTTCCTTCGAGAGGTCGATTTCTTTACGACCGGTCCGCTTGGCACTACGCAGCAATTCTTCGAGCGGTTCGTATTTCGGGCGGTTGGCGCGGAGCTCTTCCATGACGCGCTCGGCGACGCGGTTCGAGGCGTGGGTCCACGTCTCCGTGATCTGGTGGTGGCGTTCGCTGTCGGTGATAAGGCCGCGGGTGTAGTTCTTCTGAATGCGCTCGACCCCGGTCTGCGCAGCGTTGATGATGTCGTATTTGTCGGGGGGCATCTGGAGGTCTTCGGCGCTGATGGAGATTCCCGCAAGCGTCGCCTGACGGAAGCCGAGTTCCTTGAGTGCATCGAGCAGGCGGATCGTTTCGGCTCGGCCCAGCAGCCGGTGGCAATCGGAAATGATGCCGCTGATGGCCTTCTTGCCGACGGTCATGTTGTAGAACCGGTTGCCGATGCGAATGACGGTGTTGAACTTGACGCGCCCGGGCGTTGTTGTCACGCGATACGGCGCTTCCAGCGGCCGCTCGCCGTTCTCATCCACGACGACCGTCCCTTGGGGCAGGCGGACCTGCACCGGCTGCTGAAGGTGCACGCGGCCTTCTTCCAGCGCGAGGAGCACTTCGGCCGTGTCGGCGAATGTTTTGAGTGGGCCGCTCGCCTCCGCCTTCGCAGTGGTGTAGTAGCACCCCAGCACGATATCGAGCGACGGGCGAATGATGGGTTCGCCGTCGGCGGGGGAGAAAATGTTGTTGGTGGACATCATGAGGATGGATGCTTCGGCCTGGGCTTCGACGGAAAGCGGGAGGTGGACGGCCATCTGGTCGCCGTCGAAGTCGGCGTTGAACGCCGCGCAGACGAGTGGATGGATGAGAATGGCGTTGCCTTCGACAAGGATCGGCTCGAAGGCCTGGATGCCCATCCGGTGTAGCGTCGGCGCTCGGTTGAGAAGCACAGGATGCTCGTGGATGACCTCGTCGAGGATGTCCCAGACCTCCTCGTCCTTGCGTTCGAGCATCTTCTTGGCGGACTTGATGGTATCGACGTAGCCGAGGTCCTTGAGGCGGCGGATGATGAAGGGCTGGAAGAGTTCGAGGGCGATTTTCTTCGGCAGGCCGCACTGGTGCAGT
>CAZBRH010000093.1:0-12301 GCA_964494245.1 uncultured Planctomycetota bacterium | reverse complement strand
TTACAAATGGAGTGCGGCAGCACGATGCCGCTTTGGAACCTCGCGGAGCGAGGAAGGCGATTTCTGTTGGCTGGCCTGTTGGCTGCCTTGTTGGCCGCTCCGCGGCCTCTGAAAGCGGCGTCCTGCCGCCCCACTCCAAAATAAATTCTCACGGTGCCTGACACCGTGGGAATCCGATCCCTTTTTCATCAGGGGAGGTTGTCTGACGTGCCGGCGCGCTACTATTTCGACGCCGGACGGCGAGACGCGTTTCAATCCCTTTTTCATCAGGGGAGGTTGTCTGACTTCAGCCATCTCCGTGCCATGGGCTCAATATGACCACGGCACAAGATTGAGTGGGACCACTCCGGGGTCACTTCCGCCAGGACTGATAATGACCTCTCTATACCACCACAGACGAAGAGGTTGACCACATGACTGACACGAAGAGGTCTCACTCTTTATCCTGGTATTTCTTCTTCATCTTGATATTATTCTCGCAGGCGAAGACGAACATCCGGGCAGACCTAATATCATCTTCCGTGCCTTCCCTTTTGGCCTTTTCCAGCTCTGCCTTCGCCTGAGGCAGCAGCTTCTCCGGATGAAGGACGATTTCTGCTATCATCTTCTCATCCATCTTCTTCTCATCCACTGTCGGAGGTCTGTCTCTCATCCCTCGTTCTCCTTTTCTAAAAGGGGTTGGACCAACTTTGCCTTCACAAGAAAACGACCATCTACCTGCTCCGATGAAATCACCTGGATACCAGATCCTCGGGCGAACACCAATTCATTTTCATGGGAATATCCTGTTGTAGCACGAGACCCCTTCGGAACGGCCATCTCAATGAATGCTCCCCCCGGTCTAGGTTTCAATCCCTTTTTCATCAGGGGAGGTTGTCTGACGATATCCTCGACGATATCGTCAAAACGGGACGATATCCAATGTTTCAATCCCTTTTTCATCAGGGGAGGTTGTCTGACCCCGAACCGGGAGCGCCCGAACCGGGAGCGCCCGAACCGGGAGGTTTCAATCCCTTTTTCATCAGGGGAGGTTGTCTGACCCTCTTTCAACTCGTCGGGCATCGGTCTGCCTCGTTCCAAGTGTTTCAATCCCTTTTTCATCAGGGGAGGTTGTCTGACATCGGAAAGGAGGTGAAAAGACATGCCGAGGATTACTGTGCAGTTTCAATCCCTTTTTCATCAGGGGAGGTTGTCTGACATCGGAAAGGAGGTGAAAAGACATGCCGAGGATTACTGTGCAGTTTCAATCCCTTTTTCATCAGGGGAGGTTGTCTGACCGATGTCTAACGACCTGCAGGAAAAGATTCGAGAGAATGCCGAGGTTTCAATCCCTTTTTCATCAGGGGAGGTTGTCTGACGTTCTTATTGCGCTACGAAATGTGACGTCTGAGGGGTTGTTTCAATCCCTTTTTCATCAGGGGAGGTTGTCTGACGCCGAGGTGAGAGCGGTCATTCAAAGGATCGCGGGAGATGGTTTCAATCCCTTTTTCATCAGGGGAGGTTGTCTGACCCGATGCCACCGCGGCTGCTGATTTATGGAACGGAAGGTAGTTTCAATCCCTTTTTCATCAGGGGAGGTTGTCTGACAAAGGAGGATGGCAATGGGACGGGAAATGAAGAGGAAGGTTTCAATCCCTTTTTCATCAGGGGAGGTTGTCTGACATGACGAATGATTGCAATGAAAGTGAAAACGAGTGATGAGGTTTCAATCCCTTTTTCATCAGGGGAGGTTGTCTGACGTGAGTTCCGGCTCGAGGGTTCCGACTACTACGGGCTCTGTTTCAATCCCTTTTTCATCAGGGGAGGTTGTCTGACGGGAGGAGAAAAGGAGGAAGGAGATGGAAGCCAGTTACGTTTCAATCCCTTTTTCATCAGGGGAGGTTGTCTGACGTGATCGACAGATCCTCCGTCGAGCAGTCCTTCCATTCTCGTTTCAATCCCTTTTTCATCAGGGGAGGTTGTCTGACGCTCGAGTGTCTGCTCGGCCTCGTGGAGAACTGGCTCGCCGCCGTTTCAATCCCTTTTTCATCAGGGGAGGTTGTCTGACTGCGGGCTTCGTAACCGGTTGGAGGTCAAGGACTAAGGAAGCGTCCTGCCGTAATCGGCATTTCGGGGCGTGCCCGGAGCCAGTTTCAACGAAGGTTTTTCTCCTCGGAAACAACGCAACGTCAAGTTATCAAAGAACTTACGCAGTTACCGTAATCCCCCCCGTTTTCAGGGCTTGCCGGGATTACGGCTCAGACCAAATGGCGCCCTGCGGTCATAGCGGCTCGGCAACCTTCGTGTCGGAAACCGCCTTGACCCAACTGGCACGGAGCGCGCAAATGATGCTGTCCGTGTTCTGGTCGCTCAGCGGTCTCAATCTCTTCGCCATGCCTTTCAGCGCCTCGGCGGCCGGTTCGGCGAGGACGCTCTCTTGGATGCGCTCGCCGCGGCCTTCGAGAACGCGGGCAGCCCGCAGCCACAGAGTTTGCTTTATTATAGCGCGAAGCGTGGCGCATTTCAAGAGCAAAAATGCGTTTTCGCCGACCTCGCGCGAGGTCAGCCGGTCGAGATGCACGATGCGTTCGCCCACGTTCAGTCCCTTACGTAATGGCGGGCGCCTTCGACACGTCGGGGATCACTTTGCGGTTTCTGCCAGAACATCCACTTGGCCGGCGGAGGTGATGACGAAGAGGGTCTCTGCTTCGGTGCTGGCGCGAGCGTGGCCAATCGCCGCCTTGAGGCGGTCGGGGGCGGCTTCGAGGAGCCGGGCGGAGAATTCCGGCCCGGCGTCGGCGCCGCCCCAAGTGAAGAATGCGATGACGTCGAGCGTCCGGCCGCGGCCGCCGGCGAGCAGCGTTCCCCGCTTCAGCGTTGCGGGCAGGTCGGGCGATTCGGCGACGCCGAGGAAGCGGCCGGGGGCGTCCTGGGGCGCGGCGGGTGCGACCCAGAGTTGCACGAAGAGCCGCCATTTGCCGCCGTCGCGTTCCGCCCATTGGGCGCGCGTTTCGGCGGCGGGCGCCTTCAGCCGCTGCTGCCTTGTCACGTATTGGTTCGGCACTATTGGTTCGGTTGCTGGTTCGAGTTGGGCGGGGTCGCCGGAGAGACGAAGAGGGCCGTTCGCGTGGAAGAGCCACGCATACGCATGTTCCTGCGGCGAGCGGCAGGCCGTCCAATCCAGCGCCCAACCGTCGCCAAAGATGACCGTGCGGCGGATTGCCACGCCCTTATATGCCTGGTCGGCCAGCGCCTGAACGATGCTGAAGCCCGGCGCTTCGTTTGCGAGGGCGATCTTTGCGGCGGCGAGCGCCTGATCCTGTCCGTCCACCATCACCGTGTTGTGGGAGGCGGTCGTGCGGTAGAAGCCCTTGTGCATGGGGTTGCCGTAGCCGGGGTTGCCGATGTCCGCCGCTTGGAGGCCGCATCCTTCGCAGAAGAGGTAGAGTCCCGGCCGGTCGGGGTGGTCATGGGAGCCGCCGAGGGGGTTGGCCTTTACGAGGCCGGTCATCCCTTTGCGCCGCACGACGGCGACGCCGTCCACCACGGCGAGTGGCTTCAGTTCCAATCTTGTCTCCGGGACGGCGTCCGGGCCGTAAAGCAGGGCGGTTGTGCTGGTGCGTTTCGCAGCGCATTCTCGGTAGATGGTCGAAAGCGCCGGCTCGAACTCACCGAAGAGGTGTTGTGCGATTTCGTAGGTCTCGGCGCGCGAGGCGAACGGGTGCGATTCCCAGCCGTCGTTGAGGAGCGGCAGCGACCAATCTGGCAGCAGCAATTGAAGGGGCGACGCGAACATTTTGCGGAGCCGTTCGGGCAGCGCGAGCGGGCGGCCGGCGTCCCGCGCGGCCAGGGCGTATTCGGTGAGTGCCTGAAGCGTATAGAAGTGATAGTGTGGCGAACCTTCGAACCACGAGCCGTCCGGCAGCACGCCCTTTTCCAGGTTCATTTTGATGATTCGTTCGGCGAAGGCGACGTCCTGCGGTTGGCCGCAGACATCCGCGAGCGCGAAGATTGCGGCCGCGTGCCAGACGTGGATGTTGTGGACTTGCGAGGTTTGCCGCCGCAGGAGCTCGATGGCGGGAGCGAACATCTTCTTGCACACCTCGGCCTGCTCCTCGGCGGTCAGTCGGCCGTTCTCGCGCAGGAACCGATAGACCCGGACGGCTGGCAGCATCCAGACCGCTTCCTGCAAACCTGTGGCCTCGACCCGGCCTTGCGTCCAGCCGAAGTCTCGGCGTTCCGGGTAATCCGGGTATTGGCGGGCGTATCCCAGAAGCAGTTGCTTTGCCAGTGTGGCGGCCTCTTCGTCGGAATTGATGGCCGCAATGACGCAGGCGGCGTGCGCGGCCCGGATCTGCCGGGAGTTCAAGAGGGTTATCCACGCCTTGTTCATTTCGTTTGAGCGAAAAACGCCTTTGCACTGCGGGCAGCGGTGCTCCTTCTCCGAGTTCCGGTCAAACGTGAGTCGCACGGCGCATTGGGGACAGATGTAGTTGTGCGGCCATCCGGGCGGCTCATCGGGTCGGGGTATGCGGACGCCGTTTTTCTTCAGGTCCTCGACCTGCGAGCGCAACGCCGCGATGCTCGCGGCCCACTCGCTCGCTCCGGCTCGCTCCCGGAGTTTGGCAACATCAAGGGCCCAAAGCGACCATCCGCCGTCCGCTCTCACGGGTTGCGACTTACCCACGTTTGCTTCCTCCGAATACGCTGGAGCCATCGGTGCGGTCAGGATAAGAGCCAGCGCTGCAACGCGGAGAAAACGCTTCCGCCGTCCGGCTTGCTCCGCGGGAACGCAGCAGTTCGTCGTGTGGCTGGACACCATTGTGGCCTTTCGTCGGGAGCGCTGCGTGGCTGTGCGATAGGGGGCCGCGGCGCTTCTCGCATGGGAGCGCCCGAAGTTGCAGTGCGATTGCGATGGCATCGTTCTGGCCCGCCGCAGCGCTCCGAACGGCCGCCATTCTGAACCGACGGCCAGAGGATGTCAAGCAGACGCGCTACGTCAAGGGTTCCGGCGGTTTCATTCGACTTCGCGGCCAAGGCGGCGTATGATGATATTGTTATGAAGTTTCGTGAATACGAATCGGCGGGTGGCGGCGAGTTCGAACTCGACGCGTTCCAGGTCGAGGCAATTCGGGCGATCGACGACGGCCGCTCGGTGCTTGTGGCCGCGCCGACGGGCGCTGGGAAGACGGTCATCGCGGAATACGCGGTCGAACTCGCCCTTTCCCGCGGCGAGCGCGTCATCTACACGGCGCCCATCAAGGCGCTCTCGAATCAGAAGTTCCGCGATTTTCGCTCGCGTTTCGGCAACGCCGTCGGCATCATGACCGGCGACGTGACGCTGAACGGGTCCGCGCCGGCGCTCATCATGACGACCGAGATTTTCCGCAACGCGCTCTTCGAGGAGTCCGGGCGGTTCGACGACGCGCGGTTTCTCATCTTCGACGAAGTCCATTACATCAACGACCTGGAACGCGGCACCGTCTGGGAGGAGAGCATTCTTTTTGCGCCGCGCTCGATGCAGCTTATCTGCCTGAGCGCGACGATGCCGAATGTGGACGAACTGGCCGAGTGGGTCAGCGAGGTCCGGGGGACGGAGGTGGCCGTGGTCCGTGAGACGCGGCGGCCGGTGCCGCTTCGCTATTACATTTCGTGCGGCGGTCGGCTCGTCCCACTCGCCCAACTCGAGGGCGCGATGCGCCGCCAGTCCGCTGCGGGCAAGCTCCGGGAGCGGCATCGCGACCGCCGAGCCGGGCACGACCGCGCCCGTCGTAGCGATGCTGCGACCGAGCAGCTCATCGACGTCCTCGTGCGGGATGACCGGCTTCCCTGCATCTATTTCTGCTTCAGCCGCGGTGCGTGCGAGGCGAAGGCGTGGAACCTCTTGGGGCGCGATTTCCTGACGGACGCCGAGCGGGAGCGGGTGGAGGCGCTCTACCGCGACCTTTGCGGCCGCTATGGCCTCGAGGGGGACCGCGCCGCCGCCGAGTTCGGCCGCCTCGTGACCTCGGGCATCGCCTACCACCACGCGGGGATGCTGCCGACGCTCAAGGAGGTCGTCGAGCGGCTCTTCTCGTCCGGCTGCATCAAGCTCCTGTTTACAACGGAGACCTTCGCCGTCGGCGTCAACATGCCTGCGCGGACGGTCGCCTTTGATTCGCTCCGGAAGTTCGACGGCGTTGCGTTCGACTATATGGAGAGCCGCGAATACCATCAGATGGCGGGGCGCGCCGGGCGGCGGGGCATGGACAAGGTGGGCTACGTCTATGCGGGGGTTGACCCGGAAGAAGACGACGCGAAGCGCGTCCGCCACGTGCTCACCGGGCAGATCGAGCGGATCGAGAGCCGCTTCGAGCTGGCGTATTCGACGATCCTCAGTCTCTACGATCGCGTGGGGGAGAGCGTCTACGATGCGTGCGCCCAGAGCTTTGCGTCATTCCAGCGGCGGCGCCACCGCCCCGGCGTCTCGCCCGAACTCGAAAAGCAAGTCGTCAAGAAAAAGCTCGGCGTCCTCCACGACCTGGGATACATCGGCTCGGACGGTTTGCGACGCAAGGGCCGTATCGCCGCGCTCATCAACGGCTACGAACTTCAGGTCACCGAGCTTTACGCCGATGGCTTCTTGGGCGAGCTTGAGGAAGAGGAGTTAGCCGTGCTGATGGTGGCGATTGTGTATGAGGCGGCGGACGGGGCGGCCGCGGCTCCTGCCGCGAAAGCGCCTGCGGCCCGTCGCTGAACCAGCGTTCCGCGCCGCACGGCTCATCCGCTCCGCCGAAAAATTGCACCGGCTCGAAGACCTGACGAAGTTGCCGGATTTCGGCTTGAGCTTGGCGACGTGGCATTGGAGCCGCGGCTGCGAGTTCGACGAACTCGAAGGCCTGGCGGACGTCGGCCCCGGCGACCTTGTCCGCAACTTTCGCCTCGCCATTCAGCTCCTGCGGCAGACGATCAAGGCGACCAGGGGCGACGAGCGGCTCGCCGCGAAGCTCCGCGGCACTATCCGCCGCATCGACCGCGATGTTGTCGATGCCGAACAGCAATTGCGGGTGGAGTAGCGGGGGCATGGGGAGCAGGGGAGCAGGGGAGCGGAGGAGCGGGGGAGAATCGGTGCGGCCGGAGGAGGCGGTTCCGGGACAGCGGTCAGTGCTCGATTTGGAGGACGCCGCGTTCCTTGTCGGCGCGGAGCGCCGCTCGCCGGATGTTCTCGAAGGGCGTGCGCGGCTCGGTCACGTCGGCAAGCACGACGTCTGGCTTCGACTTATCGGACGAGGCGATCAGGATGTTCCCGGTTCCGAGGATCCGTTGAAGGATGTTCTGGCGCAGGTTGACGTCGGTCACGCGGAAGAGGTCGATGTTGTCGATTTCGCGGAAGAGGACCCCGCGTTCGAGCAGGATGTTTTCCGAGGTGACGGTGTATTTCGTGCACTTGAGGACGAGGATTTTCCAGCCGAGCCAAAGGAGGTACGCTCCGAGGATGATGAGGGAGAGATACCAGTCCCACGCGGATTCCTTGAATGCCTTGCCGAGGAGCGGCCGGACGAACCAGAAAAGGGCGTTCGTCAGGACGAAGAGGCCGATGAAGCCCCTGAGGTTGGCCAGTTGCGAGGGGCGGCCCTGATAGATGAGGGCGGGCGCATCGCGGGCGGCGTCAGACTGCTGGCCGGCGGCGTGTCCGCCCAAGTGCACGCCCGGAACGATGTTCACGTTGCCGCAGGAGCATGCGACCTTCTTCCCGGCGTCGGAGTCGGGTGCGGCGGCCTGTTTGTCGCATGCGGGGCAGCGGTATTCGATCATCGAAAGAGCCAGCGATTCAGGTTTCGGGGACCTCGAGCTCGAGAAAGAATTGCTTCCAGGCCCCCTCGAACTGGTCCATGTCCGTAGTAAAGCAGGCGCGGAAGGACTCGTCGGCGTCCTGGCCTTCCTTGAGCATCTTGAAGTATCTGTCGAACCGGGTGCGGTAGGCGCCGTTGCGGGCGTGGAGGAAAAAGTAAACGAGCGACCAGCCCTGGGAGTAGCAGAGCGAATCGTAGTTGCCGCGGCCCCGGCGGATGAGGTCGGCCAGAGGGACATGGGTGCCGGCTCGGAGGTGCTTCTGAAGCAGCATCAGGCGGTTGCGGGGGATGATGCCGACTTGGAGCTTGCCGTCGCGGATGACGCTGGTTTCGAAGTAGACAGCGAGGCCTTCGTTGAGCCAGAGGGGCGGGAGCCGCGACACGCCCATGACCATCGTGATGAACTGGTGCGTCGCCTCGTGGTAAAGCGTCGAGAGCGTGTGGAACTCGTCGGTGCGGCGCTTGAAGACGGCGATGGTGTCGCGCCCGTCGGGGCCGGTGCGGAAGAAGCCGAGGTGGCCTTTCTGGACGTCGGCGCCGAGGCCGCGGGCGTATTTCAGGAAATCGTCCTCCTTGTCGAAGATGATAATCTCCGTCTTGAGCCGCTGGGCGTCTTCCTCGGGACGGAAAATGCGCGTGAAGGCCGAATAGAGTTGTTCCATCGCCTTGCCAGCGTTCTTGCACACGAAGTCCGCCGTGTCCGTCTTGATGATGTAGTGCTTCGTTTCCAGTTCGAAGGGCATCTTGATGGGCGGGGGCGGGAACTGGACGGTGATGGCGACGGGCTTGCCGTCGGGGCCGGGGCATTCCACGGAGAAGTGCTTGACCTCGTCGCGGCGGAACTCACGGAGCCCCTTGTCGGTCTGGATCGGCAGTGAGTCGAGCTTGTAGTAGGCGGTTCCCTGGATCGCGGCGAGGGCGCGGCGCTGGACGTCGGTCAGCGGGATCGTGCCGGTCACGGTTTCGCCGTTGGTGAGGTAGACGGTATCGGCGGCCGCGAGCAGCGAGAAGCCAAGCAGGAACAGGAGCAGAGCGGCCGAAGCCGTGCGACGCGCCCGCATCGTCCCGCGCCTCCGAACACAGGTGCCCCATTGCCATTATACACCACACAGGCCGCGCCGCAAGCAATTGAAAGGGCCACGTCCGGGCGCTAATGGCTTGAGGTTCGCGGGGGCTTCTGGCACAATGGTTCGGGAGGATTCTCGATGAACGGGACGGAGAGCGATCTGGCCGCGAGGTGCCTCGATGGAGATGAGGCCGCCTTCGGCTCGCTTCACGCCGCCTGTGCCGGACGGGTCAAAGCGTATTTTCTCCGCTCGGGCTTTGCGGTCGCCGACGCGGATGACCTGACGCAGGAAGTCTTCGAGCGAGCGTTCCGATCGCTCAGGGCATTCACACGGGCGCGCGAGTCCTTCGGCGCGTGGTTGGCGAGCATCGCTCAAGACGTCGCTCGTCGTCAGTCGGGCCGCCGTGCAGACCCCGAGGCCTTCGACCCGATTTTCGCCGGAGACGTGTTCGCAGCGAACACCGGCTCAGCAGCCGAGGCCGGCGAGGAAGCCGCGGCTCTATCGCAGTGCATCGACGCGCTGCCGCCGGAGCTCGCGCGGGCGCTGCACCTCCGATACGTGAAGGGGATGACCGCACGCGGCGTCGCGGCTGCCGTCGGCATCTCCGAAGCCGATGTCCGCCTGCGGCTGAATGAGACGCTATCCCTGCTTCGGAGCTGCCTGAAAGCAAAGGGATTCCTCGAATAGCACCCGTGCGCGGGGTTGCCACAGGGACAAGGGGCACGAGAAATGACCGAGCAACGCGAACAGACCGACGAGAAGATGGATCGCCTTCTGCGCAAGTGGGGCGCCGAGGAGGCCGTTCGGCAGGCGCGGGTGGATTATCTGCGTCGGCCGACGCCGCGGCGGGCGGTTCCGGCGCCGTCTGTCTGGCAATGGTTGCCGCTGGCCGCATCGCTTGTCCTCATCGGCGGCGCTGGTGTGCTGCTTCTTGTCACGCAGCCCGCCGCTTCGTCTTCCGCCGCCGAGGTGGAGCGGCTGCGGGAGGCGCTCGAATCAGCAGAGCGAAAATGGAAGACCGCCGCAGAAGCGTTTTCCGAGCTCCGTGCAGAGCGCGAGCGGCTTGCGGACATCGCGGCGGATTCGCAGAAGCTCCTTGCTGCGGCGCAGGCGGAACTCCGCGCAAAGGCGTCCGAGGCGGCTGACCAAGCAGGACGACTTGCCGCCGCTGCGGAGCAGGTTCGAGAAATGACGCGAGCGCTCTCGGAGGCCGATGCTGCGCTCAAGGCCGCGCGCGAGCAACTGAATCTACGGGAACAGGAAACGACGGAGCTGCGGCGAGCGGCAGAGAGCGCTCGCGCGGCGCAGGAGGAAATCTCTCGCTTGCGCGCCCAGATTGCCCAGCAGAAAGAGGGCATCGATGCGGCCTTGTTGGACAAGAAAATTCTGGCGAATCGGGTCTCTGCGTTGCAAGCCGAGCGGGACACAATGCGGACGATGCTTCGGCGGTTCTACATCGCCGCCGTGGTGGGAGCGACGGGTCTCTCGGCCCGCCAGGCCGCCGCCCGGCACCACCGGCTGCTTGAGCGGTTCGGCGAACTGCGCGGCGCCATCCGTTCGGCGGAAGTCCGAAAGCTAGCCGACCAAGTCGAAATCGCCCTGACGCGGCTCGCACTGCTCGATCCCGCGCGGCCATCCGACGTGGACGGCGTCGCCTCGTTTGTCGAGCAGGCAAGTCTCTGCATCCGAATCGATGACGTTTTGGCGGCGGCCGAGGAATCAGCGGCGGTTCGCTCGTGGCTGCTCGAAGCGCAACTGGTGCTGACGGGAGGTGAAGAGTGAAGGTTTCTGGCCAATGCGATGTGGGGCGGGGACGCTTGCGCGCTTCTTCGTTCGAGCAGGGCGGCGCCTGCACACGGACCGGGGCCGTATTCGGCGGACGCTGCTGCTCGGACGACGGCGGGTCGGTTCTGCGAGCCGGTGCGCTTTTCGGAGCAGGGTTGACCATCTGGTTTCTCGTGCTGGCGCTCTCGGCGGCCATTGTCGGATGCTCTGTCCAGTCTTCCGATGGCAGTGGCGATCCCGAGCTGGCCGAGCGGCTCCGGAAAGCAGAGGCAGGTTTCCGCTCGGCGATGTTGCTTGTGGCTGACCTCAAGTGCTCCGAGGCGGTTCGGGAGCTTCTTCCGCTCATCCAGGAATTCGAGGCGATCGGTAATCGGCCGCGAGCGGCAGAAGCAGCGTTTTGGACGGGCTATTGCCACGAGAAGCTCGAGGAGCGGAGCAAGGCCCGTGCGTTCTATAACCTCGCCGTGAAGCAGTATCCAGATACGCCGGCCGCACGTCAGGCGGCCGAGCGCCTGGCGCGGATTGGGGCCGAGTAGGCGTTGGGGAGATCTCTGGTGCGGAACTGGGTTCGCTTATCTCGCGCGAGGACTTGACGGAAAGCAAAACGCGGGGTATATTTTGCTTGGAAGTGGCGTTGGACCGCGTTCCAAAAAATGTCGTGCGCGGCCTTGACAAGGCGGGATGCCTACGCTATAATATGGCGCTGCACCGGTGAGGAACCGGTTGCAGTGAGGATTGTTCTTTGACAATCGGGAAGCGCGTGCAGCGTTGACGAGTGTGGAGCTCCCGCGTCCCTTCGGGGACGTGGCGCTCAAACCTTGCCGCGCCCTGGCCTTTAGCCGGCTGGGGAGCGGTTTGTATCATGACCCTTTTGTGTCAATATCCCTTCGGGGATATCGATATTTATGGAGGGTATGATACCGGCTCAGAACGAACGCTGGCGGCGTGGATAAGACATGCAAGTCGCACGAGAAAGGGATCTTCGGAACCCGAGTAAAGTGGCGGAAGGGTCAGTAATACATAGATAACTTGCCCTCCGGTTCGGCATAACTCACCGAAAGGTGTGCTAATTCCGGATACGATGCCGCATCGCATGGTGTGGTATGAAAGGCGGGGACCCCTTCGGGGGCCTGTCGCCGGAGGAGAGGTCTATGGCCTATCAGCTAGTTGGCGGGGTAATGGCCCACCAAGGCAGACGGGTACGGGGCCTGAGAGGGTGTTCCCGGACACTGGGACTGAGACACTGCCCAGACTCCTACGGGAGGCAGCAGTCGAGAATCATTCGCAATGGGCGCAAGCCTGACGATGCGACGCCGCGTGTGGGATGGAGGCCTTCGGGTTGTAAACCACTGTCACGGGGGAAGAAAGACACGGATGCGAATAACGTCCGTGTTTGACGTTACCCCGAGAGGAAGCCACGGCTAACTCCGTGCCAGCAGCCGCGGTAATACGGAGGTGGCGAGCGTTGTTCGGAATCACTGGGCGTAAAGGGTGTGTAGGCGGTTCGTCGTGTTCGGCGTGAAATCCCACGGCTTACCCGTGGAACTGCGTCGAAAACTGACGGGCTTGAGTGCAGGAGAGGAGAGTGGAATTCCTGGTGTAGCGGTGAAATGCGTAGAGATCCGGAGGAACGCCGGT
>CAZBRH010000092.1:2890-12772 GCA_964494245.1 uncultured Planctomycetota bacterium | reverse complement strand
GCATCGCGTTGGCGATGGATTCGGGCTGCTCGTGGATTTCCTTCTGCATGAAGTGCGCGTAGCCGCCCTTCTCGACCGCCGCAAGGTCCCAGTGCACCTGTTCGATCTTCTTCTGGACGTAGGCGTTGTCGATGGTGCGCGTGTGGACGCCGAGTTCATCGACCGTCGCAACCTCGTTGTCGTCGAGATAGACGATTTGCCGCGTGTGCTGAACGATGGCCGAGACGTCGGATGCGACGACGTGCTCGCCGTCGCCAATGCCGACGACGAGGGGCGAGCCGTTGCGCGCGACGACGAGCTGCCCGGGGAACCGGCTCGAGATCACGGCGAGGCCGTAGGTGCCATCGAGCCGCTTCAGGGCGGTGCGGACGGCTTCGCAGAAATCGCCGTTGAGGTTCTCCTCGATGAGGTGCGCGATGACCTCGGTGTCCGTCTCGCTGCGGAAGATGTGGCCGCGGGCGGCGAGTTCGGCCTTGAGCTCGCGGTAGTTTTCGATGATGCCGTTGTGGGCGACGGCGAGTGTGCCGGAGCAGTCGAGATGGGGGTGAGCGTTCGCCTCGGTGGGAGCGCCGTGCGTCGCCCAGCGTGTGTGCGCGATGCCGAGCGAGCGGCCGGGCGCTTCGGTGTGGGCGCCATTCAGCTTCGCTTCGAGGTTGGCGATCCGGCCGACGGCGCGGACACATTCGATCCTGTTGGGTGATGCGAACGCTACGCCCGCCGAGTCGTAGCCGCGGTATTCCAGCCGCTTGAGGCCTTCGATGAGGACGAACCGTGCGTTCTGGTGTCCGATATAGCCAACGATGCCGCACATACGCTGTTCCCTCGCGGGGCGGAAGCGGGAGCGCCCCTCTCTTCTTATCGGAACTGCTGCCGCGCATATTACCGCGTTGTCGCGGCGCGAGGCGGCCTATTCGGATGTCTGCATGAACGAGCCAATGGCGGCGGCGAGCCGGCCGCCGAACTCCCGCAGGTTCTCAGGGGTAACGGTCACGTCGCCGACATTGGCGTAGGGGATTTCGAGCGAACTCGACAACAGGACAACGTGCTCCGCCATCCACTTCGAACAGGTGCACGCCGTTTCTGTTGCTGGTTCCGTGTTCCATTCCTGCCCCCAAGGCAAGTCATCTTTCCCCGAATAGGGCAGCTTGCCGCTCGGCTGCTGCTCCAGAACGGTTGCGAAGAGCTGCTGAGCCTCCCAACTGGTGGGATCCGGGCAACCGACTTGGTAGATGCACTCGTTGTGCGGGCCACGAATCCACGGCGAATGGAGATCGATGGCCACGTCAGGCCGAAACCCGGCGCGCACGAGTTGCATGATCGCGGCGGTCTCCGGGTATATGGGCTTCGAGATGTAATCCCGATTGTGGTCGTGGCCGCCACGTGCTTTGCCCTGGTCGCCTGCTTCGACGCCGTCCTTGTCCACGAACGGGATAGCGACGACGAGGGCGTTTCGGCGGAGCCAGTTCTGTGGCGTGTCAGGTGCAGCGTGTGCAACCGCGTCGAGCAGTCCTTCGAGCACGAAGCTGGCGCTGCTCTCACAGGCGTGATGCCGGGCAGTAAGGAGCACACGCCGCGGGGCTTCGGGCGGGCCGATTGCCAGCATCTCGACTTTGCGCCCGGCCCGCGAGCGACAGAGCGCGCCTCTCCGAATGCCGTGGCCGTGCCTTGCCAGAAACGCATCGAGGTCGGCCTGAAGATATGGCAGGCAGAAGCAGAACTGAACGTCTGCGTCCCGTTCGCCGAACGCGTGGGTGAAGCTTGCTGGCCCGCAGCATTCTCGACCAAGCCAGCCCCACGAACGCCCGCCGTCGCGGCTTGCGCACGGCCCCCGCGTCCCGATAACGTCCCCGTCCGTAAACTCGAAGCGGATCGTTCGGCCAGTTGCCCCGCGCACGGCGAACCGCCAGTAGAACCACTTCTGCGTCGATCCGCGCTGGTCCTGCCGGATGCGGGCGAGGTTCTCGTCGATGTGATCGACAATAAGGTTGCCCGCGGGAACGTCCGTCGAAATCTGCCAGGTCATATGCGTCCCTCCGATAGTCGGAATTATACGAAGGCGCAGACGAGAGGCAACTTCGGAGAGTGGTGCGCGTATCCGCCGCGGCGACGCCGACTTGTCGCGTCGGTGGACGTGCGATAGAATGCGTTCGGGCCGAGAAGTCAGACGGTCGCCGCCTCGTAGGGGGCGGGCCGATGACTTGGCGTCGGTGCTCGGAGATGCTACAGATGCTTCTGCGGTTCCCGCAAGGGGGCGGCCCTCTGGCGCGGCAGCGCGCAAAGGGTTCGCAATGATTTTTGTCCTTTACCTCATAGCGATGGCGGTTCTGCTCGTGTTTTCGGCGTTCTTTTCGGCGTCCGAAACCGCTCTCTTCTCCCTTTCACGCCAGGAGCTTCGAGAATTCGAGGAGGAGCCAAGCGTTGTTCACCGGGCGGTCGTCTGGCTGCGGTCGGACCCGCAGGAGCTTCTTGCAACGGTCTTGTTCGGGAACATGGCGGTCAACACGCTCTATTGCAGCATGGGAACCATGGCTTCGTTGGAGGCAGCGGAGGAGGCCGGGCCAACCGCTGGCGTGCTCCTTGGCGTCGGATCGCTCCTCGCGCTCATCCTGGGCGGCGAAGTGGGCCCGAAGGCAGCGGCTGTCGGTTCGCCCGTCCGCATTTCTCACTTGGCTGCCATCCCGCTGAGCCTTTTCCACAGATTGCTCATGGCGGCATACATCCCGCGCGCCCTCGCGGCGGTGTCGGACGTTCTGGCGCGGCCTTTCCGAAGGGGCGAATTGCCGCAGCACGTGACCTGGGAAGAACTCCAGGAGCTTGTCGTTGGGGCTACTGGGGGCAGGGACGAATTTGAAGATGCTGGGGTCGCACACGAGATCGTGGAGAGACCCGAAACGACCGTCCGGGACGTGATGATTCCGAGGGCGGAGGTGACCGCTGTTTCCATCGACGCCGACCGCCAGGAGATCGCGCAGGCGGTCCGATCGCGCCGCACCGAAACGCTGCCGGTGTTCGACGAATCGCCCGACCGTATCGTTGGGCTTGTCCGCGTTCGAGACGTGCTTCTCGGCGAGAGCGGGCTGGTGCGCGACCACGTTCTCCCAGTGCGGCTGCTCATCGCCGAAACCGCCCGCCTCGAATCCGTGCTCGACCGCTTCCGTGAACTCAAGTGCCACATGGCGATCGTCGTGAACGACCAGGGTGTCTGGACGGGCGTGCTGACCGCGCAGGAGATCGCCGAGGAAATCGTCTTGCTCCTGCGGTTGGGGCGAACGCCGCGCGCCGGCGATACGCTTCGCCTCGGCCACATCGTGCTCACCATCGATAAGGTGTCAGATAGCCGCGTCGAGGGTCTACACGTCGAAAGAGCGGATAATGACGCTACGGGAGGCGCGCCGTGATTCTGCCGCTCATCGCCATTGCACTCTACCTCGCCGCCGCCGGCTTCTTTGCCGGGATCGAGACGGGATTCTACTCGGTAAGTTCGCTACGGCTCCGCTTGCGGCTGCGCAGCGGACGGCGCGACGCCGCCGTCCTCCGTTCCCTGCTCGAACGCCTAGACGAGACCGTCGTGACGACGCTCATAGGGACGAACATCGCCCTCTACGCCGCGACCGCCGTCGCCACGCAACTCTGGACGGCGCACAACCACGCGGAACTTTGGGCGACGCTCTCCATGACCCCCCTCATCTTCGTCTTCAGCGAGATGTTCCCGAAAGACCTGTTCCGGAACAAGGCCGACTCGCTGACGTATCGATTTGCCGGGCCGTTCGATGCCTTCCGGAGCATTGTATGGCCGTTGACAACGGCCCTGCGCTGGCTCGTGTCGGCCTTCACGAGCCGCATACCCGCCGAAGAGCGACACGAGGCGCTCGCACGTCTCTCGACCGGGCACGTGCTCGCGCGGACGCGACGGCAGCAGCTGGGAGCCGCGTATCACGCGGCGCTTTCCAGCAGGGCAACCCGGCTGCTCGGGCAAGAGGTCCGCTCAGCAATGGTCCCTCTGCGGGAGGTTAGCATGATCGAGGCAGACCTTTGCGGCGACAAGCTTCGCGAAGCCGCCCGCGACGCCGGGCATTCGTGGCTCCCCGTCTTTCAGGACAGCCGAACGAACATTCTCGGTATCCTCGACGTCTTCGACTGTGTTTCGAGCGCCCCCGATGACGCCACCGCCGGGGATCGAGCGCGTCCGGCGCCGCGATTTCTGCCGAACGAAAGCGCCGCAACCGTCCTTCTTGCACTGCGGGGCGAATACAGCGACATGGCCCTTATCGTCGATGACGATGGCGATCCCATTGGCATTGTGACCGCGCGCGACCTCGCTGTCGCGGTCCTCCGCGAGCTCGGCCCCATCGGAACACGGTAAGTGGGAAGGAGACCGTCGGGACAGGCGAAAGGTGAGAGGCGAGGTTGTCATCGCGCTTGACTTGCGGCCGCCGGAACGCTACACAGGGAACCGCAAGCCCCGGCCCTTGCGGAAACAAAGGAGAACGACGTTGCTCAAGCTCAAACGGTTCGAGAAAAACCCGATTCTGAAGGGCGTACCCGGCCAGCCGTTCCACTCGAAGTACATCTACAACGCTGGAGCTACCATCTACAACAACCAGGTGCTGCTCCTTTACCGCGCAGAAGGGGAATACAAGCGTCCGGGGATCGAGACCCGCTGGCCGCTGACGACGCTCGGCGTCGCCACTTCCGACGACGGATTCCACTTCGGCAACCTCCGCTGCCCCGTGATGGTGCCGCAGGAAGAACGCGAGATGTGGGGGCTCGAAGACCCCCGCGTCTCCAAGATCGATGACACCTACTACCTGGTCATCGTCCAGGTCGGCCCGCATCCACCGGACGAAAGTCAGGATAGTTTGCTCCTCGCCACCACGAAGGATTTTGTGACGTTCAAACGGCACGGGCGGCTGATGCCCGAAGTGCGGCAGCGAACGAGCGGCCTCCTCCCTGCCAAAATCAGGGGCGAATACGTGCTCATCCACCGCCAAGCGCCGTCGATGCAGATCGCTTACAGCAGCGACCTTGTGGAATGGCATGGCTCAAAGCCCCTGATGGAACCGCGACCGGGCGTCGCTTGGGAAGCGAAGAAAATCGGCATCGGCGCCCAGCCCATCCGCACCGACCGCGGTTGGCTTCTCTTCTACCACGCGGTCGATGCGAACAAGGTGTATCGGCTCAGCATCGCATGGCTTGACCTCGATGACCCCTCGAAGGTTATCGGTCGGCTCGACTATCCCATCCTGGAACCAGAGGCCGACTACGAGAAGTTCGGTTTGACGAAGAACGTCGTTTACACCTGCGGCGCCGTCGAGTGGCAGGGCCGGTACCTCGTGTACTATGGCGCTGCCGACGCCGTGCTCGCGGTGGCCTCGGCGTCTGTGGAGGAGGTTCACGCGACGCTCTGACGCCACGAACTGCTTGGGGAGAGAACAAATGAAACTTCGCGTCGCAGGCGCACAGATGCCAGTCACAAGGGACATCTGGGCAAACGCCGCTGCGATCGGCCGCGCCATCGAGTTCGCCGCCGCCGAGCGGGCGGATGTCCTCCTGACCCCCGAAGGGTCGCTCAGCGGCTACACCCACGAGTTCGACGCCCGCGCCGTCGCCGCAGCGCTGGACGAAGTGGCGGCGAAGGCAAAGGCGGCGCGGGTCGCGCTCGCACTCGGCACGTGCTTCGTCGAGGGCGACGGCAAATGCTACAACGAGGTCCGTTTCTACGACGCCGACGGCGGATTCCTCGGCTTTCACACAAAGACCCTGCGGTGCGGGACGCTCGACGACCCGCCCCAAGGCGAGATCACACGCTACGCCGTGCGGCCGCTGCGCACGTTCACGCTGTGTGGCATCACCGTCGGCGCGCTCATCTGCAACGATATGTGGGCGAACCCGCAGTGCACGCCGGCCCCAGACCCCCACCTTTCGCGCCAACTGGCGAAGCTGGGGACGCGGGTCATCTTCCACGCCGTGAACGGCGGGCGCGCCGCCAGCGAATGGTCGGACATGTGCCGCGCCTTCCACGAGGCCAATCTGCGACTGCGGGCCCGCGCCAGCGGCGTGTGGATCGTCGTTGCCGACAACTGCGAGCCCGCGGGTATCCGGTGCTCCTGCCCGAGCGGCGTTGTTCGCCCCGATGGCTCTTGGGCCGTAAAGGCGCCCATGCAGGGCGAGCAGTTTTTTGCAGAAACCATCGAACTGGGGTCTTAGTAGAAAGCTCCCATGCAATGCAACGCATTTTCTACCTCGTCCGTTCGGGGCGCCGTTATAATGAAGTCACCGGCCATACGGAGAAAGTCAGATGACACGGAGGCCATCTGCTCCTCACTTCTATTCGGGCGATTGCGCAGCGCAGGTCGAAAGGTTTCTCGAAGGGTTTTCGCCACCGGCGGATATTGTTCACCCTATCGGCGGCATCGTCCCGCACGCGGGCTGGGTCTTTTCCGGCGCGGTAGCGGCAAAGGTGATACGTTGCTTGAGCGAGGCCTCGCCCGAAACGTTCGTCATCTTCGGAGCGGTGCACTCATGGGGTGTCCGCGCCGGGGCGGTATATGCGGCGGGGAGTTGGGCGACGCCGCTCGGAAGCGTTTCGGTGGACGAAGACCTCGCTCAAATGTTGCTCGACAGATGCCCCGATTATCTTGTAGACGACCCCGACTCGCACAGGTGTGAACATTCCATCGAGGTGCAAGTCCCGATTATCCACGCGCTGCTGCCAACGGCGAAGATTGTGCCGATTGCGATGCCGCCGTCGAACGATGCGGCGGCTGCCGGGGCCGCCGTCGGGGCGGCTCTCGCGGAGTCGGACGCGAAGGCCGTTGTGCTGGGGTCCAGCGATCTCACCCACTATGGCCCCGGCTATGGCTTCGCCCCGTGGGGAAGAGGCGCAGCAGCACGCCAGAGCATGCTGGCGAACGACCGGCGCATCATCGACCTCGCCCTTGGGTTCGCCTCGGAGAAGATTGTCGCGGAGGCGTCCGCCCATTCGAACGCTTGCGGTGCGGGCGCGATTGCCGCGGCCGTTGCCGCCGCTCAAAGCATGGGCGCCGACAAGTCCGCTCTCGTCGAATACACCACGAGCCACGACGTCACCGGGGAAGCGCCCGAGGACTTTGAGATGGCCGTGGGCTACGCTGGGCTGCTTTTTGGCCGTTGAACGGCTCCGCTCACCGGCCTTCGATTATTGTCTCCCACGAACCGTATTCGAGCTCCGGCACGCGGAACGTCAGCAGTGTCGCCGGCACGCCGCAAAACGCGCCGCGGTAGATGGTCGCCGATCTGGCGTAAGCGCGGACGGCAGGCGAGCCGATGACCGACAGGCGGATGTTTGGAACACCCTCGTCGTCGGTGACGAATGAGGCGGCCCCCTCGCGGCGAACGTTAGGCGTCAGCACGTAGAACTGGATGCGAACAGGTTCGCGGCGGCAGTCTCCGACCTCATCCCGTATGCGAAGGCAGCCACGAGGCGAAAAGTCGAGTTCGCGCCGCCACCACGTGCCATCACGCCAGATGACCTTGCCGCCCGCCCGCAGACGGCCACGGCTCTCGGGCACGGCAAACACGTCGGCAAAGCGGACGATCGGCGGGCGACTCCTGAAGTAGTGCAGGTCGTTGCCGGGGTCGCACATCTCGCGGTCGCCGATCAGCACAACGTTGTGCGCCGCCGTCCACTTGCAGGCAACCGACGCGCGGTCGTTGTCATACGCTCGCGTTCCCATCTCATCGATGATTGACCGTCCGCGGTGCGCATACGTGAATGAGAAGAAGTCAGCGTGGGAATGACCACCGCCGTAGCCATTGAGCTTCATCAGGACAGCAGACGCCTTCGGCGACCAGGCGCTGCGGGCCGCAGCATACCCGCCGTGCGGGAAGTAGCAGGACAATGCGAACGGCTTCGCCCTAACCTTGGGTGCGGGTGGCACGTTGGCCACAAACACCATTTCCCCTTTCGGCCGGGCGCCGCGGACGGGGAGGCGGCGGCCGGTGAGTCGCGCGACGAGTTGATCGACTTGATAGCCGTTGCGGCCGCCGCCAGCGTCGGCGATGTTCGAGCACGTGCCATCAGGCGACGTCACGTGCAGTCCGAAGTTCAGCATCGCTTCGATCTTGCGAAGGGCGCCGGTCGGCAGCGGCCAACGGTTGAGTCGGCAAAGAAGCAGAGGGAGCGTGTACCACCAGATGCACGCCCGATGGTAGCCAGGGGCGCGTTCCCGATGCACGCCGTCGGGGAGAATCTGTCCGAGGCAGCGCGCGTAGTTGTGCAGGGCGACCCGACGCGCGGCAGCGGCCTCGCGGAGCCACGGGAGCAGGGATGCATAGAGCAACCCGCGCGATTCGACAAGAAAGTGGTTGCCCGCCGCCGAGCGGTCGAGGCGCGGGGGCACCCGGCCGAGGAAGACCATGTGCTGGCGTAGAGCAAGGACATAGCGGCCGAACCGTTCGGGCGTCAACGCCTCGCTGTCCCAGAGAACGTGAAGAGCAAACGTCCAGTATTTCGCCCTTTCGGCAGTGTTGAATGGTGCCCAGGGTGCGTACCAGTATTTCCAGACGCCTTCTTTGCCGAGGACGAGCGCGACGGGGACGGGGCACTGTTCGATCCATGAATCGATGACAGAAAACACCGCGTCAGCAGCTTTGGGCCGGCCGCAGCGGCGGGCGGCGGCGGCCATCCCGAGTATCCATCCAAAGCGGTTGACCTTGCAAACATACTCCTGATTTCGCCGCGTGTAGCAGTTCCAGTTGATGCGGCCTCGGTTGTCAAGAGGAACTGGCGCCTGACCGCGGTCTCCGCCGGGCAGAAACGAATGAAGGTTTCGTTCGTAGAGGTCCCAATCGTCATTGGGGATTCGCTTGAGCAGGTTATCGAGTTGGCTTCGGTCGAAGTAATACGTGTAGCCCTGCTTGCGGCGCCACGCGGCGAGCAGACGCTCGCCAGGATCGTCGCAGGAGATTCCACGAAGGAGGGGATGATTCCAGTCGATAACCTTTTCTAGAGGCGCGTCAACAGGAATGCGGAGACGAAGCACGTGATTGCGTGGCATAGCGGCCTCCCTTTGCTCACCAATGGGCGGTCATTGTAGTCGCGTTCAACCGAGAACGCAACACGAGTGGCGTAGCGCAGTCTGGCTGGAGGTGCTGCGACCGGCTCGACGCGAAGTTTTTTCATCCGATACTTGAAAGTTGGAACTGGTCCGGTGCGGGGCGACAGCGGAGGCGCCCTTCCGCCGTTGCGCCCCGCGGGGGCCAGGATAGAATAGGCGCCAGCAACCTCGGAGAGGCAGAAATGCCCGACAGCGTGGCCTCCGTTCACGACAAAGTCTACGAATGCACGTGCCCGGATGGCGTCCGGCGGACGCTGGCCATGATGGACCTTCTCGGCCAATTCAAGCAGCGCGGATTCCTTGAAGGCGGCGTCTCGCGCATCTCCGACCTTCATCTGAAAACGGGGCTCCCGCCCTACTTCCGAATCGACAACCAGATGCTCCCGTGGAGCGAGCGCGAGGAAGACCGCCTCACCGAAGACCAGGTTCGCCGGCTCATCTCTGGCATGCTGACGCTCGAACAACAGAAGCGGATCGACACGGGCCGCGAAATCGACGCGTCGTTCTCCATTCCCGGCCTTTCGTTCCGCATCAACGTTTTTCGCGACCGGCTCGGACTCGCAGCAGCGATTCGCGTGTTGCCGGTGGAAATCCCGCCCGTCGAGAGAATCGGGTTCCCAAGCGACGCCGTCTGGCAAGACATCGTAGACCTTCAGCAGGGGCTTGTCATCCTGACCGGCATCACGGGGTCGGGCAAGTCGACGACCATCGCATCGCTCGTTCAGCGCATCAACGAGACGCGGCGCTGCCACATCATCACGCTCGAAGACCCCATCGAATATAT
>CAZBRH010000092.1:0-2811 GCA_964494245.1 uncultured Planctomycetota bacterium | reverse complement strand
ACGACCCCGACATCATCGTCATCGGCGAGATGCGCGACCGCGAGACGATGGCCAACGCCCTGACGGCGGCAGAGACCGGGCACCTCGTCATGACGACGCTGCACACGCGGGACGCGAAGGGCGCCGTCATGCGCATCGCCGATATGTTCCCAGAAGACCGGCGGGACGAAATCGCGGCGCAGCTTTCCTTGACGCTCACGTGGGTGCTCGCACAAAAGCTCGTGCCCCGATCGGACGGCAAAGGGCGTGTGGTCGCGATGGAAGTCCTGCGGAACACACACGCCGTCGCCAGCTTGATCCGACAGATGAACATTCCGCAGATTTACTCGGCCATCCAGACCGGATCACGCGATTTGATGTGCACGCTCGAGCGCTCCCTCGCGCGGCTCGTCAAGGAAGGCCAAATCGATGCGGACGAGGCCGTCCGCTGGGCGAACCTGCCCGAAGTCTTCAAGTCCACATTCAACCCCGGTCAGCGGTAGACGCCATAAGAACGGGCGGTGTCGACCATCGCCCGCAGGTTTTCATCGGGCGTGTCGCGGCCGCACTGGTCGCCCGTCGATAGGATAAAGCGTCCGCCTTCCGCGGCGGCGTCGATGGCCTTGCGGCTGGCGGCGGCGATGTCCGCCGGCGTTCCCCGGAGCATGACCTCCGTCGTGTGCAGGTTGCCCTTGAGCACGATCTTCCTGCCGTAGAGCCGCTTGAGTTCGGCGAGGTCGCAGTCGCCCATTGGCGGTGGCTCCAGCGGGTCGATAACGGTCAGGTTCGTTTCTCCAGCAAAGATGCGGACGAGTTCGCGTTCGGGGCCGCAGGAATGGACGTGCGTCGGCATCCCGGCTGCGGTTGCGAGCTCGATGACGCGCCGGACCGCTGGGAAGGCGAGCTGGCGGAAGATTTCGACGGTTTGGAAGACGAGCGTTCCGGAGCCGCCGACGCAGAGGAAGTCCGGCCGCACGTCCATCGCCATGATCTGATGGAAGCGCTTCTCGGCGGCCTCGACGCGCTTCGCCGCCCACTCTTCGTGCTTCTCGGGATGGTCGTAGTAGCGGTAGATCGCCTCAGGACTCCCGAGGGCGCAGGAACTCGTCACAAAGACGCCAACAAGTCCCTGGTCGCCCATGAGTTCCTTGACCCGCCGAAGCCCCGCGGGGCTTTTGTCCACCGGCTTGACGCCCTCAAGCGGCTCCCACCGGTCGGGCACGGGCGGCAGCCCGATCCGCTCGACGGGAACGTTGTGCGTCGGCGGGTCGGCAACGTAATACACGTCAACCATCGGACGCCAAATGCGTTTTCCGTTCTCGACATATGACGCCTGCGTGATGATGCGGTCGGGCGAGCGGAACACGATAAGGCGCTCCCACTCCGGCCCGCTCGACTGCGGCTCAGGGAAATCGACGTTGAAGTAGCCGTCCATCAGCGAGTCGATGTCGAAATGCTTCGCGCAGTGGATATACGCTTCCCAGGGCGGCGGGTCGTGGTAGAGGTAGAGGTCCCAGAACGGCTTACCGGTCAGCCGCGCGGGGATCATGTTCGAGAAATCCGGCGCGACGGGAACGCAATCGGGCACCTCGCCTCGGAGGACGGTAAGCAATCGTTCACGGGGGGTCATGTGTTGTGGAACCTATAGAATCCATGAGACGGATGGGATGGCGGTCGCTCGGGCTCCTTCGGGCGCTTTTCCATCCACCCGGCCTCCGGCCTCAGCCCATGTTTCTCTTCACGTCCTCGGCCCCCCAAACCGCAGGATACCGCCGCGGCAAAGATCGCCGCAGTCAGTATAATGACGGGAGAAATCGAAAAGCGGAGAAGGCAGAGGACGAAGGGCCGTCCGCCGGGCGGCCGGGCGAACCTTCTCCATGTGCCTTTTTTCGTCCCTCCCATCTTACACGGGACCTTCGTGCGCGTCGTGCGGTTCTTCGCCCGGGTGCAGGAGAATCTCGCGCCCTGTCGGCGAGACGGTGATGCTGAGCCGCTCGGTCTCCTCGGAAGGCAGGACGACGAGTTCGAGCACCCAGAGGAGCCAGATGAGCCGGCCGTAGAAGCTGTAAGGCGCTTCGGGCAGTGTGAAGCGGAAGTCGCGCTGCCCGCGAAGCTCGGGGGCTTCGAACCGCGCGCGGTCCACCACCTCGACGTCCCGCGTCCCCTTGCCTTCCGTGTACCAGAAGAGCCGCAGCTCGACCGCCTTCGCCGGCTTGTCGAGAATCCACAGCACCTTGCCGGCGACTTCGTCGCCGGGGCGGAACGCCGTCCGGCCCTCGTAGGTGCCGATCTTGAGCGTGCTCATCAGTCGTCTCCAACCGCCGCCGGCAGGACGGTGAACGGGAACTCCTCATCGATGTCCGGCCAGAAGCGGACATCGCTGTGCACCTTGAGCGCCCAGATAATCTTGTTGTTCGGCGCGGCGAATGAGTGTATCGCACCGGTGGGAACGGTAAATTCTGCGCGGCCCGCGACGATGCCGCGCGGGTCCGTGACCTCGGCGACGGGGACTTTGGCGAAGACATCTTTCGCCGTGTGCGAGTTCTTACCGCTGCGGTACATCGCCTCTTCGCGCCCTTCGAGCGAGATGGCGAGCTTCTCGATCCGCCCGGTCGAGCCGCGGAACTCCCACTGAACGCTGACCTTCGCGCCGGGCAGCGCGGCAGCCGAACTCGCGGTCAGGACGGGCCTTGGATTGAAAAGGGCAAGGAAGAAATACAGAGCCAGGCCGATGATGAGGACCCCGATGACGGCAAAGATGAGCAGGAACCACGAGAAGGACATGACAAGAAACGTCCCGACGACGGCGTTCCAAAAGAACGCAAACAGGGC
>CAZBRH010000091.1:3647-12824 GCA_964494245.1 uncultured Planctomycetota bacterium | reverse complement strand
ACCGTGCCGTCCAGCCGAGGCCCATCTCGAAGACGGAGCCGGTCATCGAGGAGGTGATGATTGCGATTCTCGCGCGCGGCCACGCCCTCCTCGTCGGCGTGCCGGGACTCGCCAAGACCCTCCTCATCAGCACGCTGGCGCAGAGTCTTTCGCTTTCGTTCAAACGCATTCAGTTCACGCCCGACCTGATGCCGTCGGACATCACGGGCACCGAGGTGATCCAGGAGGACAAGACGACGGGCGAGCGGCATTTTAGGTTCCTCAAAGGCCCCATCTTCGCCAACGTCATTTTGGCCGACGAGATCAACCGAACGCCGCCGAAGACGCAGGCGGCGCTGCTCGAAGCCATGCAAGAACGGCAGGTGACCATCAGCGGGACGAGGCACGTCCTCCCCGTGCCGTTTTTCGTCCTCGCCACGCAGAACCCCATCGAGCAGGAAGGCACATATCCGCTGCCCGAAGCGCAGCTCGACCGGTTCATGTTCATGACGATGGTGGGCTATCCGAACCACGACGAGGAAATGCAGATTATCGACAAGACGACGACAACCTACGTGCCGGACATCAAGCCGGTGCTTGGCGGCGACGACATCGTTCAGCTTCAGGAGCTTGTCCGCAAGGTTGAAATCGGCGTGGACGTGAAGGAATACATTCTGCGGCTGGTGCGGTCGACTCGGTGCAACGAGCCGGGCGTCCCCGACTTTGTGAACCAGTGGGTCGCGTGGGGCGCGGGGCCGCGGGCCTGCCAATACCTCGTGCTCGGCGGCAAGGCGAAGGCGATGCTCGACGGTCGCGTCCGCGTGACTCATGCGGATGTAGACCGTGTGGCTCATCCCGTCCTGCGGCACCGCGTCATCACGAATTTCAACGCTGAGGCGGAGGGAATGAACTCGGACAAGGTGGTCGAGCGGCTGGTTGCGCACTGTGCAGAAGGCGCCACAGTATAGGTCCCATAGGACGTATGGGACCTGTTGAGGGAATGACCGATGGCTGAGGTTTCCAAGTACCTAGACCCGAAGGTCTTGGGACGGATCAAGAACCTCGATTTCAAGACGCGGAAGATCGTCGAGGGCTTCATGCTCGGCAAGCACAAGTCGCCGTTTCATGGCATCAGCATCGAGTTCGCCGAGCACCGGGAATACGCTCCGGGCGACGACTTGCGTCACTTGGACTGGAAAGTTTACGCAAAATCGGAGCGGTTCTTCATCAAGCAATACGAGACGGACACGAACGTGCGAAGCTATTTCCTTCTTGATTGCAGCGACTCGATGACCTACCGTTCGGGCCGCAACATCAGCAAGCTCGAATACGGCGCGTATCTTGTCGCCTCGCTCTGTTACCTTCTCGCCCAGCAACAGGACGCGGCGGGGCTGATTCTCTTTGCGGACGACATCCAGAACGAGCTTCAGCCCGGCGGTTCCCACGCACACCTCCGGCAGGTCTTTCGCGCGCTCGAAACCGCCCGCACCGCCCCGCGCACGAACATCGGGCGGGTGATGAACAAAGTGGCCGACCGAATGACGGCCCGCGGGCTGGGCGTCATCGTCTCAGACCTGTTCGACGAGCCAGCGGAAATCATGCTCGGCCTGCACCACTTCTGGCACCGGAAGCACGAAACGATCCTCTTTCATATCCTTGACCCGGAAGAGGTGCGGTTCGATTTCGCGGGGACGCACGTCTTCCGCGACCTCGAAGGACCGAGCCGGTTCACCTGCGACCCGCGGGACCTCCGCGATGCCTATCTGGCCGAGATCAACGCGCACATCAACGAAATTCGCACGGGTTGCCGGAAGAACGGCATCGATTACGTTCAGATTCTGACCGACGAGCCGCTGGACGTGGCGTTGTCATCGTATCTCGCCCTGCGGAACGCGAGGTGACACGAGCGAAGGGGCTTGGATGAACGAGGTCTTGAGCGAGTATTTCCGGCACCCGGAGTTCGTGACCTGGGGGATATTGGCGGCGCTCGCACCGCTTCTTATCTACCTCGTTTACCGCTGGAAGTTGCGGCGCGTCCACTGGGGCGCGATGACGTTTCTCCTTCGGGCCAAAGCCAAGGTCAGAACGCGGCTCCAGTTCCAGCACATCCTGATGCTCCTCCTGCGCACGCTCCTCGTCATCCTTATCGTTTGCGGGCTGGCGCGGCCGGTTCTGAAGCGCGGCGCGCTTTTCGGCCAGCGCAGCGGCCTGGCCGTCATCGTTCTAGACGTCTCATATAGCATGGGGCTTCGCGGGGAATCGGGAGCTGCCCTGATCGACGCAGCAAAGGAAAGCGCGCTGGCGATCGTGGAGGCCCTCGGCGATGGCGACCGCGTCGCCGTGCTCGCGATGAGCTCCAACACGGAGGTTGCGCTGCCGCCAGACCTCGACCGCAACAAGGCGGCGGCTGAAATCCGCCGCGTCGAACTCACCGACGGCACGACGGACCTGACGAAGGGCGTCGAGGAGGCCGCGAAGGTCCTCGAACGCAGCGACGCGAGCGTCAAGATGGCGTATATCATCACGGATTTCCAAGCAAACGCATGGAAGCCGAGCCGGACGGAGGCGCGGCTCGCCGACGCGATCCGCGCGCTCGGCAAGGCCGGCAAGGTCGCGCTCATCGACGTAAACGAGCGGGCTGGGGGCGCAGGAGGCGCCGCCGCGGCGAGCATCGAAAACTGCGCCGTCACGTCACTTCGCGCCGGCGATGACCTTATCGCCGAAGGAATGCCCGCCCTGTTTATCGCCGAAATCACGAACTACTCCAACCGGCCCCACGACCTAACGCTGCATTGGGAAGTGGAAGACGCTCACAAAGAGCACCCGATTGAGATAGCCCTCCCCATCCAACCCGAGCCGTTCAAGGTCGAGTGGAAGCACATTTTCCCGAAGGCAGGGAACTACCGCGTCAAGTTGCGGATTCAGGAGAAGGGACGCGCTGCGGGCATCCCGGCTGACGACGAACGCTATCTTGCCGTGAACGTCCGCCGAGCCATCGACGTCCTCGTCGTTCAGGGCGGCGACCCTAACCTAGACCTGTTCGAGCGCGAGGCCGACTTCCTTGTCCTGGCCCTTGTGCCCGAAGAGGGGGCCGCGGGTTCCCGTTACTCCGTCGCGAGCCGCAAGGTCATCCCCGGCCCGGACATCGCCGCCGCGCGGTTCAACGAATACGACGTCGTGATCCTGGCGAATGTCCGCCTTGTCCCGGAGGACGTCGCTCGGCGCCTCGAAGATTTCGTCCGCGAAGGCGGCGGGCTGCTTGTGTTCCTCGGCGACGAAGTGGACACAGGGGCCTACAACCTCGCGCTTTACCGCGAGGGCAAGGGCGTCCTGCCCGCCGAGTTGATGCCGGAGCTTGGGCCGGACCGCGACACCGAGCGGTCCGAAGGCGGCAAAGCGTCCGTCGGCCTCGATCCGCTCGAACATCCGATGACCGTCAGCATGCGCACCGGCGACTACGGCCAGCCCGCCGGGGTCCTCGTCCGCACATATATGAAAATCCGCTCAACGGCCGCCGATGCCCGGATCATCTGCCGCTACTCCGACGGCGCACCGGCTATCCTCGAGAAGCGATTCGGACGAGGGAACGCCGTCCTCGTGACGACGGCGTGCGACCGCGACTGGGGCGACATGCCCGTCCAGCCGCTCTACCTCCCGCTGGTTCAGGATTCGATCCGCTACCTCCTGCGCAAGCAGCGGCTCGACATCCTTGTCGGCGAAGAATGGTCGAAGGTGCTCCTGTCGAGTGAGCGGGGGCATCCCATCGTCATCACGGCCCCCAGCGGCCTCCGTCACGAGGTGCTTTCGGAGGCGAAGGATGAGGATATGGCGATGGTCATCTACCGCGAGACCGGACGCAAGGGCTTCTACCATGTCGCCGTCGAGGGCGTTGGCGAAACCCTTTTTGCCGCGAACGTCGATACGGAGGAGGGTCTGCCGGAGCGGGTGAGCGACGCCGAGATTCGCCGACTGTTTCCGAAGTTCGAGCACGAGTATTTCGACACGACGCGGGACATCAAGAAAGCCGCCCGCGAACTGATGGCGGGCAGCGAACTGACCAAGTCGTTCCTCTATGCCGCCCTCGGTCTCCTTTGCCTCGAGGTGTTCCTGGGCTACGCCTTCCGAAGCGGGGTCGGAAAGGGGCGCGCGGAATGAATGTCTTGTATCGACTGTTCAACCTGGATGAGGGGCTGTTCCGGGGCGGCTCGAACCACGCCCTGCGGTTCACGGAGCCCTGGGCCGTCCCGTCGCTCGCTCTTCTCGCAGCCGCCGCGATCGTCGCGCTCGTGCTCGTCTTCTATCGGTATGGCTCGCGCCGGGTGTCATATCCTGTGCGGCTCTTCCTTGCCCTCCTGCGTGTCACCGTCGTCGTTGCCATCTTTGCCGCCATCTTCTCCCCAGCGTTCGTATTCCGCATCCGGGTGAAGGACAAGAGCCACGTGCTCATTCTGGTGGATCAATCGAGCAGTATGGCGCTCCGCGATCCTTACGACGCCTCGGACGCCGAGGCAATCGCGAAGGCCGTCCGCACCGCGACGGGCGAGGTGATCTCGCGCCAGGATGTGAACGAGATGGCGCGTATCGACATCGCCAATCGGGTGGCCACTTTCTTGCGCGACCAGGTCGCCGCCAACGAGGATTTTCACGTGGCCGTCTGCGCCTTTGCCGAGCGGCTGCGTGTCGTGGACGAAGGGTTGGGCGGGGCGAGGCCGCCGATCCGCCTCGCCACCAGTGGCGAACGCACGGAAATCGGCACGGCGCTCGCCGAAATCCTGAAGACCTACCGCGGCCGCGACGTCTCTGCCGTCATTGTGCTCTCCGACGGCTGCAACAACGCGGGATACCTGGTCAGCGCGGCCGCCGACGCCGCCAAAGAGCGCCGGCTCCCCGTTTACGCTCTCGGCATCGGCAACCCGAAGCACCCGAAGGAAATCGTCGTCAGCAACCTGCTCGTCAATGACACGCTGCTCGTGAACGACCCCGCCGACCTTGATGTCGATGTCGCCGCTTGGGGCTACGGCGGCTCCGACGGCGCGGGCGAAGAGGCCGAGGTCATCTTGTCCGAACAAGCCAGCGGCGGCGCGCCCGTCGAGATCGACCGGAAGAAAATCCGGCTGCTGCCCGACGGCAAGCGAGTTCCGGTGCACTTTGAGCATACGCCCAGAGAAGTCGGAGAAAAGATTTACAGGGTCGAAGTGCAGCCGCGGCCGGACGAGGCAACAACAGCGAATCCGCCGCCGTCAGCGTTGTCGAGGCCAAGCTCCGCGTGCTCTACGTCACGTTCGAGCCGACTTGGGAGTATCGGGTGTTGAGCCGCGCGCTCATACAGGACAAGACCGTCCACGTCGCCTGCTGGCTCCAGTCCGCCGACCCGCAGTTCGCGCAGGACGGGGACGAGAGCATCGACAAGTTGCCGGAATCGCTCGACCAGTTGGTGCGGCGGGAGAAGAGGGAGACCGTCCCTGGGGCCCTCAGCTCCGAAGACCCGGCGAAGAAAGAATACGTCGGCTACGACGTTATCATCATCGCCGGCATCGACCCGTCCGAGGTCAAAGAGCGGTTCACCGAGAGCGTCGCAAGCTTCGTCCGCGATCATGGCGGTGGGCTCCTGTTTGTTGCCGGAAAGCAGATGGCGCCCTACGCTCTCAAGAACACTCGCGCAGAGGGCTTGCTGACGCTCCTCCCCGTCGAAATCGAGGACAAGCACGACACGTCCAACTACGGCAAACGCCTCTTCGACGAGGAATTCCACCTTCGTCTCACTCCCGAAGGTGCAGACCTTCGACTCACGCAAATCGGGAGGTCCCCCGAAGAAAGTCGGCGGCTCTGGGAAAAAACGCTTCCCGGCTTCTACTGGTATTATCCTGTGCGGCGAGCGAAGCCCGGCGCGACCGTCATCGCCGTTCATGAGCGTGATGTCGACCTTGCCACGCAGATACGGATGAATCGGAAGGACCAGCGGCCGATGCCCGTCATCGCCACGCATTTCTTTGGCAAGGGCCGCGTGATGTTCCTCGGTGTTGACGAGACGTGGCGTTGGCGCAAGGAAGTCGGCGACAAGTATTTCTACAAGTTCTGGTCACAAACGCTCCACTACCTCGGCAAAGGCAGTCTCCTCAAGAAGCTCGGCGGTGTTACGATTACCACCGACAAGTCCGAATACATCGTCGGCGAAACGGCGGTGATCCGTGCGCGAGTGATTGATGAGGCATCGCTCGAACCGTCGAAGGAACCCTCGCATACCGCCCTCATCGGCCGCGTGGAATCCGACCGGAAGCCCTCCGAGGTGTCGCTTGCCCTCACCGAAGAGCCGGGGACCTATGAGGGCTCGTGGAAGACCTCGGAACGCGGGACGTATCACGTTTGGCTCCAGATGGACGGCCGGAAAATCAAGGAGAAGCCGGGGCTTCGCAAGTTCGGGGTTCAGCTTCCTGCTCAGGAGCACGACGACGTGCGCATCGACGAGAAGGTCTTGGCGGGCCTTGCGACGCAGGACGGACGATTCTACCGGCCGTCGCAACTCGACCGGATGGCCGAAATTCCCGCGCTCGTGCAGCCGGTGGCGGAGGTGCGCGAGGTGTCGAAAACCGAGGCGGTCTGGGATTCGCCCGGACTGCTCGCACTCGTGCTTGGTCTGCTGATTGTCGAGTGGGGCGTGCGCCGGCACGAGGGGCTCGTATGACTGTGGATTGTCGATTGAGAATTGCGGATTGACAGGAGGCGAACATGGGCGCTGACACCGGTGGAAGTCGCTGGGCAGGCGGCGCGATTCGCAGCCCGCTGCTCGTGCTGCTGCTGACGATGTCTGGGACGGCGGCGTTCGGGGCCGCCGCAGAATCCACGCAGGCCGTCATCACCCCACAAGCCGCCGTCGCCATCGAAAAGGGACTCAAGTATCTCGCGGGGACGCAACAGGAAGATGGCGCCTGGGGCTCCGAAGCGTGGCCCAAGCATACCGGCCTGACGGCCTTCGCGCTGATGACCTTCATGGCTCACGGCAGCACCGCGGGTTGTGGGCCTTACGGGACCGGGGTGCAGAAGGGCATCGACTTCCTCGTCAAATGCCAGAAGCCCAGCGGCTTCATCGTCACCCAATGGGCGTCCTACGGCCCGATGTATGAGCACGGCCTCGCGCTTCTCGCGCTTGCGGAGGCCTACGGAATGACGCCGCGCCAAGACCTCAAAGCCCGAATCAAGGCCGGGGTCAACCTGATCGTCAAGTCCCAGGCCCGCAACGGCGAATGGGGCTACGTCCCCACGAACACCGTGAGCGGCGACCTTTCGGTGACCGTGTGCCAGCTGATGGCCCTTCGCGCCGCCCGGAACGCCGGCATCGCCGTGCCGAAGGAAACCATCGACCGCGCGCTTGACTACGTCCGCCGGTCGGCCTCGCAGGGCGGCGGGTTCGGGTATCGCCTCGAATATCTCCGCCCCACCTACGGCTGCACCGGGGCCGGCGTCACGTCGCTCTACGGCGCCGGAGCGGGGTCGAAGCCCGAAGACGCCAAGATGATTCAGCAGGGGGTCCAGTGGTTGCTCGACAACGCTCCTGTCGTATCGCCGCAGCACCGCTGGACCGAAGGCCGCCACGTGATGTATGGCCACTACTACGGGACGCAGGCACTCTACTATCGCGGCGGCGAGGACTGGGAGAAATGGTATCCGGCCATCCGCGACCACCTTGTCCAAACGCAGGAACGCGACGGCGGATGGTATGAAAGCATCCATCGAGGCGGCGTCGGCAGGGTTTATGCGACAGGGATCGCCGTCGCTATTCTCCTGGCTCCGTATCATTATTTGCCGATCTTCCAGCATTGAACAGGAGGCGCGTCTGATGAACCCGTCCGAAAGCCAAAAAGCCGTATCCCGGTCACTCGGCCGGCTTCGGGCAAAGCTGAAGCTCGTCTTGGTCGCTGAGGGGCTCCTTCATGTGGTGGCTATCGCGGCGGGCGCGGCGTTGGCCGCAGTGCTTTTCGACTATTTTCTGCGGCTGAACCCAGCCGCTCGGATGGCTCTGGCAGCGGTGGTCCTAATTGTCGCCGTTCACCGGCTAGTCCGCTCTGTTTTCGCACCGCTCTTTGCACGGCTGAGCGACGAGCACGTCGCGCGGATCATCAGCCGAACTGACCCCGAGGCGGGCGAGTGCGTGCTGAACGCGCTGCAACTCGCAGGAGACGACCCCGCGTATTCGAGGGTCTTGCTCCGCGAGGCAGTGGAACAAGGCGTCGCGGCAGCGCACCGTGCCCGCATCGCCGGCACTCCACTCCTGCGCTCCGGTTTGCGCAACCTCGCCGCGCTGGCCTTGATTGTCGCCGTCGCTCTTGGGCTGAACGGAATGTCGCCCTACGGGAGCGGGACGCTCTTCCTCGGCTTGCGGCGACTCGCCCAACCCTGGAGTGATGCCCCGTCGCTCCATTGGCCGGAACGCACCCGCATCCGACTGGCGCTGGAATACGACCGCCCCGCGCCGGCGGACGGCTCGCCGACGAAGGTGGCGAAGGGCGACACCATCAAGCTCATCGCAACCGAAGAGGGCGTGTTGACAAGCTCCGCCCGGCTCCATGTCCGCATCGAGGGAACCAAGCCCGTTGACCGGGCGATGAACCCTGACCCCGAACAGAAGGGGCGCTTCTCCCTTGTCATTCCGAACCTCCTCGGCGATGCGACGTTCTACGCCACCGCCGGAGACGGCCGCAGCAACACGGTCGAAGTCGTCGCCGTCGACCGCCCCCGCGTCAAGGACATCCGTGTCGCCATCACCCCGCCGGCATACACAGGGCTGTCTGGCGAAGAGCCCCGCAGCGGCGGCCAGATCCGCGCGCTCCGCGGCTCGACCGCGAAAATCGTTGTCGAAGCGTCGAAAGATGTTCAAGATTGCCGCGCCCTTCTCCAGAAGGCCGCCTGCGCACTCACCGACATCACACGGCTTAGCCGCACCCGCTTCGTGATCAACCTGCTTGTCCGCGACGACGACCTCTACGTGATTCATCTGACCGACACGGACGGGTTCGAGAGCGCCCGACCCGAAGAATACGAAATCCAGGGCGTCGCCGACCAACGCCCCGACATCCGCATCCTCGAACCCCCTGCCGACGGCGCGATGTTGCCCGAGGGCGCCCTCTCGTTCGAGGTCGAGGCGAAGGACGACTACGGCATCCGCGACGTCTTTGTTCACGTTTTGATCAACGACTCGCCGAT
>CAZBRH010000091.1:0-3620 GCA_964494245.1 uncultured Planctomycetota bacterium | reverse complement strand
ACTTCGTCCAGAGGTCGTGGGCCTTCGACCTCTCGAAAGTCCAACCCGCGCTGAACCCCGGCGACCATGTAACGTTCCAGGCCTTCGCGCACGACGGCCGCGAAGACCTCGCCGAAGAGATACGGGCTTACATCCGGGAAAAGCTGCCCGCAGTCTCGAAGGAGGCGGCGACTCACCTCGCCGAAGCCGAGCGTATCGTTGAGGCACAGTTCGAGAAGCTCACCAGAGACCCGGCGAGCGTCGCTCAAGTCGTCGGGGCCGACCTTCGGCAGCGGGTGAAGCAATTCGTGGACGACCTCGCGGCAGCGGAGAACCCCGAGCAGAAGGCGGCACTCGCCGGCCGCCTCAAGGCGCTCATCCGCGCCGAGTCCAAGAGCGTGCGCGAACACGCCGCCGAGCTCAATCGCCTCGTGGACGAGGAATACGCTAAGCTCCTCCCACCAGACGCCCAAGCTCCTCCCGCGCTCGCCGCCGACATGCCGCCCGACCTGCTCCGTAAGATCGAACTCAAGCGGGTCGTCGGCTCTGGAATCGGCCGGTCGGAAATCCTTCGAATGAACCTTATCGACCGCGAGGAGCTCACCGCAATGATCGCCGAGCAGCAGTCGGCCCTCAGCGTCCTCGTCGATAATGCCGCCGACCTGCAGGGGCGGAACGCCGAACGCACAAGGCGGACGGCACAGGAAACCGCCGCCAAGCCAGACCTCGAGGGCTACGCCGCTTATCTGCTGGATTGCCAACTCACCCAGGAGAACGTGGAATTCAAAATCGCCAGCGCCCGCGAAAAATATGCCGGCCTCGTGGAGACAATTGTGCGGAACGGGCTGGATACCCGCGCGATGAAGAAGCGCGTCCAGCACATCTCCGAGCTTTTTGCCCGCGTGGCCGACGAGCGATTCCCCAGCATCCGCACATCGTTCCAGGACGCGAAGCTTGCAAGCCCGCCCGACCGCAGCAAGCGGCTGGAGCATTCTGTCTCGCTCCAAGCCCTGGCCGTCATCGAGATGCGGGACATCGTTGCGAAGCTTCGCGGTTGGAGCGATATGGAGAAGTTGATTGGGAGAGCCCGCAAGATTGTCGATATGCAGGAAGCGGCGCACAAGTCCACCTCCGCATTGGCGAGCGAGTTCACGGGCCGGCTTGTGGAGGAACTGGACAACAAGGGGCGGGAGCGCCTCGCTCTTGCGAACAGCGCTCAACGGGGCGTCCGCACGGAGACCGGGATGCTCGAGGACGACCTCGCCAAGGTGGGCGAATCCATCAAGGCGGCCGAAGTCACGATGTATCTCCGCGTCAGGCGGGTGCTCGCCTACTCGCGATCGGAGCGGCTTGTCGAAAAAATGGGCCAGTGCGAACAGCTCATCGCCAAGAACCAATGCGTTGCCGCAGGAGGCATCCAAGCCGAAGTCCTCGGCGCGCTCAAGCGCCTTGTCCAACAGCTGGAAGATGCCGTTGACCCGGAAAAATACCAGATCGCTGAACGCGGCGACGGCGAAATCCCAATGGCCAAAGAGCAGGTCTTTTCCGAGCTCGAAATGGCCCTCGAACCGCTGCTCGACGCACAGCGCGAAGTGCTACGGCTCACCCGCGAGCTAGACGCCGCTGCCAATCGAGCCACGCGGCTCCACCGAGCGAAGCTCGACGAAGCCGCCACCAAGCAGGGGACTATCGCTGACAAGGTGCTTGCCGCACGCCAAACCGTCCTCGAAGCCGTATCGGTAGACCGCCCCGGCGAGATGCTCAACAATGTCGTCGTCATCCCCATCGCCCTGAACGAACTCGCCGACAGCATGAAGACAATCAAGAAGCGGCTGCTCGACGACAACACCGGAAAAGAGACCCAAGAGATGGAACTCGACTGCATCACGGTCATCCAGAACATCCTCGCGGCGTTGCGGCCCGAAGCCATCGTCACCGAGGAAACCCACGTCGCCCAGCCCGTCGTGGGCGGCGGCAGCGACGCCCGGGCCATCGGCAACGTCGAGGACGTCCGCCTGCTCCAACTGATGCAGGTCACTGTGAACCTCATCACCGCTCGCATCGACCAGAAGCGCGAAGGCGAAGAGAATCTTGCCCGCTTGCCCGAACTGCTCCAAGCCCAGATCCGACAACTTGGCGACCGCCAGCTCCTGCTCGCGGAACTTGCCGAAAAGGTCGGCGCCCTTCAGGAAGGTCCGGAGGACCGGCCGGACGTGTTCGTCCTGCCCGCGCCGCTGATGAAAGAAGTCGGAACGAAAATCAAGGGCGGCGACACGGGCAAGGCGGTGCAGAAACAGCAGCAGCAGATTGTCGCCATCCTCCAGAGCATCATCCGACAGGTTCTCAGCAACCCTCTGGCCCACTCGACGTTGCCCGACCAGATGCGACAGGTCGCAGGCGGCGACGCGCCCGAAAGCGCTCTCGACTTGACCAAGCCCGCGCCCGACCTGACGCATCTCCTCCCCGGCCTCCAGGGTAAGAAGAGCATCGAGGAGATGCTCCACGAGATGCAAAAACTGGAGCAGTGGGCGAAGTTCACCGCCACGCAGCTTCAGCAGATTCGTATGGGGCGGCGCGGCGAGTTCGGCGGCAAATATGGCGAACTCGTCAAGCGCTATTACATCACCCTCGCGGGCGCCAGCGGCGTTGCCGCCGAAGCCGCCAAGCCGAACGGAGAGAAATAGCGTGGTCGCGCGAGAGCGGGGACTTCTTTTCGCCCTGTGCCTTACAGTCTTTCCGAGCCCGGCGCGCCCCGAAACCATCGTTGCCATCGGCGGCGTCGAGTTTGAAGGCACGATCCGTGAACTCGACCGTGACGGAATCCTGCATGCGGCCAGCGCCTCGGGCGAGCCCCGAACGGTGCCCGCCGAGGACATCATCAACATCGATTTCGGAAACAAGCCCGTCCCCGAAGCCACGCGGCTCCCGCGCGAGGTTTTCTTCTCGAACGGCGACCGCATCCGAGCCGCGATTGCCGATGCCGAAAGCATCCCGCGCGATCCCCGCGACATCGACAAGGCCCTCGAAAAAGGCCAGAAGGTGATGATCAAGTCGCCGCACATCGGGATGCTTACCGCGCGGCTCGACGACCTCTACGCATTCGTCCAAAACGACAAGGCGGTCGAACTCGGGAAGCGAGAGGGCTTCGTTGACCGTGAGGCCGGGCAGACCCGGCAAGACTGGGTCTGGCTGGCGAACGGCGACGTCCAGAAAGGGCGGATCGAGGGCTTCCTCAAGAACGAGCACGGCAACATCGACCTCTTCTACGCCGTCGGGCCGCGGCGGTTCCGTGTCGGCCTGTTCGGCGTTGTCGCGCTCCGCTTTCAGCAATTCCTCCCGCCAGAAAAGGTCATCCCGCCAGAGCTTGCCGGTGTCGTAACGCTCGTTGACGGTAGCGTCATATCCGGCAAGGTCGTCGAGTTCACACGGGCGACGGTGGTCCTTCGCGTCGCTAGCGGCGAGACCCTCCGCATCGCCACGAGCGAGGCGCTCAGCATGACGTTCCGCAACGGCCGCCTCGTTTACCTTTCACCCCTGATGGTTCAGACGGCCAAGACGCCGACGGGCGAAGAGGTCGTCGTGCGCGACATGAGCCCTGTCGAGCGGCTCGACCTCATCCCCGTGGCTGTCCGTTGCGTCCC
>CAZBRH010000090.1:10575-13059 GCA_964494245.1 uncultured Planctomycetota bacterium | reverse complement strand
CTTGCGGAAAGGAGGACGTGCGCGAGGACTTGGCAAGACGGCTGGCGACCGAACCGAGGAAGAAGCTGTTTTTCAGTTCCGGAAACGGATGCCTGAAATAAGTTCGTTCGACGCGCCTCTTTTGCCCCCTATCACTTGCCGGGCGGGGGTCCGATGCGCGCGGTCTCCTCGTTATGGTAATGGAGCCGAACGACAATCAGCCGCTGGCCCCAGTCGTCCATGCAAAGGTAGTTGTCCGTCGTGGAGACAGAAGATATGCGGGTCGTGGCGACGCCGTCTCCTCCAAGTGGGACGCGGCTATCGGGGCCGCGGCCGCTGTCGAAGTTCCCATACTGGCCGACGTGGCAGATGAGGTTTCCGTTGGCGTCGAGAACGCCGACGGAGTGGCGATAGCATTCGGGAACGAACGAGCGTTTATACCAGTCCACGCTGGCTCGCATCTGGGGGCAATCGCAGTGCTCGCCGACGATGGGCGAGGCGCCGCCATAGAGCCATTCGGCGCCCTGCACCCAGACCCAGGTCTGCGGTCCGCCATAGCCGCCGAAGCCGCCTTCCAGAGGGTGGGCGAGGTCGGGCGGACGGGTGGGCTTCTGGTCGGGCGGAAGCTCTATGGCCGGGCGCCTGAGGTGGACCTCGACGCCTTTTGACTTCGTCTTCATGTAGGCGCCGAAGAAGGGCGTCTTGTTGTATGGCTCGTATGCCCCGCCGCCGTAGTTCCCGCCGCGCTCGAAGAGGAACGGCTTGTCGCCTTTCATCTTGTATCGCGCGTTGGTGAAATACACGAACCCGTCTTCGTCTATCTGAACGCCCGTGACCCGGCGGCCAATGACGACGCCGTCGCGCGTAAGCGACTCGCCGTTGGCGTCCCAGGTCCAGATGGTCGCGCCGTAGAGAGGAATGCCGGGGCGGTGGCGGATGTAGAAGAGGTCTTCGCCGCGCCGCTCAAGGTCCTGTAGGCGCTTCATGAACTCCTTGTAGGGGTCAAACGTCCTGCCGAGGCCGACGTTGATCTCCGTTCGGGCGGCCAAGCTCAGGGTCGCGCTGCGGTCGGCTTCGTCCTGGAACTTGGGAGCATAGGCCGTGTCCGTCACCGCGGCGACGCATCCCCGCATGTTCACCCCCATGCCCCACGACCAGGCCTGTGTCTCGGTGGACGGCTTGAGAAGGACGCCCTTCCACTTGTCCCATTCCTCGCCGTAGTCATAGGGCACTTCGGCGCAGACCCCTTCGCGGAAGCGGTCGGGATTCATGCGGGCGATGACTTTCCTGTAGCCGGTGCAGGTGTAGTCGGTGTGGACGTGCATGTAGCCGTGCCGGTCGAAGGCGATGTCGCTCGGAGCGCCGGCCTTGAGCTTGGGCAGCCGGCCGAGCAGCCGCCCGGTTGGGAGGTCGAAGAACCAGTCCGGCGGCTCGTTGCTCAGCTGATACACGTGCTCCCGGACAGGGTCGCAGACAACCTTTTCGCCGTAGCCGGCTTCCCAGGGTTCGCTGTAGTTTTCGCCTGCTTCCTGACGGGCCTCCTTCTCGAAGTCGCTGATGACACGGAGGTCGCGGCCGTTGTCCTCATAGACCCTGACGGTGCCCTTGTCGGTCGAGCGGAACTCGGAGGCGTAGCCGGTGAGTTCGGTGCGTTCCCAGGCCTCGTCCCCGATCCACAGCCGCGGCTTCGCCGTCCACGAATCGAGCGTCATCACCGCGGCGACGAGGCCGTCCCCGTGGCGCCTTTCGCCCACGTCGGGGAACGCGGCGAAGACGGTGATCCTGGAAATCGACCTTCCGCCGACGCCGGCGACGTGCGAGACATAGATTTCCCCGGTCTTCTGGTGCACCTGAATCAGCCGGGGGCTGCTGACTTTGAGCGACTTGAGGAATTTGCCGTCGGGGGCAAAGATTTGGACACGGTTGTTGAGTGCGTCCGCCACGTAGATGCGGCCTTGGGCGTCGCACGCCACATCGAAGGGCCGGTTGAGACGGGTCTCGTCCGATCCCGGTTCCGTCAGGTCGCCGACGAGCACCTTCGCCCGCCCCGGGCCCGTCGCGGGTCCTGCGAACAGTGCCGGAACCGGCTGATCCTTGTCGTCGCGGCGCATGCCCAGGCGGACGCCGTAGATGGTCTTGCCGTCCGGCGACACGGCGATGTGCGGGAACGCGGAGGTGGATCGCAGCTCGCACCAGAACTTGCCCAGGATTCCGGCGCTCTCGGTGCTGCCGTCGGTCTTGAGGTAATAGAGCTTATGGCGAAACGGACCTTTGAGGCCGCTCCGGAGTTCCTCGCTGTCCTTCGAGTTGAACCCGCTGCTCAGCATGTAGATGCGTCCATCGGCCGCAACGGGGCGGCACTGCATGACGCCGGAGCCGCCGTCGAGCGTCGGGGGCATCCAGAAGCCCTCGTGCCACACGCTCCAGTTGATGATGGGGCCGTGGAGCGATTTCTTCCCTGGCTCGTATTCGACGAAGCCCATGCCGCCGAGCTTCTCCTCGGGC
>CAZBRH010000090.1:7588-10560 GCA_964494245.1 uncultured Planctomycetota bacterium | reverse complement strand
AGATTCGCCGGCGGCGGCCAGATGGTCATCACGTAGTTGGCGTCGTGGTCGAACTTGCGACCGGTAATGTGGCCTCGGTGTCGGCCCCTCGTGAACACATAGACCCCGTTGGCGTCCGCGGCAATTCCCCAGATGCGGCCGGGCAGCGCCTTCGGGCTGGTCGGGCCGAGCAGCTTGTCGAACTCCGGCTTCAGCCCCAAGCTCACCCGCACAACCAGCTTTTCTGGCTCCTTCTCATACCTGTCGAGGTCGTCCTTCCCGTTCCAGTAGAGCGTCTGCCTCAGGGAGTTCTTCTGGAAAGGCGGCGGGGCGTTCGGGCCAAGAACGCCGCTCGCCAAATGCCGCACGACGGTGCCGCGCCCCTTGACCAGTTCTCTGGCCGGATCAACAACGCTCACCGTCACGTCGCAATAGCCCTTTACAGCAAACGTGATTTCATATCTGTCGTTGCCGAGGTTCTTCACCACGGGTTTTTCGGTAAACTCGAAGACGTCTTCCCGCTCGACACACGGCGGGGAATATGGCTTCCACCATTCGTCGCCGCACTGTGCTCGCCCGGCCAGCGGCCCCGCAAGGAACAACAACCCGGCAAGCCGCATCAAGCGTGCGCCCACTGCGGACAACACAGTACACCCGCGCAGGAATCTCACGGAAATCACCTCGCTGAAAAACGTCCGGCCGGGTCGTTCGTCCCTACTTCTGGGGCCATTATACTGCACCGTCTGGCCGTTGCAATCTTCGGGCTGACGTTTTCTTACAACGCGTCTCTTGCAAACAGGTAGCCGTAGACAAAATCCAGTGGTAGAATTCAGGCGTGAAAGAGCGAACATACGAGGGCTATGCCGAACTGCTCGAACGGGTGGATGCCGCGCGGCGAGCTTGGGCGCGGACGCATGTCACAGAAAACCTCTTGCGCTTCGTCACCATCTTCGGAGGGACGCTGCTTCTGCTTTCGCTTGTCGCGTCGGCGGGTCCGATGCCGACGCCGCTGCGTTGGGCGATGCTCGGCATTCTCGCGGCCGCCCTGATCGGCGGCGCGGTTCTCTTTGTCTTCCGCCCGCTCTTCCGCCAGTGGACGGATGACGAGGTCGCCGTGCACGTCGAGGCGCGTTTTCCTGAGATCGACAATGCGCTCATCAATTCGCTTCAACTTGCGAGGGATCCCCTTATCGACCACTCCGAGTTTGTCGCCGGTGTGATTCGTGCTGCGGAACGGCGGACACGGGGGATTCCGTTTACGGCGGCGGTGAGCCGGCAGCGGCTTCCCTTCCTTGTCGCGTCGGCGGGCGTCGTGCTCGCGGGGCTTGCCGCATACGGCGGCTTTTACGGCGATGCGTTCGGGCGGGCAATGCACCGGATTCTGCTGCCGGCGTCCCATGTCCGCGCTGTCGGCGACGCCGAAATCCTCGAGGTCCTGCCCGGACACGCAACGGTCGTTGCCGGTGAGCCGCAGAGCATCCGCGCCCGCTGCCGCCTGCGCGAGGATACGGAACCAGAGGCCGTGCTCGTGTGCACCGCTCCGCAGGGCGAATTCCGCCGCGAGATGAAGCCGCTGGGCGACGGCGAATTCGGCTTCACGTTCCCCGAAGTGCGTTCGCCGTTCCGCTACCGCGTCGTCGTCGGCGGCACGGAATCTGACCTCTACCGGATCGATGTCGTCGAGCGCCCCGCTGTCGCCCGCATTGACCTCCGATACAACTATCCGGAATACACCGGCCTTGCCCCGTATGCCGAAAACGACTCAAGCGGCGACCTCAAAGGTGTTCACGGAACGACCGCTCGGCTCGTCATCACCGCGACCAAGGCCGTCCGTGCAGGACGCATCACCGACTACCCTCCCAGAGTTATCACCGCGAGCGTCGATCCCGACAACCCGCAACGTCTGACCGCCGACCTCGTCATCCGCGAAAACGGCAACTACACGATCCGAATCGAAGACCGTGAGGGGCGTGAAAACCGCTCGCCCATCATCCACCGCGTCACCGCCCTGCCCGACCGCCCGCCGACCGTCCGCATGACCGTGCCCGGCAAAGACATCCTCGCGGAGCCGGCCGACAGGGTAAACATCGCGTTCCAGGCGACGGATGACTTCGGCGTCGCCGCGGCGGAGCTATTCGCGCGGATCGAGGGCACAAAGGACGAACCGGCTGCCATCGCGCGCTGGACAACTTTTGCCGACCCCCGCAATGTTCACGCGGCGCATGCGCTCCACATCGATCCCAAGATATACCGTCCGGGGCAGACAATCGAATACTGGGTAAACGTCGCCGACAACCGGCTCCTCGACAGCGCCCCTGCCGCCCAGACCGCGCGGACGCCGCCCTACCGCATCAAGATTGAGGACCGCAAGACCATCACCGAAGTCAAGATCAAGGACATCCGCAGTTGGGAGGACCGCCTCCGCAAGGTGCTCGAAGCGGAAAAGGCCATCCGCCAAAGCGTGACGGCGATGTATCAGCTCGAGGACGCCACGCAGTTCGCCGCTCTCGCCGACGCCGTTCGGGGCGGACAGGTCGAGGCGCGGGCCGATGTCCTGCGTGTCGCAGGCGACATCCGGCAGCCCGACGCGAACGCCCGCCGCGTGAAGGACGTGCTCTACGCGCTCGCCGCGAACGAAATGGCCGACGCCGTCCGCTGCGCCGAGTCCATCGTTCGTGCGGAACCCCTTGCGGCGAAGAAGGAAGCACTGCCCAAGCTCGGAGAAGCGGTGGACAAGGTCATTACGGCCATCGAGAAGATACTCGACGTCCTGCCCCGGCTCGAAGAACAGGCGAGGAAAGAAGCCGAAGAGGACCCCGGCATCGACCTTTCGAAAGAGGCAAAGGAAAAACTCGGAGAACTTGAACGCGGAATCAAGGAGTTCATCGACGAGCAGAAGAAGGTCATCGAGGCCACGCAGGAACTCGCGCAGAAAAACGTGGACGACTTCACGAAGGAGGACGACAAGAAGCTCAAGGAACTCGAGGCCGTCG
>CAZBRH010000090.1:0-7549 GCA_964494245.1 uncultured Planctomycetota bacterium | reverse complement strand
AGCGACCTATCGAAGCTGCCGGAGCAGGACTTCGCCAACTCGACGCTCCTCAAGGAACTGCTTGAGGTCCAGAGCGAAGTCCAAATGGCCAAGGACGCACTCGCCAAGAAGGCGCTGGAGATAGCGACCGCCATCGAGGACAACGGACTCGAACTCGCCAAGGCGCTCGAAACGCGTATCGAAAAATGGTTGCCCGACGAACCCGACCGCAAGAAATGGCAGATGGAAGAAACAGTCGGCGACGCCGAGGCCCCAATGGCCGAACTGCCGAAAGAACTGGAAGACCTCGTCGGCGACCTCATGGAGCAGGAAGAAGACCTGATGGACGAAGTCGAGGACGCGACAGCCGGCTACGCGGACAGCTTGGACAAGGGGGCCGGCTGGGAGGCGGCCGACGGCCCCATCAGCAACATGAGCGCCCAGGGCGTTACCGGCAACCAACTGCCGAACAAGAGCGAGATCGGCGGACGGTCAGGCGAAGGCCGGACGGGCAAGTCGGCGGGCGAGTTCGTCGAGGAAGACGCCACCGGCAAGGGCGGCCGCCAGACGCCGACACGGCTCACACCCGACCCTTATGAAAAGGGGCAGGTGAACGACATAAGCAAGGACCCGTCGGGCGGATCGACCGGCGGCGGCAAGGCGAGCGGCGCGGGCGCCGGCGGCCTCGAAGGCCCCGTGCCCCCAGAAGTCCAAGCCAAACTCAAGAACCTCGCCGCCCGGCAGGCCGAACTCCGCAACACCGCCGAGAAAATCGACGCCAAGTTCAAGGTGATGAGTTGGCCCTCGATGTTCGAGGAAACCATCAAGGAAATGAAACTCACCGAGGACGACCTCCGAAACGCACGCTACGAGAACGTCCTGCGGCGGCGGCCCGTCATCCTGAAGAACCTCAAAGGCACACGAACATTCCTTGAGGAACAGGTTCGCATCAACCGCGACTACTCGAGCGGTCTGCCAAAGCATTTGCAGGACGAACTGCTCGACGCCGCCCGCGGCGCCAGCCCGCCGGGCTATGAGCAGTTGCTTCAGGACTACTACAAGTCTATCTCGAAGCAGGGAGAGTGAGGGAACTCTTCGCTCTTCCAGAGCACTTCGTTAGCCACGAATGCGAAGCGACATAATCTTCTTGGGCGGCATGACAACGACGGTGCTTCCGCCTCGCAGGGCGAGTTCGCCGAGTGATTCCGTTTCTTTCAGGTTGGTCAGTGCCGCCGATGCGACGGGGAAGCCGAACGTGACACGGGCCTTGACCTCGTCGTCCGTTGGATTGACGAGCCGAAGCACGAGCGAGTCGTCCCATTCGCCCTTCTTGACGGCTGCGAGCTCGATGCGCGGATCGTCGATCTCGATGAAGCTCTTTTGCGGCGGTAAATCGCCCGGCCCCGGACCGCCGACCGCTGACTTCATTGGCAGATTGAAGAGCCGCGCCTGCGTCATCACACCGCCTCGAACCCAGTCCCCCGCGTGGGGATAGAGCGCGTAGTCGAACGTGTGCGTGCGCTGGCACTGGGAGCCCGTCTGGTCGGGATATTCGGCGATGCGGACGGAGTTCCATTGGCGGAAGCACCGCAGGAGCGTCAGGGCGAGTTCCCGCGCGGGCGAATCGACGGCCTCGTATTGCCCGTTGCCCGCGTTGATAAGCGCGAAGCCGCGCGTGCCGTCCGTGATGTCCACAAACTCCCGCTGCGGCTGAACCGGACGATACGGCTCGCGCCACCCGGTCGTGTCCGGGTGCTTGATGTTCCGCGTCACTACGTCGAACGGCATCTCGACTTGAACGGTGTCAGCAGCGATGTGCGTTGGGAACAGAACACGGAGGATGTGGTCCTTGACGCAGTTGTCGATGGTGGTAGAGATGCGGACGAACGGCTCGCCCTTGCGAAGCCGGACGACGGACGTGATGGCGACGGGCCGCGTCTCGTCCAGTCGCGCCGAGCGGTCGGCCGTGCAGCCGACGGGCAAGTCCATCACGGTGCGGATTTCCAGCGCGCCGGCAAGCGGGCCGTCCTCGACGATTTTCACATCGGCAACGCAGTCCTGCGACGTGATAATCCGGTCGGCCTTCGGGAACGCGCCGACCCACGGGTCGCCCACTTCGCCCCGATCTTGGAAGAGGTTCTGTCCGCGGTATGTGATGCCGCCTTCCTTCCACGTCACATCGAACGTGCCGTTCGGGTTCACGCGAACAGCGAGGTGCTCGTTTTCGAGCGTGCGGTTCGTCGTCGCAACGGCGAAACCGGGGGCACGCGCGTCTCCGCTGGCGCCGGCCCCCTTTTTCCCTCCGCGGACTACATAGCATTTGTATCCGAATGCGGGGATGTCGCGAACTTCGACCGCCGCCCGCCAGCGGTCGGCGCGGATGCGGCACGGCAGTTCATTCGGATGTTGGAACAGAACGAGGAGCTCCTGCTTCCCGAACGTCTGATTCGGCACTTCCCGCCCCGAAAGGTCGGCAACCGTCATCGCCTCGACGCCCCGCGTCTGGTCGAAATCCACCTCAACATCGACGATGCCGGACCGAGGGAACGGCAGGTTGTTGAAGACGTAGAGCACAATCTCACGCGGGCTGAGGTTGCCCGTATCGATCCGACTGACCAGCGCCAGCAGCGCGTCCTGAAGCACTTGGCCGGAGAGAATTTGCACCTGCTTGAAGCGGAACTCGTTTTCCTCGTGCACCGCGTCCATGCTGCAACCGCCGATGGAGTCGTGGGCGTGGTTTGCGAGCAGCATCCGCCAGGCCTTTTCGAGGAAAGGCGTGGGATAGTCGCCGCCGAGTCGCCACGCCAGCGCAGCAAACGGCTCGGCGTAGCGCTGGAGCGCATACTCGGTCTGGCGGTTGAGCACTTTGAGCGGCATCCGAGCCGCTTGAACTTCGGGATAAAGGTCTGTCCAGACGCCCGCCCGCTGGGTGTTTCGCATCTCGCCACGAAGCCGCGGCAGCTTCTCGAGGTCCAGTTCGGCCATCGCGCGGTTGACGAAGTCCGTCAAGCTGGCGTGGACGGCGCGGTGTTCGCCCTCGGCCAGTTCGTTGATGGCGTCGATGATGCGCGGCGCTTCTGGGAACGGGCCGGTGGTATCGTTGCACTCAAAGGCGGGCGCAAACGGCAGTTCATAGCGATCGCCAATCTCCTCCTCGTCGAGTTTGCGGACGGCCTCTGCGAGGTTTTCCGGATGCCAGCCCATCGGCGGGTTCTGGAAGTAATAGGGCGTCGTCGTGCCGGTGCCGCAGATGCGCAGTGGCTTGCCGCCGCGTTCCCACTGGTGGGTCGAGTCGCCCCGGAACCGATTATGGATGACTGGCCGACAGACGAGGTGGAAGAACGCCGACCGCGCGAGGTCGCCGAGCCGAATCCCGAAGATGCCCGTCCCGTCGGGCGATTCCCAGATGTAGAAGTTCCCCGGCACTTGGTCCGCCGAGATGCCGCGGTAGAAGATGACCGACTTGATGCCGAACCCCGCGAATATCTGCGGAATCTGCGACACCTGGCCCCACGAGGTCGGCGTGTAGCCGCAGTCCATCGAGCCGCCGAACTCGCGGCCCACCTTCTCGCCAAACATCAGGTTGCGGACGAGCGACTCGCCCGCGAGCTGATTCTCTTCGGGCAACGTATACCACGGGCCGATGAGGAGCCGTCCCGCCTCGACGAGCCGCCGGATGCGCCCCTTGTTCTCCGGGCGGATTTCGCAGTAGTCCTCGAGCAGAATCGTCTGCCCGTCGAGGTGGAAATGCTTATACTCCGGCCGCGACTCCATCAAATCCAGCAGCCCGTCCATCATACCGACCAGCATCGCGCGGGTCTTCTGAAACGGGAAGCGCCACTCGCGGTCCCAATGCGTTAGCGAAATGACGTGAAGCTCGTGTTTGAGGTTCATCAGCAATCATTCCTCGGCAATAAAGTCATGACTGATAATCCGTCTTTGGTCCCGCCTCGCGGCCTGCACGCGCTATCCCTCAATCACGCTCAACGCCTCGCCCAGGTCAGAGCAGCAGCGCTCGCAGAGGCACCTCGTCCCGCTCGCCTCGATGTTGCCGCCGGCCATCCCGATGGCGGCGAAGCCAGCGAGGCGTATGGCGACGACACCCGCGCCGCTGTCCTCGATGCCGACGACGTGATGCCGCTCCTCGAACGGTATCCCAAGCCCAACTCGCGCCGCTTCCGCGTAAAGCCACGGGTGCGGCTTGGCCTCGAGTTCGCCGAGCGTCCCCGCCTGTCCCTTGCGAATCGTGAATCCCGCCGTGACGATGGCGTCGTAGAACTCGCAGGGATCGCCCAGCCCGAGCGCACGGAACGCCGCCAGCAGCTCCGGCCACGCCTTCTCGTAAAGCCCCGACGACACGACACCGACCCGAATGCCCCGATCCTTCAGCGCGAGCAAGAAGTCCTTGAGCCCAGGGCTCGGCGTGAACGCATCCCCGCGCCCTCTCCCCTGCTCAATGGCCTTCATCTCGCGGTGCGTGATTTCGAAGTAGATCCTTCGCGCCTCCTCGACCGTGCGTCCGGGGCAATATTTGTCGATGCAATACCGCAGGTGCTCCGAAACGCTGTGCCCGGAAACAAACGGCGCATCTTCCGGCGCGAGCCGAAAACCCGAATCCTTCAGCAAGCCAGCCGTCGTCTGCTCGATGACCCAAACCCAGAAGTGCTCGCTGTGGACGCTCGTCCCGTCGAGGTCCATCAGCACGGCTTTGACCGGATGCTCGATACGCGCCGGCTCCAGCGGATAGATGGCCGGATAGCCCATCTTTGAACGAACGTAAGCGTCGGTCCGGTCGCCGTAGCAAACAAAATCCACTTTGTCGTCGGCGGTGCAGAGGATGCGCCGAACGCCGTTCTTTCCAACACAAAACCGGCCGTCGCCGCCGCAGGCCCGATCGATCAGCCCGGATACGTCCTCTGGAAGCGCATTCATCGTGCCGAAAGCGTAGCACAACCGCGCCGCACGTTCAAGACGAAGGGTTCCGTGGCAATAGACATTCCCCCGCCCTCTTTGTATAATCCCGCCGTGCCGAAACCATCCCCGATACGGAGGTTCCGGGCTTGCGGTTCACGAAATACGGCCGCCGCGAACTTGCGATTTTTGGCGCCGCCGCTGCGGCGCTCATGCTCATCGTGCTTGTTGCCACAATCCAACTTCTCCACTTCCGACTCGACCTCGCCCTGCTTGTCTCGCTTCCGTTCATCGTCCTTTTCATCCTCGTGCTGGCGTTCTTCCGCGACCCCAAGCGCGTCCCGCCCCGTGGTGAACACCGCATCGTCTCTCCCGCCGATGGAACCGTCTACGACATCGGGGAAGTGGAAGAAAACGACTTTATCGGCGGTCCCTGCACACGCATCGGCATCTTCATCTCCATCTTCGACTGCCACATCAACCGCGCTCCGTGCTCAGGAACCGTCGAAAAAATCATCTACAAACGTGGCCGCTTTCACAGCGCTTGGACAAAGGCCAAAGAGTGCTCAAAAGCCAACGAATCGAACTTTGTCGGGCTTGGCAACGCCGCTGGACGTGACCTCCGCATCGGCATCAAGCAAATCGCCGGACAAATCGCTCGCCGCATCGTGTGCGAACTCAAGGAAGGCGACGCCGTCCAGCGCGGCCAGCCGTTTGGGATGATCAAATTCGGCTCTCGCACGGAACTCTTCATCCCGACCTCCGCCAACCTCAATCTCCGCGTCAAGCTCGGCGCACCCGTCAAAGCCGGCCGCACCATCATTGGCACACTGGAAACACCGAAGGACGCTGCCAACGCAGAGGGGCAGCCGCAGGAAGAGGCCGAAGAGAACGACGAAGCCGTGCTGGAACCTCTCGACGTAAACGACCAACCGGAACCCGATGCCGCCATCGAGGGGCCGTCCGCCCCAGAATCACCAGAGCCCGAACCCCAACCCAAACCGCCCAGCACGCCTGAAGGCGAACAGCCAGATGACCTCTAGCGAGCAAGACACTGGCCGCCCCGACAGCGGGCGGATGATGGCCGCCATCGGCATGCTCCCGACGCTCCTGACGCTCTGCAACCTCGTCTGCGGGTTCGCGGCCATCGGCGTCGCCGCACACGCCCAATTCCTCTGGAAGACCGTTAAGCCCACAGAGAGCTGGGAAGCGTTCGCCCTCGCCGGATGGCTCATCCTCCTCGCAATGGTCTTCGACGCTCTTGACGGCAAGGTCGCACGCATGTCGCGTTCCGAGAGCGAGTTCGGCAGCCAACTCGACTCGCTCGCCGACATCGTAAGCTTCGGCGTCGCCCCCGCCTACATCGTCTTCCTCGAAGCATCCAGCCGCAACGTCTTCGGCCACTACTGGTATGCCTTCGTCTGCTCGGGGCTTTACGTCGTCTGCGCCGGCCTCCGCCTTGCGCGCTTCAACGTGGAAACCCGCCCCGAGGAACCGGAACACTTCTACTTTCGCGGGCTGCCGACGCCCGCCGCCGCTGGCGTCATTGCCGCCCTCGCCATCTTCGAATGGCGAATGAAGGCCGACGCCGCCTGGGCCGCCCGCACCATGCCCTACGCTGCCGTCCTCCTCGGCGCCCTGATGATCTCCCGCTTCCGCTACGCCCACCTCCTCAACATCCTTCTGAGCGACCGCACCACGTTCACCCACCTCGTCGTCCTCGTCTTTGGAGTCTTCACAGTCCTCGCCCTACCCCTCCACTACGAATACGTCCTCCTCGCCGGCTTCGGCCTCTACCTCTTGAGCGGCCCGGTCACGTTTGTCCGGAACATCGCAGCGCGGAAACCCACCGATTCCGACACGGAGAACGGCCGCTCCATCTTCTGACGGCACCGCCGCGGCCGCCCGGGCAGCGAGGCATAAGAGAGCAGCACACCACAGATGGCTCCGGAGCGCGCCCCGCAAAAAAATCGTCGAACGGGTGTTCGTATTTTACGCCCGATGTTGTGACTCTTCATGTGGGGGGAAAGATCGCCCAGTCGTCTTCCCGCACGCTTTTCGCCGCGCACCTCGGAGGCAAGACAGGCAAGTCTGTGATACCGAAGGTGCAGCGTCTTTCGGCGGCCACACCGCTCGGGGTCATTCGTGCTTCACAGGGGATGCTTTGTTCGTCCAGAGCCGCCGCATATAATGGGGACGACAAAGTTGCTCACGGATGATGCTGCTTTGCACAATGCCAGTACCATCGGGAATGCCGCCGGGCACGCGGCCCGCAGGAACATTCTCCTGTGGGGGGGCTTCTGCGCGCTGCTTTGCCTTGCAGGCCGCCATGCCGGCGGCGACCCGGCGGCCGTCCGCAGGGCGCTGGGCGTCCGCGTTGACACCCTTGCACCGCTTCAGCCGGTTCCGCGTGTCGCACGCACAGAGCGCGAGACTGACTTGGGAATCTCGCCGCCGGACGAGGACGTTGAGGCCGCTATGACCCGTGTCGTCAAAGCCGAACGGCTCCTCGCCGAGCGCCAGTGGGTCAAGGCCGCCGCCGCGTTCCAAGACGCGCTCGACCGATGCGGCGGAGCGGTTCTGCCCGTGGCAGAGGAAACATATCTGCCGGCTTGGCGCTATTGTGCGCTGCGGCTCTTGGCGGAGCCGGACGCTCTTG
>CAZBRH010000089.1:1316-13172 GCA_964494245.1 uncultured Planctomycetota bacterium | reverse complement strand
GGGCTTATGTATCTCGTGCAGATGTTCGCCGAAACGCAACAGAAGGCGCGGCGAAGCACCCAGAGCCGGATCGTGCTCGAGCTCGCTCTCATCCGAGCAGCTGAGGTGCCCGACCTCCGGCCGCTCGGCGAAGTGCTCCAGCGGCTGCGGGCGCTTTCGTCCGGCGGCGGCGGAAGTGCCGAAAGCAGGCCGAAAGCTTCCGCCCCTTCCGCGCAACCGCCATCCGAGGAATTCTCCGAGGAACCCGCACCTCCCGCTCCGCCAGAACGCACGGGCGACTTGTGGAAGGACACGCTCGCGCTGATGGGGCAAAGAAAGGCCTCGCTCGCGGCATTCATGGCCGACGCCTCGTTCCGTCCCGCCGTCGTTGCTGGCAAGAGCCATTACGTCATCGAACTCGACCCTGTCGGCTTGGCCTCGGCCGAGGCAAACCGGGAACTGATCGAGGGCATCCTGTCGGAGCTGAGCGGCGAGGCATGCCGGATCGAGCTGCGGGCGGCGCCCGCGGCTGCGAAACCAGCAACTCTCCGAACGGTGGTGGGACAGCCCCGCGGCGAGCACATACGAAAAGCAATGGGGCTTCTGAACGCGCGCGTTGTCGCCACAAGCGATGCCCCAACAACCGAGGATAGACGATGAAAGGAATGAACGCCCAGTTCGGCGGCATGATGAAGCAGGTCCAGGAACTTCAGCGCAAGATGGCGCAGGTGCAGGAAGACCTCCGCACGCGCGTCGTCGAAGGGTCCGCTGGCGGCGGAATGGTAACGGCGCAGGTCAACGGCAAGCTGGAGCTTGTCGCACTCAAGATCAGCCGCGAGGTGGTCGATCCGGACGATGTTCGGATGCTGGAGGATTTGATTATTGCTGCCGTGTCGCAGGCGACGAAGAAGGCCCATGAGCTTGCCGAGAACGAGATGAACAAGGTCACGGGCGGACTCGGCCTGCCGCCGGGAATGTTTTAGCGGCGACTATGGACGGTGAGCATGACAACGCTTTCTGAGAGCATTGATGCGTTGACGGTGGAGTTCGCCAAGATGCCGGGAATCGGCATCCGAACGGCGGAACGGCTCGCCTACCACGTCCAGTCGATGAGCAAGGAGGACGCCGCCCGCTTGGTCAACGCCATCCGCGCCGTCCGCGCCAAAGCGATTACCTGTTCCATGTGCTTCAACGTCAGCGAGATGGACCCCTGCCCGATTTGCCGCGACGAGGGACGCGACCGAACGACGCTTTGCGTCGTCGAGAGCGTTCGCGACCTCGCCGCCATCGAATCGAGCGGCAGTTATCGCGGGCTTTACCATGTGCTCGGCGGACACATCGCGCCGCTCGAAGATGTCTATCCCGACCAGTTGAACGTCGGCCCCCTCATCAAGCGCGTCAAGGCGGGCCGCGTCCGCGAGGTCATCCTCGCAACAAATCCGGACACAGAAGGAGATTCGACGGCAAACTTTCTGATGGACAAGCTGGCGCCGCTCGGCGTGGACGTATCGGTCCTCGCCCGTGGCGTCCCGGCGGGCGGGCGGCTGGAGCACGCGGCCAAGGGCACGCTGACTGGCGCTTTGCTTGCACGGCGGCACGTTACCGCCGAGCGCAAGGGCTAATGCGAGGGAAAGTTCAGCCGAAAATGAGTGTGAGCTGACGGCCCGAGCGCGGCCGTTCGAAGAAAGGAAACACGACCGATACCAATGCGGATGGATCTCTCAGTCAGCCAGCGACTCGAAATGCGGATGCGGCTTGCTCCGCAGATCATCCAGTCCATCGAAATCCTCCAGCTCCCGACGCTCGAACTCCAGCAGCGAATCAATCAGGAGCTGCTCGAAAACCCCGTCCTCGAACAACTGGAACCCGGCGTGGAGCAGGTGGAACCGACGGATGCGCCCGAGCCGGAGGACGAGCGGACAAGCGACGAATCCGAGTTCGACAAGATGCTCGAAATGGAGGAGCGGCTGAGCGATTACTCTTCGCAGGCCCCCGCGCGCCCGCAGGACGACGAGCACGACCCAAAACTCGAAGCCATGCAGAACACGGCCGCCCCGTCCCCATCGCTCCAGCAATACCTCGCCGACCAACTAACACTGCTGGAACTGGACGACCGGACGCGGACCATCGCTGAAAACATCGTCTATAACCTCGACGACAACGGCTACCTGCAATATCCCCTCGAAGAAATCATGGACCCCATGCCCCCCGGAACAACCATCGCGGAGGCCGAGCGCGTCCTTCGCATCGTTCAATCCCTCGACCCGCCCGGAGTCGGCGCTCGCGACCTCAAGGAATGTCTCCTCCTCCAACTCGCTCAGGGGACAGATGGCTCCGGGCGCGACAGCCGATACGAACTCGAACGCCAGATCATCCTGAACCACCTCGAAGACCTCCAGATGAACCGGTATCCGAAAATCGCGAAGGAAACCGGGCGGACGCTGGAGGAGGTGCGCGAGGCGGCGGAGCTCGTGCTGCACCTGAGCCCCCGGCCTGGCGCCGTCTTCAGCGCGGAACGCCCCCACTACGTCTTGCCCGACGTCGAAATCCGCAAGGCAAACGGCGACTACGAGGTGGTCATGTGCGATGATTACGTGCCCCGACTTCGCCTGAACCGCCACTACCTGACGCTGCTTCGATCCGACCAGACGTCGCCGGAGGAAAAGGAATACCTCAAGAAGAAGCTTCAGTCAGCCCGGTGGCTCATCGATTCGATTCAGCAGCGGCGCAACACACTCCACCGCATCGTCGAAGAAATCGTCAAGGTCCAGAAAGAATTCCTTGACAAGGGCATCCGGTTCCTCAAGCCACTGAAGATGGGCACCATCGCCGAGGCGGCGGGCGTGCACGTCTCGACCGTGAGCCGCGCGATCGCCGACAAATACGCTCAGACGCCACGCGGCCTCTACGAAATCAAGTTCTTCTTTGCGGGCAGCGCCCAGGCCGATGCCCAAGGCCCCACCGCCTCCCGCGCCAGCGTTCAGGACCTCGTCCGCGAAGTCGTGGACAATGAGGACAAGCGCAATCCTTTGAGCGACGGCCAAATCGTCGAGCTCCTGAAAGAACGCGGGGTCGATGTCGCCCGCCGCACCGTCACGAAATACCGCCGACTTATGAACATCCCCTCGGCGCGGCAGCGGATGCGTTATTGAACCTGCACAGCGGGTCGCCCTCGTCCTTCTCACCGTGCTGCTCTCCTTCTCTTGCCGCCCGACCAAGCGCCATGCAATTCTCTGACTCGAGACGTCCGAGGTGTTGTTCGGCGCTGTCGTCCAGCGCGTTGGACGAGTTGCGAGGTTGACCACAGCGACTAGTCGGAAAAGACGCGCCTAATCCCTTTGCACCGCAGAAAAATTGCGCTTGACAGCATGAAGATATATGGTATTATTATACCAAATCGGGGATTGGAGGCGGGAATGTCGAGCGTCCTGCGTGTCTCGGATGCAGCATCCCTCGGACTGCACACCATAACGCTGCTTGCAGCGAGCCCGGACCGCTTGCTTTCGACGCGCGAGATGGCCGCAACCCTCGGCGCGTCCGAAGCCCACCTCTCGAAAGTGCTTCAGCGGCTCGCACACCTCGGATTTGTCCGAGCGACCCGCGGCCCCGGCGGCGGCTTCGAGCTGGCGCGGGAAGCCGACGAGATTGCGCTGCTCGATATCTACGAAGCCATCGAAGGCCCACTCAAGCCCTCGGATTGCCTGCTCACAACGTCGCTCTGCGGCGGTCACAATTGTATCTTTGGCGACCTACTCACGCGGCTCAACAGCGAGGTCCGGCGGCACCTCGCCGGAACCACTGTCGCCGCCGCCGCAAAACGGATTCAAGGGAAAACGCTCGTATGAAACGGAGCATCGTCCACATCGACGAAGCAAAATGCAACGGCTGCGGCCAATGCATCACGGCGTGTGCCGAGGGGGCGCTCGCGCTGGTGAACGGCAAGGCGCGGCTCGTCAAGGAAATCTACTGCGACGGGCTGGGCGCGTGCCTCGGCACTTGCCCGCAAGGCGCCATCACCATCGAGCAGCGCGAGGCCGAGCCGTTCGATGAAGAGGCGACGCGCACCCATCTGCAAGCTCTGCGCGATTCCGTAGACACGCACCATTCCCCTTCTGCCGTCGCAGGCGGGGCAGCCGGCAGATGTCCTCATGCGGCGTGCCCCGCCGCAGCGATGCGGACGTGCGAGCAGCAGGGCGCCCGGACGGACGCCGCAGCGGATGTCCCGCCCTCGCAACTGGGCCACTGGCCAGTCCAGCTCCGGCTCGTTCCGGCGTTCGCGCCCTTTCTCAAGAACGCCGACCTGCTGGTCTGTGCGGACTGTGTCGCGTTCGCCGTGCCCGACTTCCACGAACGATACGTCGCGGGGCACGCGGTGCTTGTCGGTTGCCCAAAGCTCGACGACCTGGCGTATTACCGCGAAAAGCTCGAAAGCATCTTCGCTGAGGCGAGGCCCCGCCGGATTACCGTCTTGCGGATGGAGGTGCCCTGCTGCGGCGGCATCGCGAACGCCGCCATGGCCGCGCGTAACGCCGCTGCGCCCGACGTGCCGCTCGAAATCCATACCGTCGGCATCAGGGGAGGAATCGTCACGGAGACCATGCGTTGACGAAGGGAGAAGACTGAAATGAACCCAAGACCGATTGCGGAAGGCGTGACATGGTTCGGCGCCGTGGACTGGGACCGGCGGCTCTTTGATTCGCTCATCCCGCTGCCCGACGGCACGAGCTACAACGCATACCTTGTCCGCGGACGCGACAAGGTCGCGCTCATCGACACTGTCGATCCGCCGTTTTCCGGGACCCTGCTCGGCCAGCTCGCCGACGTCGAGCGAGTGGACTACGTCATCTCGAATCACGCCGAGCAGGACCATGCCGGCGAGCTCGGGTCCGTGCTCGCAAGATATCCTGCCGCCGAGTTGCTCTGCACGCCCAAATGCAAGGCGCTGCTCGTGGATGAACTGCACATAGACCCCGCCCGTATCCGAGAGGTCGGCGACGGCGAGACGCTCGACTTGGGCGGCAGGACGCTCGAGTTCATCCACCTCCCCTGGGTCCACTGGCCCGAAACGATGGTCACGTATCTCCGCGAAGGCCGTGTCCTCTTTTCGTGCGACCTGTTCGGTTCCCACCTGGCGACGAGCGACCTCGCTGTGACCGACGAGTGCCGCGTTTACGAACCGGCAAAGCGCTACTACGCCGAAATCATGATGCCGTTCCACAAGCTCATCCAGAAACACCTTGAGCGACTCGACCGTCTCGCCATCGATATCATCTGCCCGAGCCACGGCCCGATACACCAGCGCCCAGCGTTCATCATCGAGGCCTACCGCGACTGGACCTTGGACACGCCAAAGAACCTCGTCGTCCTGCCGTGGATTTCGATGCACGGGAGCACGCGGCAGATGGTCGAGCACGTGACCGCGGCCCTGGCCGTTCGCGGCGTGGCGGTCGAACGCTTTGACCTCGCTGAGGTGGACATTGGCAAGCTGGCGGTCGCGCTCGTCGATGCGGCGACGATCCTTGTCGGCACGCCCACGGTGATGACAGGCGCCCACCCCAAGGTGGTCTATGCGGCGTATCTGGCGAATGCGCTGCGACCCAAGGCGAAGTTCGCGTCGGTCATTGGCTCGCACGGTTGGGCGACGAAGGCGGTCGACCAAATTGCGGACCTCGTCAAAGGGCTGCAACTCGAAATCATACCGCCGGTTTACATAAAGGGTGCGCCGCGCCGGGTGGACTTTGCGGCGCTGGACGCCTTGGCGGACGCCATCACGGCAAGGCACCGAGAAGTTGGCCTTCTTTGAACATGGGGAGGTGGAGAATGGCGCAGTTTCCTGAATCGGCCCCGCCGGAATGGGGGCTGGAAGAGTGGGAGCGGGCGTTGACGATCCACGTCGGGGCGGCCTACGCCTGCCGCAAGTGCGGGAACCTGGCGATGGTCACCCGCGGCGGCGTCGGCACGATGGAGCTCCGGTGCTGCGGCGGCCCGATGAGCCGCATCGCGCCGGGAGGAGGCCGCCGATGAGTGCGGAGCCCGTTCGCGGCGCCGTCTATCGCTGTCCCGTGTGTGGCGCTGAAATCGCCGTGCTCGCAGGCGGAATGGGCGATTTTTGCCCCCGCTGCTGCGACACAGAGATGGTTCTACTCCGGCGGCGGCTGATCTTCTATCGCTGCCCGGTGTGCGGGGCGGAACTCGCGGTTGTGCGGCAGGGTGCCGGGGCGTTCGCCCCGCGCTGCTGCGATACGGACATGCGACGGCTGGCCGCTTGAACCATGAGGAGGGCGGAGCAGTGCCCCATCGGCAAAAGGGAACGGCCAGGAAAGCCCGCCAAGGAGCGGCGCTCGACCTCGCCGAACTGGTCTCATACGCAGACGGCTCCATCGTCAGCCACACCATCGCAAAGAACGACGCGGGCACGCTGACCCTGTTCGCGTTCGACGCCGGCCAGGGCCTCAGCGAGCACTCCGCGCCGTTCGACGCCTTCGTCCATGTGCTCGACGGCGAGGCCGAGATTATCATTGGGGGCAAGCCCATTCGCGCGAAACCCGGCCAACTGGTCATCATGCCCGCGAACGTGCCCCACGCTCTCAAGGCGGTGAAGCAATTCAAGATGTTCCTCATCATGTTGCGCGCGGCGACGCGCGAGTAGGTCTTTCATGTCCGGGGAGGAAGGAGGCGACGGATGTTTTGCTACCAGTGTGAGCAGACGGCGAAGGGAACGGGGTGCACCGTTCACGGCGTCTGCGGTAAGGACGAGACAACGGCGGCGCTCCATGACGTGCTCGTGCACGTGGCGAAGGGCGTCGCCCAGTACGCGCATCGGGCGCGCCAACTGGGCAAGGCCGACCGCGAGGTCGATGTCTTCGTCATCGAAGCCCTGTTCTCGACGGTGACGAACGTGAACTTCGACCCAGAGCGCCTTGCAGGGATCATCCGGAAAGGCGTTCGCGTCCGCAACAAGGCGAAGGCGCTTTCCGTCGGCAGGGATGTGCCCGGCCCGGCGGCCTTCGTGCCGGCCGCCGATGTTGCCGGGATGGCGCGACAGGCCGAGGAGATTGGCATCGAGGCGCGAACGGCGCGTCTCGGAGCCGATGTCGCCGGACTTCAGGAACTGATCCTATACGGCCTGAAGGGCGCCGCCGCATACGCCGACCACGCCCAGATTCTCGGAGTCGAGGACGGCGCGGTCTATGCGAAGTTCCACGAACTCCTTGCGTATCTCGCGGCCGATCCGACGGACGCAGGCGACCTGACCGCGAAGGCGCTGGCAACCGGCGAACTGAACCTCAAGGTCATGGAACTGCTCGACAGGGCAAACACCGGCGCTTACGGACACCCGGTGCCGACGTCCGTGCGCGTCACGCCCCGCAAGGGCAAGGCGATTGTTGTCTCCGGGCATGACCTCAAAGACCTCGACGGGCTGCTCCAACAAACCGAGGGCAAGGGCATCAACGTCTATACCCACGGCGAAATGCTCCCCTGCCACGCCTACCCCGGTCTCAAGAAGCATAAGCACCTTGTCGGAAACTACGGAAGCGCGTGGCAGAACCAGCACAAAGAGTTTGCCCAATTCCCCGGTGCAATCCTGATGACCACTAACTGCATCCAGAAGCCGCAGGACAGCTACAAGGACCGCATCTTCACAAGCGGGCTCGTGGCGTGGCCCGGCGTCACCCACGTCAGCAACGGCGATTTTGCCCCCGTCATCAAGGCGGCACTCGCCGCCGAGGGCTTCCCCGAAGACGGCGAGGACAAGACAATCCTCGTCGGGTTCGCCCGCAATGCCGTGCTCGGTGTCGCCGATAAGGTCATTGCGGCGGTCAAGTCCGGCGCCGTGCGGCACTTCTTCCTCATCGGCGGTTGCGACGGTGCGAAGCCCGGCCGCAACTACTACACCGAGCTCGCCCAGAAGGTGCCGAAGGATTGCGTCATCCTGACGCTCGCCTGCGGGAAGTTCCGGTTCAACAAGCTCGATTTTGGCGACATCGGGGGCATCCCGCGGCTCCTGGATGTCGGCCAGTGCAACGATGCGTACTCCGCTGTCCAGATCGCGATCGCGCTCGCTCAAGCGTTTGGCTGCGGCGTGAACGACTTGCCGCTTTCGCTCATCCTCTCATGGTATGAGCAGAAGGCGGTCGCGATACTCCTGTCGCTCCTCCACCTGGGCATTCGGAACATCCGCCTCGGCCCGAGCTTGCCCGCGTTCGTCACGGCCCCCGTGCTCCAAGTCCTCGTGGACAAGTTCAACATCGCGCCGGTAACGACGCCCGACGCCGACCTAAAGGTGATTCTGGGTTGAAGCGGGCGAGGTTGCGAAAAATCAGGAGCTCTTTGCACCTCGGCGCAGGCGAAGGCACGCGAGCGCGCCGACGCCGAACGCGAGCACACCGATGCTGATGACCTGCGATATGGTCAGGTTCCAGAGCACCGGGTTCGTGTCGTCGCGGAATCCCTCGTCGATAAACCGGACGACGGAATAGAGAAGAGCCATGAATGCGAAGACCTCGCCGGGGCGACGGCGCCAGCGGCGAACAAGCAGCAGAACACCGCAGATGGCGGCAGCCGACACCGCCATGTAGAGCTGCGAAGGATGGACGGGGAGCGAGCGCTCCGCGTCGGGGCCGATCCTGTCGGGGTATTGGACGAGGTGCTGGAGCAGGGCGAAGCTCCCGGTGATAGTGTCATATGCCGTGCCGCCGTCTGGGGTTTCCCTCGCACGGACCCAGTGGACGCTCGTATGGCGCCACGCTTCGGGGTCGGCGGCGAGCCGCGCTTTCAAGTCCTCGCTCCGCACAAGCCGGGGACCACCACGGCCGGTCTCAATTCCGTGCCACTTGCCGTCAACATCAATGAGATAAGCGGCGGCTCCTGGGCCCTGCGCCTTGCACGAGCATCCGCCGGCATCCGTTGATGAAACAAACCGGGGGAACCGGACAGCGAGAGGGAACCGCTCGTCGCAGACCGCGCCGAAGCAGCAGCCGTTCAGGAAGCAGCCGACCTTGCCGAGGGACAGTCCAATCATGATCGCCGGGGCTGCCGCATCCGCCAGCCGCCAGACAGGGAGCTTTTTCCAACGGACGTAGGCCACGAGCCCGATGGTTGCGGTAATCAGGCCGCCGTAGAAGACGAGCCCGCCGCGCCAGATGGCGAACAGGTCGCCGAAGCCGCTGATCTGCTCGCGATACTGGATGACAAACAGTGCCCGTGCGCCAACGATGCCCAGCACAACCGCGACAAGGAGGATGTCCATCATCCGGTTCGGCTCGATGCCCTCCTTCTTGGCCGTCCATCGGGAAAGGAAATAGGCGGAGTAAAAGGCGACAACGAGCATCAGCCCATAGGAATGAAGCGGCCAGCCGGGGATGAGTTCGGGGTACATGCCGTGCAACGCCTCGAACGGGACGGGGGATTCTAGCACACGCGCCGGGGAGGGGACAAGGCACGTTCCGGTTCTCAACCATCATTCGCCCCGAACACCAGTACGGTGCCGGTTTGGCAGCGGACGAACTCGGCGGGGAACTCTCGCTCAACCTGCGAGATGACATCTTTCCCCGTACAGTGACAAGGCCCGATGATGTCCAAGCCAATCTCGCGGAACGCCTGCATCATTTTCCGGCACCGGACCTGTGAGGCGCGGAGAAGGTGCATCCCACCCACCAGGGCGTGGAGCTTTGCGGTACGGGCTAGCTTGGCGACATGGCGGAGCGTATTCACGATCCCGGCGTGGGCGCAGCCAACGACAACGACGATGCCCCGGGCAGTCTCAAGATACAGGGCCTGGTCATCGGGGAAGTGGCGCGAAGGCGTCCGGGGACCCTCGAAGTCGGTCACGCGCTCGACTTCGCCAGTTGTGTGGATGCCGGGAACGACCGTCTCGGGTGCGGGCGACAGCCGCAGGCGAGCGCTTCTGATCCCAGCGCCGAAGGACGGATGCGCATGGACGCGCGCCCGGCGAGCAATATCGAGCACGCGATCGAGGCCGCCGGTGTGATCGTGGTGGCGATGGCTGAGCACGATTGCGTCGGCATCCGACAGGTCGATGCCGAGCGTCGCGGCGTTTTCGCGCACGACGCCGGTGCTGCCCGTGTCGAAAAGCACCTTCACGCCGTCCGCCTCTATCCAAAGAGCGACCCCATGCTCGGGTGTAAGGTCCGGCCGCGAGGTGGTATTTTCAACGAGAACCGTTGCCCGGACATGGCTGAGCATCGGGCTGCTCCTCTATCCGGCTTTGATGTCGATGACCGGTGAGCCGTCCAGGGCGTCGAGGCCGGTCACGAAGACCCGGCCGCCCTCGATACGCGTCACCGACACGGTGGAGACGCCGATGGGGTTCGGCCGCATAGGGCTTCGGAGAACGAAGACTCCGCGCACCGCCCGGCGCCTGTCGCCGCGCGGATGGGCTTTCAGTACGTGCCGCTGACCGGGGTCGAGCTCGTGCATCCAGTAGAGCACCTGGAGCGAGGCGCCCGGCTCAACGCCATCCAGGCCGGAGACGTATTCCGTGCGGATTTCCAGAACGGATGCATCATCGGACAGTCGCCGAACCCGTCCGATGGGTTTGATGTTCATTCAGCCCGCCTCCCGGATCCGCCTGGCCAGTTCGTATGGGATGCCGACGATGAGCCGGTCCCGGCCGATGGCGGCTTCTGCCCGTGAGTCCGGACAGCCGAACGACAGGGAAAGTTCGCCGGTCAGGTATGACCGGACGACGAGGTTTCCGCAGACGGCCATGACACTCGCGAGCGGCACGTGAGGCGTCCTGCCGAGGGCGCGCCGGTAGTGGGCGACGAACCGCATCGCCGCCTCGGGCTGCATGCAGGAGAGCAGCACATCGGGCGAGCCGTCAGCGTTGACGGTGACCGCCTGGATCGGCGCGTCGAAGCGAGGCGTTTCCCTGATGGCGCACAACGCGATGTCGGCGCGGATTCCTGTCCTCTGGGCCATTTCCGACGCCATGGTCTCGTCGCTGTACGTCGCCCAGCCGAAGCTCCGCTTGGCACCCGTGCAGGCGATGCAGTCCCGCGTCAACACCACGGGCCCTGGCGAGCCGTTCCAGAGCGCGGCGCAGAACCGTGTCGGGCTGGGCGGCATGTTGCCGGCTGGGATTCCATCGTGGTGGAACGTGACGCCGGTCCAGCGCCCACCGATTGTCTTCTCAAGCCATTGGATCGTATCCACGGGTCTCCTCCATGCCGGTGATTTCGGCCGGCTAGTGTGGCTTCAAGTTTGTGTTTGCAGGCGCGGCATCCGAGGTCAACGACCTCGGCTACAACATTGCCCTGACGTTCTGTTGTAGCCGCCCTCGGTGAGGGCGGAACCAGACGACAAAATCGACCTTGAAGCGACACTAGTGGTCGCAGATGTTTGTGCCGCTCTGGAGCGTGCCGTTGAGGTGCGCGGCGACGAGCTCCTCGGGCGGCGCCGTCGGTGCGCCGACGACGACCTGGATGCCGCTTTCGGCGAAAAGACCCTGGGCGCGTTGGCCCATGCCGCCGGCGATGATCACATCGGCGCCCTGCTGACGCAGCCAAGCCGGCAGCGCTCCCGGCTCGTGCGGCGGCGCCGCCGCACGGGTCACCTTGCCCCGCGTTGGGGACTCGAGGTCGACGTGCACCAGGGCGAACTCCTCGCAGTGGCCGAAATGAGCGCTCAACACGCCATTCTGCAACGGCACAGCGTATCGCATGGCTTCTCTCCTTCCTATTCGAGTGCTTTCTTGACGCGCTGCCACAAGGTTCGGATACTTTCGGCGGCGGCACCGCCGCTGTGTTCGACGACGCTTTTCCCTGCGATCTGCGCCGCCGTGACCTGCGGGTCATAGGGGATCGTACCGAGGAGCGGCGTGCCCTTTTCGCGGGCGCGGGCGGCGATCTGGCC
>CAZBRH010000089.1:0-1299 GCA_964494245.1 uncultured Planctomycetota bacterium | reverse complement strand
CGTGCTTGTGCACGCACAGCGCCGTCCGGACGCCGAAGTGCCGGGTCAGTTGGCAGGCGCGCTCCATGTCGTGGAGTGCGGAGAGCGTCGGCTCGGTGACGACGAGAGCGAGCGTCGCGCCGGCGATGGAGGCGATGACGGGGCAGCCGATGCCCGGCGAGCCGTCGGCGATGATGAGGCGGAGCCCTTGTTCGTCCGCAAGCTTTCGCGCCTGATTGAGGATGAGGGTGACAAGCTTGCCGGAGTTCTCGGCGGCAACGCCCAGCCGAGCGTGCACCATCGGGCCGTGGCGGGTGTCGGAGATGAACCACTCGCCGCTCACGGCGTCTTCGAGGACGATGGCGTTTGTCGGACAGAAGCGGGTGCAGACCGAGCAGCCCTCGCAGGCGATAGGGTCCACGCGGTAGGTCTTCCGGACGGCGTCGCTGGCCGGGCCGTCCATGCGGACGGCCTCGAACCGGCAGACCTCCGCGCATCTCCCGCATGCGGCGCATTTTTCGGGCTGCACCCGCGCCACTTTGCCGGCACGGAACTCCTCGCGCTGCCGGACCTGCGGAGCGAGCACAAGGTGCAGGTCGGCAGCATCCACGTCGCAGTCGGCCAGCACCTTCTCTGTTGCCAGCGCGGCGAACGAGGCAACGACGCTGGTCTTGCCCGTGCCGCCCTTGCCGCTGATGACGACGAGCTTCTTCATCGCGCCTCCACTCGTGACTCGATCGCCGCCCAGAGTTGTGCGAACGTCGCGCGAAGGCCGGGCTGCGCTTCCAGCGCAGGAATGCCGCGCGAGTACGCTTCGGCGATTCGGCGGTCGTCTGGTATTTCGCCGAGGACGGCGACCGGCTCGCCGGCGCAGTAGTCCACGACGCAGCGGTTGCCCGCGCCCGCGCGGTTGATGACGACCCCGTGCGGAAGGCCGAGCGCCCGGGCCATCTCGACGGCGAGCCGCAGGTCGTTCAGGCCGAACGGCGTCGGCTCGGTGACGAGCACAAGGAGATCGGCCCCCCTGACCGAGGCGATCACCGGGCACGAGGTTCCCGGCGGCGCGTCGATGATGCAGAGGCGTTGCGGGTCCCGCTCGCGCCGAACGGCGCGAATGAGCGGCGGCGACATCGCCTCGCCCACACGCAGCCGGCCTTGAGCAAACGCCAACCCGTCCGAGGTTCCTTTCTCAACGAAACCGATTTCCCGGCCACCCGGCGTGATCGCGCCGGCCGGGCACACGAGCCAGCATCCGGCACAGCCGTGACACAGCTCCGGGAACGTCATCACCGAGGTCTTGAGGCAGGCGATGGCGTTGAA
>CAZBRH010000088.1:0-13305 GCA_964494245.1 uncultured Planctomycetota bacterium | reverse complement strand
ATGTCCCAGGCGATGCGAAAGCTCGCCGGCGCGATCAGCAAGAGCCAGACGGCGATGATTTTTACGAACCAAATTCGAATGAAGATTGGCGTCATGTTCGGCAACCCCGAGACGACGCCGGGCGGCAGGGCGCTCAAGTTCTATGCCTCGCTGCGGCTCGACATGCGCCGCATCGAATCCATCAAGGAAGGCGATGAGGTCGTCGGCAGCCGGACGCGTGTCACCGTCGTGAAGAACAAGGTCGCTCCACCGTTCCGCCGCGCCGAGTTCGACATCCTCTTCGGACAAGGCATATCGATCGAGGGCGATGTTCTCGACCTCGCCGAAGAATGTGGCCTGATCCAGAAAACCGGAACCTGGTATTCCTACGGCGACGTTCGCATCGGACAGGGCAGGGAGAAGGCGCGGCAGCACCTGAAGGAGAACGGGCAGTTGTTCGAGGAGCTTCGCCACAGGATTTTCGTCGCCAAGGGCTTAGAGAAGGAATGAAAACATCCGACATTCGGTCCGCCTTCCTGCGGTTCTTTGAGGAAAAAGGCCACACCATCGTGCCGAGCGACCGGCTCGTCCCGGAACACGACCCGACGCTCCTCTTCACCGGCGCGGGGATGAATCAGTTCAAGGACCAGTTCCTCGGCAAAAACCTCACCTACCGGCGGGCGGCGTCGTGTCAGAAGTGCTTCCGCGCCGACGACATCGACAAGGTCGGCCGCACGCCCTGCCACCACACCTTCTTTGAAATGCTCGGCAACTTCTCCTTTGGCGATTACTTCAAGCAGGGCGCCATCGAGTACGCCTGGGAGTTCCTCGTTGACCGCCTCAAGCTCAGCGAGGCAAAGCTCTCCGTCTCGGTTTACAAGGACGACGACGAATCCTATGGCGTCTGGCGGGACGTCATCGGCCTGCCGTCGGCGAAAATCCTTCGGCTTGGCGAGCACGATAACTTCTGGCCGGCGGACGCCCCCAGCCAGTCGCCCGAAGGCACCCTCTGCGGCCCCTGCACCGAAATCTTCTACGACATGGGCCCGCAGCCGCATTGTCCCGACCCCGCAAACTGCAACATCACCTGCGAATGCAAACGCCACGTTGAAATCTGGAACCTCGTGCTCCAACAGTACGAAAAAGGCGCCAGCCCCGGCGAGCTTCGCCCGCTTTCGATGCAGAACATCGACACCGGCATGGGACTTGAACGCACGGCCGCCGTCATGCAGGGCGTCCTCTCTGACTTCGACATCGACATCTTCAAGCCGGTTGTCGACGAGGTCCGGCGGCACGTTCTCCGCACGACCGCCGCAGTGCCCGACCTTGAGGCGCGGACAAGCTGCGTCCGACGGATCGCCGACCACGTCCGCGCCGTCGCTTTCCTGATTGCCGAAAACGTTCTGCCGGGCAACGAGAAGCGCGGCTACGTTGTCCGCCGTCTCATCCGCCGCGCGATGCGCGATGGCCTCGAACTTGGCGCGTCCGAACCGTTTCTCTACGCGCTAGTTCCCGCCGTCGCGCGGGCGATGCGCGACGCCTACCCCGAGCTGGAGCAGCGGCGCGAGAACATCGCCCGCGTCATCCAAGCGGAAGAAGAGCGGTTCCACGCCACGCTCGAAAAGGGCTCGCGGCTTTTGGATGAGCTCCGCGCCAACCTCGTGGCAAGGGGGCTTCGCGTCCTACCCGGCGCCGAGGCATTCCGCCTCTACGACACCTACGGCTTCCCGCTCGAGCTCACCGAATCGATTCTCGAATCGTCCGGCATCTCCGTAGACCGAGCTGGCTTCGAGAAGGAAATGGATCGGCAGCGTGCCCAGGCCCGCCGCGCCTCGTCGATGGTCGGCGAGGCCTTCGACACCGGCCCGCTTGGCCGTGTCAAGGAGGTCGCCGCGCCGACCCGGTTCCTCGGCTATGGGATCGACGGCGGCTCGGCGCCCGTCCAGTCGCGCGTCGCAGCGATCATCAAAAATGATGACCTCGCGGATGAGGTGGAAGTCGGCGACGAAGCGACCGTCGTCCTCGACGAGACCCCGTTCTATGGCGAAGCCGGCGGCCAGATCGGCGATACCGGCACGATCTCCGCCAGCAGCGGCCGCTTCGACGTGCTCGATACAGGCCGCGCCCACGGCTACTTCCTCCACATTGGCAAGGTCGCCTCGGGGCGCATCCAACGCGGGCAGACCGTCTCCTGCGAGGTGGATATCGCGCGCCGCCGCGCCATCGCGCGCGCACACACGGCCACGCACCTCCTGCATCACGCGCTGCGGACGGTGCTCGGAAAGCACGTGGAGCAGGCCGGCTCGCTCGTCGCGCCCGACCGGCTGCGGTTCGACTTCAGCCACTTCGCCGCCGTGACACCTGACGAACTCGAACGCATCGAGGAACTGGTCAACGAGCACATTCTGGGCGCTGCCGATGTGGCCGTTCGGGAAATGCCCATCGACAAGGCGAAGGCGCTAGGTGCCATTGCACTCTTCGGCGAGAAATACGGCGAAACCGTCCGCGTCGTTGATATCGGGGGCTACAGTGTCGAGCTTTGCGGCGGAACACACCTCCGCAGCGCTGCGCAGGTCGGGCCGTTTCGCATCGTGAGCGAGTCGTCGGTCGCCGCTGGCACCCGCCGCATCGAGGCCGTGACGGGCAGCGAGGCCATCGGCTATGGCCGCCGTCGCGAGGCCATCCTCGAACGCATCGCCGCCGAACTTGGCGGCGACGAGGGCCGCGTGCTCGACCGCGTCCAGAAACTCCAGAACGAAGTCCGCGAACTTCGCGCGGAGGTGAAGAAGCTCCGCCAGCGCGGTTCCGGCGAATCAGCGGACGACATCATCGCGGACGCTACCGTCGTGGGCGGCGCCAAGCTCGTCGTCCGGCGGACCTCCCTCCGAATGAACGACCTGCGCGAACTCTGCGACGCGCTGAAGCGCAAGCTTGGCAGCGGCGTCGTCGTGCTTGCGTCCGACGAGGGCGGCAAGGCCTCGTTCGTTGTCGGGGTGACGAAGGACCTGACGCCGCGGTTGGACGCGGGACGGATTGTGAAGGAAGTTGCGGCGGCGGCCGGCGGCAGCGGCGGCGGCCGCTCCGACATGGCCCAGGCCGGCGCCAAGGACGCCTCGAAGATCGACGACGCCCTCGCCACCGCCCCGGACGTCATTGCGAGGCATCAGAGTTGAGAATAAGACGCATACGTCCTATGAGACCTATACGTCCTGTTTGGCGCATCCAAGCCCCCCTCTTATCGGAGCACAGGCCATGAAAGTCGCCCTCCAGGTTTACACGATCCGCGAGCACCTCAAGGACCTCACCGGCTTCACCGCCGCGATGAAGCAGGTCCGCGAGATCGGCTACGAGAACGTCGAACTCGCCGGCGTCGGCGACGTGAAGCTCGACGACCAACGCCGCGTCTGCGACGATGCCGGACTCCGCATCATCGCAACGCACACGCCCCTCGGTGACCTCCGTCAGGACATCGACGCGGTCATCGAGAAGCACAAGCTCCTGGGCGCCGAATACGTCGTCCTGCCCTGGCTGCCCGGAGAGTTGCGCAGCGCCGCGGGCTACAAGGCGTTCGCCAAAGAGGCGACCGGCTTCGCGGCACGGCTCAAGGACGCCGGCCTCGGCTTCGCCTACCACAACCACAGCTTCGAGTTCGAGAAATACGAAGGCCGCACCGGCTTCGAAATCCTCTGGGCGGAGAGCGACCCCGCTCTCGTCGGCAGCGAGCTCGACACCTACTGGGTCCAGCACGGCGGCGCCAGCCCCGCCGCCTGGATTCAGCGGCTCCGCGGCCGCGTCCCCATCCTCCACCTCAAGGACTTCGTCATCAAGGACGGCAAGCAGCTCTTCGCGCCCGTTGGGGAAGGGAACCTCGACTGGCCCGGCATCATCGCCGCCGCAAAGAAGGCGGGCACCCGCTGGCTCGCCGTCGAGCAGGACACCTGCCAGATTCCCAGCATGGAGAGCGTCGCGGTCAGCTTCCGGAACCTCCGCGCGATGGGCCTGTGCTAGAAGCGTCCCGCCACTGCCCACGGTTCGTCGGATGGCTCTGAAGCTTTTTTCCATTGTCCCGTTCGCAGCTTGCGAATAGAATAAGATCGCAAGGAAAGTGTGAGGAGGCGTCGAGATGGGATACGCTCACGTGTCGGAAATCCCGTATGCCGTCGTGGAGGAGCGAACGTTCGTCCGCCGTGTGTACGGCTGGATGACGGGCGGGCTGCTGGTGACGGCGCTCATCGCAGTTGCAACTGCGTCAACACCAGCACTCTTCAAGACGATCCTTGGGAACCCGGCCGTCTTCTATGGTCTCATCATCGGTGAACTGGTCCTCGTCGGCGTGTTGAGCGCCGCGGTTCACAAGATGAGCCCGTTCGCCGCAGGCGTCTGCTTCGTGATGTACGCCGCTCTGAACGGGCTGACGCTGTCCGTCATCTTCATCGCGTTCGAGCTCGGGTCTATCGCAACGACGTTCTTCATCACGGCCGGCACGTTCGGCGCGATGAGCGTGTATGGCTACGTGACAAAGCGCGACCTGACGAGCATCGGGAACCTTTGCTTCATGGCGCTCTTCGGCATCGTCATCGGCATCGTGGTCAACCTGTTCCTCGGAAGCCCTGCGCTGCACCACCTCATCTCCTGCGTGGGCGTGCTTGTGTTCGTCGGCCTGACGGCCTACGACACGCAGAAAATCAAGCAGATGCACGAGCGGGGACAGGACGGCTCGGCGGCAGACCGGAAGGCAGCGGTGATGGGCGCGCTCGCGCTCTACCTCGACTTCATCAACCTGTTCCTGATGCTGCTTTATGTGCTCGGGGGACGGAGACGGTAGGAGAGGAGCGAGCAAGAAACAGGCGGGGGAACTCGCCCGTGGGCGGGTTCCCCCGTTTCTTTTCGGTTGACCTATCAGTCTTGCAGCGGGTTGGCGCCGTCTGTCTTGTGCCGCTTCAGTGGAGCGGGCCGCTCGCGCAGCCACCCCCGAACCTCCGCCGGCGGTCTGCCGACGTTCTTCCTGATTTCTTCAAGCAGTTTCTGAAGGAATTCGATGCGGGCTCTAATCGTCTTCTCAATCAGAGCCCTGAACTGCTCGCGGTATTCTGGCAGTATCTCGCGCGGCTTCTTCCCTTCGTGCAAGTCGCCGAGGAACTTTTCGCGCAGCGCTTTCCGCTCGTCTTGGAGGGCGTCCTTCGACTTTTTCCATTGTTCCAGCAGGTCATCGCGTAGGGCTTTTCCTTCTTCGCCGCCGAAGAATCTACGACCCATCTGCATTCTGCCTCGGAAGAACCCGCCGAAGGGCCCTTGGTTGTGCGGGCCGCCGGGACCTTGGGGTCCCTCGCGGTTCTGGCCGAGCAGCGGCCGCCCACCGAACCGCCGAGGCCGAAGCCCCTCGTCCTCACCGGCAAACACCGACAGCGAAACACACATCGCTACCAGGACAACCATCGCGATTACCAGTGTCTTCTTCACCTCTCTGTCCTCCTAAAAACAGATCGACGGCTTCATGTCCAATCTCCAACAGGACAGACAGCAAGGCGCGTGCCAGAGACGCACAAAACACACAACCGTTTGACCTTGCGTATCTTACGCCGCCCGCCAGCATGGCCAGTTCGCCGGTCTTGTGGTTGTATTCCACACGCGCTGCGGGACTTCACCACACGGCGGGGTGATGGATTGGCGGACATCGGCGATCCTTGAAGGCAGACACGCGCGTGCCTGCGACACTGTTGAGGGACGTGCGAGCGCCCCCGTGTGCGGCAGAGGGCGGGTGTGAGGTGGGACAAATGGAGAACAGGGTAAATGGGGAAGATTGACTTCCCTGCCCGCAAGGCGGACAGGTGAGTTGCCCTTCTGCCGTTCTCCGCTTATCGCTTTACCCCATCTTACGCCGCAGAAACGATAGGAGGCAAAAAATAACTTGCATATCTGCCCCGAGTATGGCAGAATGTGGCCAGCGGACGGTCCGGAACAGTGTCGGGGCCACGGAGGCCCCAGGGCGACGGAGAAGGTTTCCCGCCACTCAGGATGACCTGCGACGGATTTCATGCCCATTTGTTCGGCCGGGCTACGTGTGAGAGGAGGTGAGGAAACTCGTCCGTTTGCGTTGTAGTTTGTCTGTTTCTTGTGTTTGTGTTCGTTAGCAAAGGATGTCGGAATGAATATCTATGTCGGGAACCTGTCGTATAGCACGACAGACGATGGGCTGCGTCAAGCGTTTGAGCAGTTCGGCCAGGTTTCTTCGGCCTCAGTCATCAAGGACAAGTATAGCGGCGAATCGAGGGGCTTTGGCTTCATCGAGATGCCGTCTAAAGAAGAAGCCGAGAAGGCAATTGCCGAGATGAACGGCAAGGAGCTGGACGGCCGGACGATTACCGTGAACGAGGCGCGCCCCCGCACGGATCGCGCGTCTGGCGGTGGACGGAGCGGCGGTGGTGGGCCTCGGCGCGACCGCGGCGGTCGGTCCGGAGGCGGTAGCGGTCGCGGCAACTGGTAAGACGCCGCCCGCAACTGCGTTTTCTTTTGCTGATAACCGGCCGGTTCGATCCGCGATTCACGCGGGCGTCGAACCGGCCGGCAGCATTTATGGGATCCCCTTTGGTCTGTTGAGAAGCCCCTCGCCCGCGAGGCCGAGTGTCCTCGCGGCATTCTGGTGAGCCGAGCGGTTCTTGCCGCCCCCTATCCCACGCCTTTCTTGCCGCACTCTGAGTAATCAGCGCAGGAGTCCGACAGGTAGCGGACCGCAACGCAGCGTCGCATCGGCGGTGCGCGCTTCACTCGGCCGGCGGACGGATGGCGAAGCGATGCTCACTCTCAATCCCAGTGGCGACATCGCGGACGACGGTCCTCCAGTCGCCGGCCATCTCGTTCCATGCGAGGTCGAACGCGAACGTCGCCTTCCCGGTCTTTGTCACGATGTTTTGCCGCACGGACGTCCGTTCGAGCGTATCGGGTCCATACAGGCGACATCGGAGCACGTGGTTGACGAAGGCGACCTTCTCGCGGGTGAAGAGCGTGATGCGGACACGGACACGCTCGCCGCGAGCGTATTCGGCCTTCGCATCGAGGTCGAGCGCATCGACCTTGTAGGGCAGGAGCGCGTAGATGAGCGGTTCGGGATGTTCCAGGCGGCCGGAGACGGAGTCGGTCAGGCCGAGGTAGCGGCCGCTGCGAAGCTCGTAAACGTGGCCGCTCTTGCGGAACTTGAGCGAGACGTTGATGGGGGTCTGAGCTTCGGCTTCTTCGCCGACGATTTCGCCGAGGCCGGCTTGGTGGTCTTGTTCGAGGTTGCGGCGAAGGCAATGGTATTCGGCGGGGCCATCTTGGAAGCAGACCCGTTCCACGCCGATTTCGCGGCGGCCGAGGCCGACTCGCGCCGCTGGCTCGATTCCGGCCAACCCGATCAGGCCGCCGAGGACGTTCAACGTCTGCTGCGCGAATATCTGGTCGCTCTTCGAGAGCCGATGGTTGGCATAGTAGAGCAGACGGAAGTTCAGGCAAACGGCAAGCCCCTTGCCAAACCGATTCACGACAACGGCGGGGACGTTGCCTTCGCGGGCCATCGCCGTGCCTGTCGTCGGCGCAAGTGTCGATTCGACCGTCGGGTAGTAGAGCCGGTTCGACATCATGGAGAGCGATTCGAAGTTACGGTCAACGAGGATTTCGTGGGAACCAAGCGGCGGGACCTTTTCATACCAGTAGCTGCCGCCGCACTTGAGGGTCGAGGTCTCAAAGGGCTGCGTGCTCGTGTCCGCACGCGCGACACCGAACACGTCGTCGAGAGCGCCCTTCTCGCGCCATTTGCAGTTCGCGTCCATCAGGCCCGGCTGGTAATCGGCGATAAGAGTGCCGCCGCGCTCGACAAACGCGCGGATGGCGCGAACTTCGGCGTCGGATAGCGCAATCGACGCGGGCAAGATGAGGACCTTGTAATCTGAAAGCTCGCCGCGCTCGACCTGCTCGTAAGAGACGAAGCGGTAGGCGTAGCCGAGGTCTTCGGCGAGCCGCATCCACGCGAGGCGCTCGTAGTCCATCGCGTTGGCGATTTCGTGATCGCCGGAGACAGGGATGGACTTCATCATTATCCAGTGGGCGCGGATGCTGGCGGGCGAGTAATGAATGGCGACGCCGTCGTGAACGGACTTCTCGGGGTCGAGCAGCTTGGCGATGCCGCCCGTCAGCTCGTTCCAGAGGTCTTTGTTCTTCTTCGCGGCGTCGCACGCGGCGCCGTCGGGGTTCATAAACGCAGGCAGCCACCAGATGATGATCCCCCGGTTCCCGTGGAAGAGCTTCTGCCACGAGCGGGCTCGGTTGTCCTGATGGACGCCGTTCAAGCCGAGGAAGACGCAGCGGTTTTTGTTGAAGGAGGTCGCGATACGATGCGAACCGCCGATGTCATAGACCTCGTGGAAGCGGATGCGGGTATTCATCAGCTTCCAGTAGTCGAAGCCGCCGTAGACCGCGGGCTTCTGCGTGCCCTCGATGCCCACGATGGCGCCGGGAGCAAGTTCGTGGACATAGCCGACCATGCGGTCGATGAGCGCGGCGAACTGCGTGTCCATGAAGTCGCGGTGGTCGGCCCAGGGCGCGTAGCTGCGGCTGCTGCGCCGCCGCACCTCCTCGCGCGTCATGGGCGCCACCTCTTCCCACGACTTGAAGAACGTGTCCCAGCTCTCGTTGAGTTTGCCGATGGTGCGATACTTCTTGCGGAGCCATGCGCGGAACGCCTTGAGGCAATGCTCCGAAAAGCAGAAGTCGTAGGGCGAAGTGAAAAGCGCTATGGATTGTTCGTCGCCGATGCAGTAGGCCATCGGCATGTATTCATCGCGGGCGCGGACCTCGGCTTGGAGCCGTTCCTTCGCCTCGGCCCAATACGCCGGGTCGTTCATGCAGGGGCGACGGACTAGGTGCTTCGTGTCGGGAACTTCCGTGATGCCGTTCTTGTAGGCCGGGTTGACGAACTCATCGACGAACTGGCGCCAGAGCTTGCCATCCCATCCGATCTGGCAGCAGTTTTCGACGTAGAAGCGGAGATCGTTTTCGGCGAGCCACGTTGTGTCGCGGCGCGGACGGCCGGGCCGGATTGCGTAGGCCATCGCAGCGGTGACGCCCGTCTGCTTGAGTTGTTCGATGTAGGCCTCGGTCGCCCATTCCTGCTTCGCGCCCCAGATAATGACCTCGAAGTCATCCCACGCGAACCGCGGGGGAGTGATGGTGAAACGCGCCCCTGCTCGCGCCCGGCGCTCGCTCAGGTCGTCGGTCACCTGAACGACAACGCGGTTGACGACGGAGAGTGGGAACTTGTCGATGGGAAAGCGAAAGGCGATGCTCTGGAGAGACGGGAACTTCGCGGGCCGCTCGACGCGGTCGATGACTCGGCCGTGGCTGTCCTCCCAGCGGACTTCGATTTTGCCAGCGAACCGTCCGGCGAGCTTGACCTTTGCTCTGCCGGTGACCACCTCGCCTTGTCGGTAGTTCAGCTTTGCGAGTTCTATGGATGCGACGTCCATTTCTTGCTCCTCGGTTATGGGGGCCGGTTCTGCGTATGGTATCACCGCACGGGCGGGAATCAAGCGGCAGCTTCGGCCCTGAGCCGCCGCTCACGGTTGACTTTTCGTTGAGCGGCGTTTATAAGGCAGTCGTTAGAAACCCGCAGGATTTCTGGAGACCCACATGTCCAGCCGCCTGACCCGGCTGAATCCAAACCTCGAACCGATCCTGACCGCGCCCTATCCGTTTGACGTCGTGGACGCAAACAAGAAGCAGGCCCTGGCAAAATTCCCGCCGGGCTACGTGATCGACTTCGGGATCGGCGACCCAACGGACCCGGTGCCGGCGGTCGTCCGCTCCCGCTTGGTCGAAGCGGTCGAGGAACTGAAGTGTTCAGGGTATCCTGCGGCTGTGGGCAGCGCGGACTACCTTTCGGCCATTGCGGGATGGCTCCGCGTTCGCTTCGGCGTGGATGTGAAGCCCAGCGAAATCTGCGCGACGTATGGCGCAAAATACGCCTCGTTCCACATCCCGTGGTATTTCTGCGAATCGGGCGCAGGCGATGTCTGCATCATCCCGAATCCCGGCTATCCGCCCTATACGGATGGAACCCTTCTCGCGGGCGCGGAGCCGTTCTACCTCAACCTCTCGGAAGAAAACGGCTTCGAACCGAACTTGGGCGAGATTCCCGAAGAAGTGGCGAGGCGCTCTCGCATATTTTTCCTCAACTCGCCGCACTCGCCAACGGGCCACGTCTGCCCGTTGGCGAAGCTGGCCGAGGTTGTCCGCTTCTGCCTCGAGCATGAAATCATCCTCGTTTCGGACGAATGCTACTCGGACCTATACTACGGGGAGCCGCCGCACAGCGTGCTCGAGGTCCCGGAATCGGCGGAGTGCGCGATCGTCCTCAACTCGCTCTCGAAGCGGAGCATGATGACTTCGTGCGCCATCGGCTTTCTCGTGTCGCGCAACCCGAAGCTACTCGACCCGGTCAAGTCGATCACGCGGAAATCCGTGCAGGGGGTGGCAAACATCATCCAGGCAGGGGGCGCAGCGGCGTTTCGGGATGAGGCGCACCCCGAGGCGATGCGGAAGGTGTACCGCGAGCGGCTCGACACCCTCTTGCCGGCGCTGGAGCGGGTGGGATGCCGGCCGATCCCACCGCAGGGGACGTTCTTTCTGTGGGTAAAGGTGCCGGAAGGAGAAACGCCGCTCGGCTTTTCCGAGTGGCTCCTGTTCGAAAAGGGCATCAACTGTGTTCCCGGGAACCTCGTGAGCAGGGAGTGGAACGGGCGGAACCCTGGCGACGGGTTCGTCCGGTTTGCGCTGGTTCCCCCGATAGAGAAAGTCCGTGAGGCGGCAGAACGTCTCGCGGGGTAGGCCGGTGCCTTCAGACGAGAAGAAACGGAAGCCCAATCCGGCGGTGCTCCGTCGGCTGCTTGGTGAGTACCGGCACGAGGTGCCGCTGCTCATCATCGCGGCGGTCATTGCGGTCGCAGCGTCGGGCGCCGAACTTCTGCCCCATCTGTTCGTGCGGGACGCGATCAACTACCTTCAGCGCTGGTTCGGGGTCGGTCCGCTCAAGATTGCCCCGTTCGTCGTGCTCATCATCGTGTCGAGCTTGGTCCATAACCTGCTCCAGTTTTCCATCCAGGTGAGCCGGGCTGAACTTGGCGTCAGAGTGAGCAACCACTTGCGCCGCCGCATGTATGCGGCCGTTCAGCGCCATTCGCTCACGTTTCACAAGCGGACGACGACCGGGGACCTGATTGCCCGCTCGACGGCGGACGTGCAGCACATGGCGGAGTTCATCCGCTTTGGCGTGTTCGGCACGGCCGACATGCTCATTTTTCTCATCGGGGCCGTCGGGATACTGATCGCTCTCGACTGGCGTTTCGCGGCCATCGCGCTGAGCCCCGTGCCCTTCGCCGCGCTGCTCACCTTCCGAGTCGGGATGAAGGTCCGCCCCCTCTGGAAACAATCGCGCGACACGTACGGGCAGGGGACGGCGACGTTGCAGGCGGAAGAAGCCCGGTTCGACCAGCGGACGACGACGTTTCTCCAGAAGGTGCTCGCCGCAATTGAGTACTGGGTTGTCCGGATGGTGGGGCCAAACTTCGTCTTCGGCCTCGTGATGCCGGCCGCGCTGGCCTACGGCGGCTACGCCGCCATCCGCGGCCAGCTTGGGGTCGGCGACATCGTGTTCTGCTTTTCGGTCATGCACCCGATCGAGCGGCGCCTGCACCATATCATGCATTTGGTCGAAACGTATCAGCGCGCCGCCGCCGCATCGGAACGTGTGTTCGAGGTTCTCGATGAGGAGCCGGGCATCCGCTCGAAGCCCGGGGCCAAGCCGTTCCCCGGCCCCGTCGCCGGGGACACGCCGGCGGTCGAGTTCCGCAACGTGTCGTTCGGGTTCGACCCGCAAAAGCCGGTGCTGCACGAGGTCAGCTTCTCGGTTCGGACGGGCCAGACCGTCGGCATTGTCGGCCACACTGGTTCCGGCAAGTCCACGCTCCTCAGCTTGATCCCTCGATTCCATGACCCGGCCGCGGGGTCCGTCCGCATTCACGGGATGGACGTGCGGGACATCCAGCTGGAAGAGCTCCGCCGCGCCGTCGGCATCGTCTTCCAGGAGACGTTCCTTTTCAGCGACACCGTCCGCGAGAACATCGCCTATGGGAATCCACGTGCGGACTTCGCCGCCGTTCAGGCCGCCGCGCAGGCCGCGCAGGCCCACGAGTTCATCCTCGGCCTGGAAAAGGGATACGACACCATCATCGGCGAACGCGGGGTGACACTGAGCGGAGGGCAGGCGCAGCGCATCGCGATCGCTCGAGCCATCCTGCTCGATCCGGCCGTCCTGCTGTTGGACGATGCGACGGCGAGCGTGGATTCCGAAACGGAGCGGCTCATCCGTGAGACCATGCGGCGTGTGGCCGAGGGGCGCACGACCTTCGTTGTCTCGCACCGAGTGTCCTCCGTGGCCCACGCCGACGAGATTCTGGTGTTGCGCGGCGGGCGGATTGTCGAACGCGGCACTCATGCCGAACTCGTGGAGCTCGGCGGCACCTACAGCAGGATGTGCGACCAGCAGTTTGTGGGCAAGAACGATGCGATTTGATGAAGTGGACGAAGCGTTCGCCCGCGCCCGGCCGTCGTTCCAGACGCTGCGGCGGATACTGCGCTTCGTTCGCCCCTATCGATACCAGATCATTGCCCCGATTCTCATCGAGGCGTTCTGGGTGTTCTCGGCGGCGTTGCAGCCCTACCTGCTGAAGCTGGCCATTGACGACTACATCCTGCCCGCAGCGCAGGGGCTTGGCCTCAAGGGCGATGCCGCTGGCGGATTTGTCCAGAGGTGGGCTCTGGTGGGTCTCCTCTGCATCGCCGGGTTGATGGTGCTCAATCGGGCGCTCACGTGCATCCTGACGGTCATGCAGAACCTCCCGATGCAGCGCGCAGGACAACGTGCGCTCACGGATCTGCGGCGCTGGCTGTTCGGACACATCCAGCAACTTTCGATGGACTTCTTCGACCGTGAAAAGCAGGGTCGGATCATCGCCCGCGTCGACCGCGACGTCGAGAACCTTGAACCGCTCATCACGTTCGTGCCGCTCTTCTTCGTCCACATCATTCTCTCTGTCATTACGGTCATGGCGTTTCTGCGGGCGGCGGATTGGCGGCTCTGCGGGCTTGTCATCATCTTCTCGCCGCTTGTCTTTGCAGCGGGATTCGCCTCGGAACGTTGGGGGCTGCCGGTCTATCGGCGTATTCGCCGCACGCTCGCTCGGATGACGGCGAACGTCGCAGAAAACGTCAGCGGCGTGCACGTCGTCCAGGCCTACG
>CAZBRH010000087.1:11527-13312 GCA_964494245.1 uncultured Planctomycetota bacterium | reverse complement strand
ACGGCCGCCTCGGTGTGTCCTGCGCGGACAAGCACGCCGCCGTCGCGGGCGCGCAGCGGGAAGACGTGGCCGGGCCGGTGCAGGTCTTCCGGTTTGCAGTCCGGGCGGGCGGCGGTGCGGATCGTCGCCGCGCGGTCGGCGGCGGAAATCCCCGTCGTTGTGCCTTCCCTCGCGCCGACGGAGATGGTGAAGGCGCACATGTTCTTCGGGCCTTCGCCGGCAAGCAGGGGCAGCCGAAGCGCGTCGCACTTCTCGCCCGTGAGCGGCATGCAGATGAGGCCGCCGCCGTGCTTCCGCATGAAGTTGATGGCCTCGGGCGTTACCTTCTCCGCGGCCATAACGAGGTCGCCTTCGTTCTCGCGGCGTTCATCGTCAACGACCACCACCATCTTCCCCGCCGCGATGTCCGCCAGGATGTCTGGAATCGCCGAAAAAGGCATGGTCGTTCCTCGTCTGCAACTTCTTCTGGTCTGCGCCCAATTATAGCCGGGACGGCGAACGGAATGAAGATGTTCCAGCGGCGTTCTTAGCCTGCCTTTGTTGTGCTTGACTTGTCGCGCGGCCACTGCTATACTCCGAACGTTGACAAGCGAATCGGGGCCGTATTGGTTAGAGTACCAGACTGTCGATCTGGGGGTTGCGGGTTCGAGTCCCGTCGGCCTCGCCAAATCCGTCAGCAGCACGCCTGACGTTGGTAACGCTTCCCCGATGTCCGCTCCACCGCAAACGGCCCGCCACTTGAGCGCTCATTCGTGCGCGACTATCATCGGGCGTGAGAACGGCAGTTAGGAACACGGAACTATGGGCAGTGTGAGCGGCGTCAGAGTGCTGGTTGTGGCGGGCATTGCGTGTATTCCGGCGTTGGCCGGAGCCACGGAACGCCCACCGGCCGTTCGACCAGAGCGCCCTCGCGTGTTCATCCGCGAGAAGGCCTGGGATGGCCCGTCCGTCGAAAAGCTGCGCGAATGGGTGAAACGCGACGAATACCAACAAATGCTGCGCAAGCTACCGGAAAAGATCGGCCGAGGCGTTTACTGGCTTGCGACAGGGGACGACGCGGCGGGGAAGAAGGCGGTCGAACAGTTCCGTGCAATGAACATCACGGGGGAGACGCCGAGCTACTCTGGCATCTCTGCGCAGAAGTACGCGGCGATGTACGACTGGCTGCACGACCACCCGGACATGACCGCAGAGGTCCGCCGCAGCGCCGTGAAGCATATGGAGAATTGGGCGGACGGGTTCATGGGCATGCTGAAGCAGGGCGGGCCGACGCCCTTCTACTCGCGCATTTCTGGCGCGATCGCGGGCCTGACCGTGATAGGACTCGCCCTCCACGGCGACAGCCCGAAGGCCGACGAGTACGTCCGCTTCGCTGCGCAATACCTGCGCGAAAAGATCGGGACAATCCGGCAGGTCGAGGACGGCGCTACCGGCGGCGGGAGCTACGGCTACCATCACGAGTTCACCGACCTCGCCAACATGGTCGCGGCGTGGCGCAGCGCCACGGACTGGGACGCTGCCGCATGGATACGGGAACATCAGGGCAACTGGATCGAACGACAGCTCCTCTTTCAGATTTGGACAACGTATCCCAACGGATGGTTCGTGAAAGACGGCGACATCTGGGGCGGCAGCCACACGGATAAGACGCAGTTCCGGATGCAGATCGACGCGGTGACGGGGATGTATCGCAACGGCTTCGGCCGGACGTGGGCGGACGCGATGCACGGGCGATGGAAGGATGCCGTCTATCACTCCGAGTATGCCTGGGAGTTCTTTATCTTC
>CAZBRH010000087.1:5489-11494 GCA_964494245.1 uncultured Planctomycetota bacterium | reverse complement strand
TGGAGGAACTTGGACGTGTCGAGGTCTTCAGCCCCAACCTGCACGGCATTGTCTGCTGGCGGGATTCGTGGAAGGACGACGCCGTCGTCATCCACTTCAAGTGCGGCGAGACGGTGGACCACCATGCGTCCTATGACCAGGGCAAGTTCACCATCTTCAGGCAGGCGCCGCTCGCGATCAAGAATGGCCGCTATCAGGGCTACAAGAGCGCCGAGCACTGGTACTACAAGTCGCCATGGAGCGCGAACGTCGTCATCTTCGACGGCCCGCAGAACCACGGCTACCAACCGTTCATCGACTTTGACGGAACGCCCTCGTGGGCGGAGTGGAAGGCGGAGCGCGACCGGCGCTTCCAGCGCCCGCCGACAGGGGTGCTCCAAATAACGGAAGCGAACGACAAATACGCCCGCGCGCTCGGCGACCTGTCGGGCTCCACTCATCCGACTGGGTCGATGTGGACGCGCGAGCTTGTCTTCCTCGGCTACAAATACCTTCTCGTCCTTGACCGCGTGAAGCCGGGCAAACAGGTGAAGACGCGATGGCTAGTCCACACGGTCAACGAGCCGGAGGTCAACGGCATGCTCGTCCGCGCCGACAACGGCAAGGGACGGCTCCTCTGCCGGACGCTCCTGCCGGAAGGCGCGAAGGTGGTCAAGCACGGCGGGAACGCCCGGGCCTTCCATCACAAGGACCAGAACGGCAATGAGGTTTCGTTCCCTATTCCGACGGCGCCGCCTGAGCAAATGCTCGGCGCGTGGCGGCTCGACGTCGTGCCGCCGGACGAGGGCGCTGAATGCGTATATCTGCACGTGCTCTATCCGACGGGCACGGATGCGGCGGCGATGCCGGAGTGCTCGGTTACCCACACCGCAGCCGGACTCCTCGTTCGGGTGGGGGAGTTGGAGCACGTATTCGATCGTTAGGGCGGGTTGCGCCCGCAAACGGAGGATCGGCATTATGAGTCTGGGGCCAGAATTTTGCGTTCGTGATTTTGGTGCTGCGGGCGACGGTTCCCGCGATGACACGGCGTCGATACAGAGGGCTATCGATGCGGCGGCCGAACGCGGGGCCACGGTCTTTGCGCCGCCAGGTGTCTATTTGTGCTCGATGCTTCGCCTGCGGGCGGGCACAGGGCTTGCCGGCTCGCCGACGTGGACGTTCCGCGAACACGGCGGCACCATTCTTCGGCTGGCCGACGAGAAGGCCACGTGCCTTGTGGACATTACGGGGGCGCTCGGCGCGACGCTGAACGGCCTCTGCCTCGATGGCGCCGGCCTCGGCGCCGGCATCCACGGCGTCCTTCTTGACAAGCCCGACTACGGCAAGTCGGAAGACGCATTCCGCATCGAGCGCTGCCGCATCGGCAACTTTACGGGGGACGGTGTGCGGCTGAATCGTGCGTGGTGCTTCAGCGTGCGGCACTCCATGCTCGGCTATAACCGCGGCAACGGACTGCGGCTTCGGGGCTGGGATGCGTTTCTTCTCGACAACTGGTTCTCCTGCAACTGGGAGGCGGGCTTCGGCGCTTACGAGGAGAACTCTGCGGTGACCATGACCGGCAACCGGATTGAATGGAACCGTCAGGGAGGCGTCATCATCCGGGGCGGGAGGAATTACAACATTACCGGCAACTACTTCGACCGCTCGGGCGGGCCGGCGTTGGCTCTCGTTCCGCGCGGTGAAACGCCGGCGCGAGATATCACAGTGACTGGCAACGTCTTCTACCGGAGCGGCGCGCCCAACTGGCACTCGGTTGGCGAAAACGAAAGCTGCCATGTGCTGCTGGACGGCGCAGTGGGGGTGACGGTCGTAGGCAACACGCTGGCGGTCGGCCGCAACGATGGCCCCACGGGTGAGTGGTCGCCGCGCTTCGGCGTCAACTACCGCGGCCTTTCGTTTTGTGTCATCAGGGGCAACGTCGGGCGGCTCGGCGCACTCGAACAACTGATGCGCGACCTCGACGGCCACGGCGACGGAGTGAGCGTGGCGGACAACCTCGGTGGTGTCGGCATCCCGGAGCCGTAGCCGCTCAAAGTCGAGCCGTCAACCTTGACAATACAGCACCGAAACGCTACGGTCAGGCGGAAGGTGGTTGAAGGTTTCAACTGCCGCGTCAGAGCGTAGCCCAGAGAAGACGAAATGTGTAGCAAGGTCAGATCGCCAATTTGTTTCGGCAACGCCGACTTTGTGGTCTGTTTCGATCCGCATAGCGGCGTGTGGGGACGACTTTTCGACAAGGCGACCGGAGAGCAATTGGCAACGGGACCCGCACCGGGAGTGCCGACTGGTCTCGTGGCGCCCTCGTCCACAGGCGATGCACCTGCCGCCGAGCGCGAGGCGGATGTGAAGTTGTTGTCGCACTGCCTGGATGCCGGGGGGCGTAAACTGGAAATGACACTCTCGGTTGCTGGTTGGCGTGTGCATGCGAGCTATTGGTTTCCGGACGGGGGCAGTGTGCTGGCTCGGTCGTTCGTTGTCGAAAACGCTGGCGCGCAGTCCCGGAAGCTGCGTGGCGTCGGGTACGTTCTGCCCGCTCTCTCCGTCGGCGCGGACATGACGGCCATTCGGCCCGACACGAAGCGCGTGGGAAATCTGACACTGGAGCGGCTGAGCGCCCGGCACGGGGATCCCTCTCCCAAGGATGGACTATGCTATCTCTGGAGCGAAGGCGGCCGCCGTGGCATCGGGACATGGTTCCATAGCGAGGAGGAGTTCGGTCCGCTGAAGGGTGGCCCCGGAGGAGGCGGCGCTTACCTTGAACATTGCCAAGAGGTGCTGGCGAACGTGCCGCCGGGCGGGCGGGTCTCGCTCGGCACACAGTTCCTCTGGCTCTGTCGCGGAACGCGGGATGACATCCTGCGGTCGGTGCAGCGGGTGTATAAGTCGGTCGGGCTGCGCCCGCCGCCGACGGGCTTGCGGGGCCTGGCGAAACGCGTTCTCTATTGTGGTCATCCGGGCGGCACGCCGGAGCAGCGCTTCATCGGCTACGGTGGGTTCAAAGCGCTCGAAGCGTATGTGCCGACGCTGAAGAAGATGGGCTTCGATTTGCTCTGGATGCTGCCGATCTTCGAGCACGGCGACGGCACGCGCGGGAACCTCTATAGTCCTGTGGACCAATTCGCGATTAGCCACCGGTATGGAACTGCGAACGAACTAAGGTCGCTGCTCGCTTCCTGCCGGGCCGCAGGGATCGACGTGATGTTCGACCTGGTGCCGCACGGGCCACCGGACGACTCCGCGCTTGGCAAGGGGCACCTTAACTGGGTTTGCCGCGACGAGGCCGGCAACGTGGTCTACGAATGGAATCAACTTGCCTTCGACACGGCGCATCCGGAATGGCAGGAATACATGCGCCGCCTCGCCGCGCATCACGTCCGCGAGCACGGCATTGTCGGCGCCAGAATCGATGTAGCGACCGGCAGCCCGCCCAACTGGAGTGCGCCATTTCCCCGCCGTCCAAGCTTCTCCACGCTCGGCGGCGGCTTGGGCATGTGCCGCGCGATCCGCGAGGGGCTGCTCGACGCGCGAGCCGATGCCGTTATCCTGCCGGAAGAATACACGGCGGCGCGCATCTTCTATCGCGTCGCAGACCTGACCTACGACGCATCGCTCTTCCTGACTTTCGTGGACTTGCAGGCGCGGAACGCGCCCCCGGAAGAGTGGGCGGCGACGCTGCAGCTTTTCCTGCACGACCAAGCGCTTACCCTGCCCCCCGGCTCACTCAAGATGCGCTTCGTCGGCAACCACGACACCGTCTCGTGGACGGTTCAGAAACGACGGCCGCGTCTCGCTTACGGCTTCGAGCGCGCGCGAGCGCTCCACTCGCTCTGCTGCCTCATCAACGGCGTGCCCATGATCTATCAGGGAGAAGAAGACCCTGCGATCTACGGTGGTGAAGGGCCGTCGATTGTGGATCACATCGTCTCGTTGATATCCTGCCGTCGGCGGCTGCGAGCCCTCGCCAACGGCTTTGCCAACTACGACTCCGCGTGGGCGTCCGGCGGCGTCTTCACGTGTCTCTGGCGGGCGGACGACGAATGTGCCGTAGTGCTGGTCAGTTTCAATCCCGCGGTCGTGCGGAGCCGAGTTTCGCTGCCGACCGAGATGGAGCGGCTCGGCGAGCGCTGGCAGGACTGGCTCTCCGGCGAAGTCGTCCCCCTGTCCGCTGTTCCGATGCACGGACATCAGGTTCGCGTGCTGATCCCCGATTCCTTGCGCGTCGAGCGGGAGGTGTTGCAGTGAAGACCTTGCGCGTAGGCGTCATTGGCGTCGGCCGATTCGGTCGCCTTCATCTCAACGTGCTGCGGCAGTTGCCCGGGTGCGAGGTGGCCGCCATCGCAGACATCGACCACAAGGTCCTGGCGGAGGTGTCGGAGAAATTTGGCATTCCGAGGACATATGCCGTCGCGTCCGAGATGATCGATGCCGACGACCTTGACGCCATCGACATTGTGAGCGACGAGGCCTCGCATGGCGGCTACGTTCTCGCTTGCCTCGGAGCGGGGAAGCACGTCTTCGTTGAGAAGCCACTGGCCACGAGCTACGAGGAGGCCCGGCGGATTCACGATGCGGCGAAACACAGCGAGCGCATCGTTGTCGTCGGCAACATCAGCCGCTTCAGCCAGCCCTACGTCTCGCTCAAACGGGCGCTCTTGTCGGGTCGCCTCGGCACGCTCGGCATCATCCGCACAAAGCGGGACTTCAGCAAATTCTGGTTCGAGTATTTCGGCAAGCGTGTGCACACCGTGTATGAGTCCGGCATCCACGACGTTGACCTCATTCTCTGGTATGCCGAAGGGCCCTGCGTGCGCGTCCACGCTGTCGAGCGGCGCATGAGCGGCTACGCATATCCCGATCTGTTCCACGCGACGCTTACGTTCCAAAGCGGCCTCATTGCCACGATGACGTCGGCATGGCTTGTCCCCAAGGGCGGCCCGCAGAACTTGGTCGAGACGCTTGAACTGGACGGGACCATCGACGCCGATATCGAGCTAGTCGGCGACAAGGGCACCGCCCGCTTTCGCATGGCGCATTCTGGATTGTCGGTGTGGACGGACGAGGGGGTGCAGCACCCGGAACTGACGCTCTGGCCGACGGAACACGGCGGAGTCGGCGGCGCGATCCGCGCTGAGCTCCAGCACTTCGTCGCCCAAGCCGTGAGAGCAGAGCCGTCGCTCATCGCGCCGTTAACCGATTCCGTGTATGCTCTCAAGATAGCGGACGCCATCGTGGAGTCCGCACGGGAAGATCGCGTCATAGAATTGGGAGGAGATCGCCTGTGAGCGTTTACGAGCGCCTGAAGGAACTCGGTCTTTCTGTTCCGAAGATTGTTCCGCGCTTCTCCTATGTTCCGGGTGTCCGTGTCGGCAACCTGCTCTTCATTTCCGGCCAGACGCCGGAGGTTGATGGCAAGATGCAGTATGCGGGGGTGCTGGGCGAGCACATCGACGTCGAGACGGGCAAGAAAGCGGCTCGGCTTGCTGCCCTGAACTGCCTGGGCGAAATCGAGGCAGTGCTTGGCTCGCTCGACCGTGTCGAGCGCATCGTCCGCGTTATTGGCTACGTGCGTTCCGCAAGGGGCTTTGGCGAGCAGCCGCTTGTGATGAATGGCGCGTCGGAGCTTCTGATTCAACTGTTCGGGGAGAAAGGGAAGCACGCTCGGGCCGCCTTGGGGACGAGCGAGCTTCCCTTTGGCGCTCCCGTAGAAATCGAAATGATTGTCCAGGTGAAGGACGAGTGATGGCATGAAGATACTGGAACACATCTATCTGGTTGCGAGCGGCAGAGGCGGCTTTGACTGGACCAGCCCGGCCGACTGCAACGTCTATCTGCTTGATGGCGGTGTCGAACTTGCGCTGATTGATGCGGGCACGGGGGACTCGGCGCAGCAGATCGCGGCTAACATTGAGGCGCACGGTTTCTCGCCGCGCCAAGTTCGGAACATCCTGCTTACCCACCTCCACGCCGACCACGCAGGCGGTTCCGCGCGGCTTCGCGAGCTGACC
>CAZBRH010000087.1:3181-5479 GCA_964494245.1 uncultured Planctomycetota bacterium | reverse complement strand
ATGTTGTTGCTCACCACGCCGCACGGCATGTGCTCGAAACCGCCGACGAAGCGGAAATCGACCTCACGAAGGCGCGCTCCTGCGGCTTCTACCCCGCGGATTACGTCTTCCGCCCCTGTCCGCTGGGCCGCGCGCTACGCGACGGGGACACGTTCGCCGTCGGCTCGCTCCGCGTGCGAGTGCGTCTTCTGCCCGGGCATTCCATGTTCGATACGTATTACTTCGTGGAAACCGCCGCCGGGCACGTCTCGCTCTTCAGCGGCGACGGCCTTTTTTTCGACGGCAAAATCTCCATGCTCAACACGCACGATTTTGACCTTCGCGGCCTCGCACGAGGTGTCGAGGAGTTGAGTCGCGAGAAGGTGGACAGCTTGATGCCGGGGCACCTCCAACCGGCACTCCGGAACGGCAGTCGGCACATCGAGAAGGCCTTGCGCACATTCAGCAGTCTGATGGTGCCTCCGAGCATTGTGTAGGGGGATGAGGGCGTGGCGAACGCATACGCGAGTGGCCTTTTGGGCGCCGTCTCGCCTGCCGAGGTTGAGGAACTTCTGTTCCGGCTGGTTCAGACACCAAGCCACCAGGATGCACCGGGCTGCGAGAATGGCGTCGTCGAACTGCTTCGCGGTTGGCTGGCCGAGCGAGGCATCAACGCCGAGGCACCGTGCGTCGTGGACGGACGGCGCAATTTGATCGCGCGCCTCGAAGGCGACGGCATTGGCCGGTCGCTCCTCCTGAACGCCCACAGCGACACCATCCCTCCCGGCGCGATGAAGGACCCGTTCCTGCCGCGAGTGGATGGCGACCGGATATGGGGCCGCGGCAGCGTCGACACGAAGGCATCCATCGCTGCGATGGCCGGAGCACTCGTCGCCCTGAAACGAAGCGGCATCCGCTTGAGGGGCGACCTCGTGCTGGCTGTGACCATCGGCGAAGAGTCCTATAGTCCCGGAGCCGACCATCTCGTGAAGAGCGGCGTTCGCGTGGACTATGCCATTGTTGGTGAGCCGACTGATATGCGGCCGGGCGTCGCACACAAGGGCCTGATGCGGCTTGAGGCGACGTTCGTCGGTCGTCCGGCTCACGGCAGCGTCCCCGAAAAAGGGATCAACGCGATCTACAAGGCCTGCCGCTGGGTGGAGCGGGTTCGCACGGCGTATATTCCGGCGCTCGAAAAACGCGTGCACCCGCTGCTCGGGCGCCCCGTAATGAACGTCGGCGTCATTGAGGGTGGAATGCGACCGTCCGTCGTCCCCGCTCAGTGCACGGTGAAGTTTGAGCGGCGCCTGCTTCCTGGCGAGCGTGAGGAAGATGTCCTGAAGGAGTTCCAAGACCTGACGGCCGAGCTTGTGCAAAGCGACCCCGATATGAACGCCCGCGTTGCGGTGATGCCGGACTTTCGGGGCGTTCCACACGGCGCCTTCGAAGCGTCCGCTGACAGCCCGCTCGTTCGCGAACTCTGCGCCGCATACGGGGCCGAGTTCGGTGTGGGCACGACGCCGACCGGATTGCAGTATTGGACCGATGCGGCGCTGCTGGCGAGCATCCCCGGCGCCCAAGTCGTTGTCTGCGGTCCCGGCAACATCGAGCAGGCGCACTCGGACGCGGAATACGTCTCGCGCCGCCAACTCCGCGCCGCACACAGCATTTACACGCGTGTCGCCCATGCCCTCTGCTGCGGCGGATCGTGAGGAGCGAGGCCATGTTCGCAAAGTCGCTCAAGTGCGTCCTCTGCGGCAGGGAAGGCGAGCTGCGCCCTGCCTCTCATTGCGACGCCTGCGGCGGGACGCACGACGTAACCTACGACTACGCCGGGGCATTCGCCCAGAGGCCGTTTCGCTCAGATGGACACGAACCGGGGATATGGCGCTACCGCTGCCTACTCCCCGTCAGAAGCGATGTGCCACCTGTAACGCTGGGTGAGGGCAATACCCCATTGCTCCCCGCAGAGCGGATCGCCGCAGCCGTCGGCCACGACGCCCTCCTCATCAAGAACGAGAGCGTCAACCCGACGCTGTCGTTCAAAGACCGTCCCATCTCCGTTGCCGTCACGGTCGCAAGGCAATTCGGCATCGGCGCCGTCGTGACGGCCTCGACAGGGAACACCGGCGTATCCGTCGCCGCCTACGCAGCGAAAGCTGGGATGCCATGCCACATCTATGTCCCCAAGGGAACCCCTGCGGAAAAGCTCACACTCATGCGCCGCTACGGAGCCGAACTGGCCGAAGTGGCCGGGACGTTCAGCGACGCATACGCTGTAGCCGCGCGAGAGGCGGACGAAAAGGGTTTGTTCAACCT
>CAZBRH010000087.1:2390-3171 GCA_964494245.1 uncultured Planctomycetota bacterium | reverse complement strand
GACGTTCCTGAACCCCTACGGCGTCGAAGGCGACAAGACGCTGGCTTACGAGATATGCCGGCAGCACGGCGGTGCGCCGGACTGGGTCATCATTCCCGTTGGCGCCGGGCCGCTCCTCGTTGGCTGCTACAAGGGATTTACGGAGCTCCATGCGGCGGGTGAAATCCGGGCGTTGCCCCGGATGGTCGCTGTGCAGGCGAGCGGCTGTGCCCCGATTGTCCGCGCCTTCGAGCAAGGGGCCGACGAGGTGCGGCCCTGGGGAAAGCCGGTCACCATCGCAAGCGGGATCGCCGACCCGCTGAGCTCCTATCCCGCCGACGGGACCCGGACGCTGCGCACCGTGCGCCAATCTGCTGGCCTCGCCATCGCCGTAAGCGACGACGAAATATCAGGGTGCGTGACGCTCTTGGCCGAGCGGGAGGGTATTCTGGCCGAGGCCGCCGCCGCGACATCCATCGCCGCTGTGAGGCACATGGTCCGAGCCGGCCGCGTGCGTCCATCCGAAACCGTTGTTTGCGTCGTCACCGGCCACGGACTGAAAGACCTGTCAGTGGTGTCCTGACCGCGGACTGGGACGCGCTTCTTGACTTATGCCCCCAGTTCTTTCTTCATTCCGTAATCGACCACGCAGCCGGTTCGGAAGCCGGCGCGGAGGTAGATTTCCTGTGCCGGGTTTGCGAGGCCGGTGGTGAGCGTGACGAAGCGCGCGCCGCCGGCCTTGAGCTCGGCGCACATCGTGTTGAAGAGCGCCGCGCCGAGGCCGTGACGCCGCTCCGACGGA
>CAZBRH010000087.1:0-2335 GCA_964494245.1 uncultured Planctomycetota bacterium | reverse complement strand
GGAGAAGCCGAGCACCTGCCCCCGCCGCTCGGCGACGAGGATGGGGATGCCTTGGTCAAGGGCAGACGCGATGCCAGCGTGCCAGCCGGAGAAATGCTCCGCCAGCATGCGTTCGAGCGCGGGCCGGTCTTCTGGCCTCATCCGTCCGATGCGTATGCCCTCGGATGCGAGGCGGCGGATTCGCTCGCGGATGGCGGCGGGGAACCGGAACTGCTTGGTCTGCTGCACCATCACGAGGAGCAGGTTGCGTTCGTAACTGCGGTAGCCCCGGTTCAGCAGGAAGGGATACGCAGCGTCGTCGGTCGGGACGCCTGGCAAGAGCGCCAGCGGGTTTCTTTCGAACGTGGTGAGCACGAGGTGCGCATGTCGGCAGCGGAGGTAGCGTTCGGCTTGCCGCAGGAGGAGAGTGCCGATGCCCTGCCGTCGGAGGCGTGGCTCGACGGCGAGCGCGCAAAGATGTCCTTTGCCCGGCTGTTCTTCTTGCGGCTTGGCGACAAGGCAAAAGCCGATAACTCGTCCGTCGGCGAGCGCCACGAAGGACCCTGCCGGATCGAATGCGGGCTTGAGGACGGTTCGCTGCCGGAGAATGGCGGCGGTCATCTGAACCCCGGAGCCGCACCACGCTCGGAGGGCCTCGTTCGGGAAGCACCGTCGCCAGAGCCGCGCGACGCCCGCAGCGTTGTCGCGCGTCAGTCGCACTATCCGAATGCTTGGCTTGGCCTGACTCATGTCGCTACCGTTCGAAGGGCTTGCGGACCTCGTAGTAATCCTCACGAGAGAGGGACCAGCCGACGGCGCCCGTGGCCTCCTCGACCTGTATAGGGTTCTTGATGCCGACGATGGCGCAGTGGACTGCGGGGTGGTCGAGCACGAATCGTAGCGAGACCTGCGTGACCGAGCGGCCGAGCCGTTCGGCGATCGGTCGGAGCTGGTTCACCTTCTCGACGTTTGCTTTGAAGACCTCGCCCTGGAAGACGGGCCGTCGTGAGCGGTTGTCGGCGAACGTCTCGGTTCCGGTGAACTTGCCGGTGAGCAGTCCCTGCGCGAGCGGGCTATAGCACAGAACGCCCATGTTTTCGGCGATGCAATAGGGGAGAATTTCGTTCTCGATATCGCGGGTGAGCAGGTTGTATTCGGGCTGGAGTGTCTCGAAGTCGCCGAACCGCCGCATTGTGCGCATCTGTTCCGCGTTGTAGTTGCTCAGGCCGTAGTGGCGGATTTTGCCGTCGCGTTTGAGCTTGTCGAACGCCCGCGCGGTTTCTTCGGGGTGCGTGAAGACTTCAAAGTCGTGCGCTTGGTAGAGGTCGATGTAGTCGGTGCGGAGCCGCCGGAGCGACTGCTCGCATTCCCAGACAATGTAGTCATATGATAGGTCTTTCGCGCCCTTCGGACCGCGGAGTCCCGGCCAGCGGAAGCAGACTTTTGTGGCGATGACAAGTTGGTCGCGCGGGAATGGTTCGAGCGCCTTTGCGAGCAGCTCTTCGGAAGCGCCGGCGCCGTAGGCATCGGCCGTGTCGAAGAAGTTGATGCCGAGCTCGACGGCGCGGCGGGCGGCGGCGATCCGAGCGTCCCGGTCGACATCGCCCCAGTATCCTGGGCCCATCTGCCAGCAGCCGAAGCAGATGGGCGAAACGGAAAGTCCGGTCCTGCCAAGCGTCACGCGTTCCATGATTCTCTCCTGCTTGCGTTTCCGCTTATGCGTCGTTTCGGAAATGCACGCCCGGGTTTTTCCCGTATTCAATGGCGACTTCGCGCCCGCCGTTGAGGATCGAGAGGCGGCCGGCTTCCATCACGAGTTCGTTGTAACTCGAGTTTTTCGGTGTGGCGACGAGCCCCTGTGTGTCGATTTCCGCGAGCAGCTTGCGCCGCGCCGCAAGTCCGCCCGCTGCTTCGACGCGGAGCGCTTCGCGGACAAGGAACTCGACGCTCCGGAAGCCGTAGCCCACAGGCCGCAACCCCGCGCCGCTCCATGGGACATATTGCATGAAATCGGGGTTTGGTTCGTGGTAAATCTTCCGTCCTGATGCGAGCGAGTGCTTGACGCCGCGGAACTGGTCGCTGTGGTCAACAATCGTGCTCCGCTGCAGCCCGTTCTGCCCATAAAGCACCATGCCCTGCGAGTTGCCTCCCGGCGCTTCGTTCGGATAGCCAATCGCGTTGAACACGCTCAGACACGCCCCGTTTTCCCAGAGGACCCGCCCGTCCGTCCACAAGAACCCCTCGTTCCCGTTCGGATACCTGTCGCGGATGCCGTAAACGGAAACGGATACGGGCCGCAGCCCCGTGATGAAGGCGACGAGGTCGGCATAGTGGCAGCCGATGTAGGTGAACATGT
>CAZBRH010000086.1:11583-13435 GCA_964494245.1 uncultured Planctomycetota bacterium | reverse complement strand
GGACAGCCGAGGAACAGGTCCGCGCTCTGGTCGAGGAGACCGAGCGGACAATTGCGCAGAAACAGGCCGAACTCACCCAAGGATACAAGGCAAAAACCGCCCAAGCACTGGCTCAAATCGAGGATGATTTCGCCGAGGAGAAAGAAGCTCTCCACACTATCCGCAACAGTCGATTCGACGATCTTGTGAAGCATACTCTCTCGGCCTTGCGCCGCCGGCTCCTGCGCGAAGACAGCGCCCAAGCCGGCAAAGAAACAACGAGACACGAGTAGCCGCACATGGCCATAGAAAAGGTCAAGCGAACGTGGTTTCTTGTCGAGCGGAATGCGCTTGATGCCTTCGTCCGTGCCCTTGCGGCATCGAAGACTACCCACGTTGTTGACCTGCGCGAGGAGGAACTTGGTTTGCCGCCCGCGTCGCGTGCCGCTGCCGAATATCGCGGCGGCGCCGAAGCACGCGACCGGATTCAGAAGCTTTCTCGCTCGCTGGGCATTCTCGATGAGTTCGCTCCGCGCAAGCGCGCCCTCCACGAAAACTTCGTCAACCTTCCGATGGAGATGACACGGGCAGAGTTCGACAGCGCGGTGGCGGAAGTTGACATCGACCGGATTCACGACCGAGTGAGCGCGATCCGGATCGAACATGCGCAGGTTTTGAAGCATGCGGACGGACTGCGCTCGCAGATTGCCGAGCTATTGCCCTGGGCGGGCGTCGAAGCGCCACCCGCCGGACTGCGGCGCTGCGGCGCCGTGCTCGGAACCGTGCCCGCGCGGGTATGGTCGCGGCTGGAAGCGGCCGCCCGCAGCGTAGCGGAGCTTTCCGTCGAGCGCGTGGCCGCTGCTGGCGCCGCGGTCCTTGTTGCTGCCGCGTGGACAAGGGAGTCCGAGAACGAGGCGAATGACCTTCTCGCGGCGCACGGCTTTGAACCACTGAACCTCAAGGCCGGCGCAGGTCGCATCAGCGGAATCATCGATGCCGCGCGGGCGGCGCTTGCCGAGGCCGAGGGCAGGGCGGCCGCCTTGGAGGCCGAGGCGGCCGAGTTGGCCGAAGACCGCCGCAAGCTGATCGCCGCGCTCGCCTACTGGGAAGCCGAGCAGGAACGAAGCGAGACCTCCGGGAAAGCCGTCGCCTCGAAGCGTATCGCGGTCCTCTCTGGTTATGTCCGGGCCCGCGAGATGGGCAAGCTGGAGGGATTCCTTCGCCGCGAGTTCCCGGACATCGGCCTGGTCGCCGAGGACCCCAAGCCGGGGGAGGATGTGCCGGTCTCACTCGGCGGCTCGAAGTTCTTTGCCCCCGCACAGTTCCTGACCTCGATGTTCGGCCTGCCGGACTATTTCGGGTTCGACCCAAGCCCATACATCTTCTTCACGTTCCTTATCTTCTTTGGCTTCTGTTTCGGCGATGCCGTGTATGGCCTGATGTTGCTCGGGATGGGCTGGTGGCTGGCGAGAAAATCGGCGAACTACCGCTCGCTGGCGATGTTTTTCCGGCTGCTTTCGCTGTGTGGACTTTCGTCGATGGTTGTCGGCGTGCTTACCGGCTCGTGGGCGGCAGACCTGTTCACGGGCGGATACGTTGGCCGCGCGCCCGCGTCCTTCGCAGGGCGGTTGACGGTCATCGACCCGCTGAAGCGCACCATCGTCCTGCTGGGCGTTGTGCTCGCAATCGGAATGTGCAATCAGTTCTACGGCATGTTGCTCTTGATGTATCGGGAGTGGAGGAGGCGCGATTACTTCGCTGCACTGTGTGATGGCGGGCTGTGGCTCGTGTTCCTGCCGGGGCTGCTCTTGCTCCTTGCGGCTGCGGCGTCGGACCTGCCGCCCGCGTGGAGCCGGGTCGGCCTCTGGATGGT
>CAZBRH010000086.1:0-11573 GCA_964494245.1 uncultured Planctomycetota bacterium | reverse complement strand
GGGAGCAAAGCTCCATCGGCGGGGCGGGCTTGGTGCTGACACAGGGCCGCCGCGAAAAGACATTCCTCGCCAAGGCGATCACCGGCCTCGTAAGTCTCTACGGCATCCTCGGCACCTATGGGGCCACCTCGTTCATCGGCGACACGCTCTCTTACAGCCGGCTCCTTGCGCTGGGGCTGACAACCATGATTGTCGGCATGTCATTCAACATCATCGCTGCCGTGATTCCCGAGGTGCTTGCGCAACTGGTGATGGCGCTCGCGCAGCTCTTGCCATTCGCCACCGGGATCATCCGCCCCCTGGCTCGGTTCCTCGAACTGCCTGTGGTCGCGTTGTGCCTATCGGTGCTCATCGCCGTCTTTGGGCACGTTTTCAATTTTCTCATCAGCGTGCTCGGCGGGTTCGTGCATTCCGCCCGCCTGATTTTCGTCGAGTTTTTCACCAAGTTCTACCAAGGCGGTGCGCGGCCGTTCGCTCCGCTCGGAATGCCGCGGACCGTCCGTATCGTTGACGACAAGGCGCTCTGACACGACGGCAGGGCAAACTTTCGTGTTTGCCACTGGACATGGAAAAACGCTTGTTATACGTGTGTGCTGTTCGAGACGATGAGTAGTTGGGAACCCATTGCGAGGGACGCGAGATGGAGAAGTTGATGGAAGTCTATTTTCTGCAAACTGGGATGGGCTGGGCGGTGGTCGGCGCGATTCTGGCTGTAATGCTGGGCGGCATTGGCTCGGCGCGCGGCATCCGCGTCGCCGCGTCGCAGGGCGCTGGCGTTATGTCCGAAAAGCCCGAACTCTTCGGCAAGTTGCTCGTCCTCATGGCCCTGCCCGGAACGCAGGGCTTCTATGCCCTGATTATCGCGATTATGATCAGTCTTCGGACGGGCCTGATGGCCGGTGAGGTGGCCGTCAAGCCGATTGTCGGACTGGCCCTGTTGGCCATCGGGTGCTGTGCCGGGGTGGTGCTCTGGCTCAGCGCCGTCTATCAGGGGCAGACCTCCGCCGCTTCCATCAACCTGACCGCCAAGAAGCCCGAGGAAAGCGGCCGGGCGATTATCCTGCCCGCCCTCGTCGAAACCTACGCCGTCGTTGCCCTGCTCGCTGCGATCCTCCTCATTCTTTGGGTGACAAGCCCCGATGCAACGTTTGCCGACCCGGCTCTCAAGATGATGGAATCCGCCAAGTAAAATGGGCACGGAAAACATCAGGCAGAAAGTGCTTTACTCCGCAAAAGCCGAGGCGGAGCGCATCCTCTCAGAGGCCCGCCGTCAAGCGGCGGAGCGCGTCGCGGCCGCGAAATCCGAGAGCGAAGCCCGCATCGCTGCCGAAACCGAAGCGACCCGACGGTCGCTGGAACAGCAACACGAACAGCAGATTACGGCGCGGCGAGCCGCGAACAAGCTCCGGCTTCTCGAACTCAAGGGAACCATCCTCAACGAGGTGTTCCACACGGCCGTCGAGCGTCTTGTGGGCGACCGCACAGGCGACTATGCGGCTTGGCTCGCCGGCCAGCTCGCGGAAGTCGAGGGAATGGAAGGTCGAATCGTGCCCTCCGCCGCCGACCGGGAAGCCATCGAGACGTGGTTCTCGCAACACAAGGCGCATCGTCTCGAACTGGCTTCGGAGAACGCGCCGATACGAGGCGGATTCCTTCTTGAAGGAACACAGGTGGACGCCGATTTTTCCCTCGATGCCCGGCTCGCCGAAATCCGGACTGAACTGCTGCCGGAGCTGGCACGCAAAATGTTCTCTTCGACGGACTGACGCACGTGGCCAACGCAGCCGACTGGCACTATCCGAGCGGGGTTGTCGCAGTGCTGGAGACATATCTCTTGCCGTCTCGCGTGATTGCCGAGTTCGACGGCTCGGCGGCGGAGCTCCTGTCGCGCGTTCACCACAATCCCGTATATGCCCACATCCCCGCGTCTGACGACCCAATGGCAGTCGCCGGAGCGCTAGAGACCGCTCTTGTGGAGTTCATGCGACGGTTCACCCGCGAATGCCCTGTGCCCGAAATTGCCGATGTGTTCTTGGCCGAATACGATTTCCGCGCCCTGGGGAACTTCCTCAAGAGCCGCTATTGCGGCGCCCAACGCCGCATGGGGGCGCTCTCGCGGATTCCCGAGAGCGACTCCGAGGCATTTGCCGCCGAGGACCCCCTGCTTGCGGGCGCCACCGCGGCGGTGGTCAGGGCTGTCGCCACGGGCGAAGGGCGGCTGCGCGCAGAACTCGTCGATCTCATCCTTGACGGCGCTTTTCTGGCGGCGCTTCCCGCGCTCGTCCGACCGCTGCGGTCGCCGCTTCTTGACGCATGGGCCGCCCTGCGCCAGCGCCTCCTTGCGACGGAAGCCGCTTTCCGCGCGAAACTACAGAATGTGCCCGAATCGGACATCGAAATATATATTTTGACTGCGGTGCCGGACGCGGCTCCGTCATTCCACAACCCGCAATCGGAAATCGCAAGCGCACGTGCGGTGTTGGAAATGTGCATGCGACACGATGCGGAGCTGTCACGAGAACTTGAGCCGGCACGGTCAGTTGCTTTCGGTCCGGAGCGAGTATTCCGCTATCTGTGGGACCTTTTCCGCGAAAACCGCAACCTCCGCGCGCGCTTGGCCGGCCTCGCGGGAGGAATCGAGCGCGAACTTGTCGCCGCCAGCATGCGAGGGATTGATGGCTAGGATGGTCGTGATCGGCTCTGAGCAGTTCATGCTGCCATTCGGGGCGCTCGGGTTCGAGATGGTGGAGGCGGACTCGGGCACGTTTCCGGAGAAACTCCGCGACGTGGCCGCCGACGGCGATATCGCCCTCGTCGTCGTCCCGGAATCACTTGTTCCGGAGGCCGAATCGGAAGTGTTCCATGATCTGGCTTTTGCGCCGGAGCGGGTTGTGCTGGTTGTTCCGGACAGCCCGGTGCCGAGGCGCGTCGGGTACGAGATGGTGCGCTCCGCCGTCAGCCGCGCCGCCGGCGTGGACTTGCTTTCCTCAACTGAGGCGAATGGCGAGGGCGGCGATGCGTAGCGTTTTAGCGTAGAGGACACGGAAGCAATGGCAGAGGAGAAGGCGGGCAAGATCGTCCGGGTGTCTGGGCCGCTCGTGGTCGCGGTTGGCCTCGAAGGCACAAGGATGCACGAGGTCGTCCGTGTCGGCACGGAGAAGCTCTTCGGCGAGGTGATTGAGATTCGCGGCGCCGAGGTTTCTATCCAGGTTTACGAACAGACCGAAGGACTTGGGCCGGGCGACCCGGTTGTGCCGACGGGCGAGCCGCTCACGGTCGAACTTGGCCCAGGGATAATCGGAACGATTTTCGACGGCGTGCAGCGCCCGCTCGAAGCCATTATGGCCGCGGCAGGCGAATTCATTACACGCGGGATCGAGGTCCCCGCGCTCGACCGCAAGAAGAAATGGCGTTTCGTCCCAGACAGGAAACCCGGCGACGCCGTGGTCGGTGGCGACATCCTCGGCCACGTCAACGAGACACCGGCCATCGCCCACCGGATTATGGTTCCGCCCGGCGTGAGCGGCAAGGTCAAATCGATTGAGGAGAAGGACGCGACCATCGACGAGACGGTCGTCGTCCTCGAGACGGAAAGCGGCGAACGGGAGATTTCGATGCTTCAGCGGTGGCCGGTCCGGCAGGCGCGGCCGGTGGCCCGTCGCATCCCGCCCACAGAACCGCTCGTCACGGGGCAGCGAGTGCTCGATACGCTCTTCCCACTGGCGAAAGGCGGAACGGCGTGCGTGCCGGGGCCTTTCGGGTCTGGCAAGACGGTCGTCCAGCACCAACTTGCGAAGTGGGCAAACGCCGACCTCATCGTTTACGTTGGCTGCGGGGAGCGCGGGAACGAAATGACGGACGTCCTGCTTGAGTTCCCGAAGCTCAAGGACCCACGGACGGGGCGACCGCTCTTCGAGCGGACGGTGCTCGTCGCCAACACGTCGAACATGCCCGTCGCCGCGCGCGAAGCGAGCGTCTTCACCGGCATTGCGATGGCCGAATATTTCCGAGACATGGGCTACGACGTGGCGATGATGGCCGACTCGACCAGCCGCTGGGCGGAAGCGATCCGCGAAATCTCCGGACGACTCGAGGAGATGCCGGGCGAAGAGGGCTATCCGGCATACCTCGGCAGCCGCATCGCCAGCTTTTACGAGCGGGCGGGCAATGTCATCTGCCTCGGGTCGGACGAGCGTCGGGGGAGCATCAGCTTGATTGGCGCTGTCAGCCCCCCCGGCGGCGATCTCTCCGAGCCGGTCGTCCAAGCGACTCTCCGCGTCGTGCGCGTATTTTGGGGACTCGACGACCGCCTTGCCAGCCAGCGTCATTTTCCTGCCATCAACTGGCTGACGAGTTATTCGCTCTACCGCCGCGAAATCGACCAACACGTGAGCGAGACCATCGGATCGGAATGGGAGAAAAACCGCACGGAGGCATCCAGTCTGCTGCAACGTGAAGCCGAACTCGAAGAAATCGTCCGTTTGGTCGGCATGGATGCGCTTTCGGACACCGACCGGCTCACGATGCAGGTCGCCCGGATGATCCGCGAGGACTTCCTGCACCAGAACGCATTCATGGAGACCGACACATACACGTCGCTCGAAAAACAGTTCCGGATGCTTGACGTGATCCTGCGGTATCATCGCAAGTGCAAGGCCGCGCTGGAGGCAGGAGCGGATGTCGAGGAACTGATCCGGCTCGATGCATTGGAACGCATCGCCCGAGCAAAGCTGATTCCGGAGGACCGGATTGAAGAGTTCGACGCAATCCTGAGGGAAATCGATGAGCAAGTGGATGCTAGCGTGAGGGGGAATGCGCACCACGAAGGACGCGAAGGACATGATGGAGAAGAGAACGATGAGATGGAATGAATCTTTGTGTTCTTCGTAGTGACAAGGAGAAGAGGGATTTGTTCAAGGAATACAAGTCAGTTCGTGACATTGTCGGGCCGCTGATGCTGGTCGAGGATGTCGAGGGCGTGACGTTCGGCGAGTTGGCGGAGGTGGCTCTTGCGAGCGGCGAGAAGCGCCTCGCGCGCGTGCTCGAAGTGACGACCGATACGGCGCTCGTTCAGATCTTCGAGGGCACGCGAGGGATCGCTCCCGGCCGCGTCAAGCTGCGGTTCCTCGGCCGCGGCCTGCGGATGGACGTTTCGCCCGACATTCTGGGTCGGACGTTCGACGGCATGGGACGGCCCATCGACGGTGGCCCGCCTGTCATCCCGACCAAGAGCGTCGACATCAACGGCAGTCCCATCAACCCCTGCGCCCGCGACTATCCCAACGAGTTTATCCAGACGGGCATCTCGACGATCGACCTGATGAACACGCTCGTCCGAGGGCAGAAGCTCCCGCTCTTCAGCGGCGCGGGCCTGCCGCATCCGACGCTCGGAGCGCAGATCGCCCGTCAGGCAAAGGTGCTCACAACCTCCGAGGGGTTTGCCGTCGTTTTCTGTGCGATGGGCGTCACGTTCGAGGAATCCGACTACTTCATACAGGATTTCAAGCGGACAGGCGCGATGGAACGGGCGGTGCTCTTTGTCAACCTGGCCGACGACCCGGTGATTGAGCGGATCGCCGCCCCCCGCGTCGCGCTCACCGCCGCCGAATACCTCGCCTTCGAACTCGGAATGCACGTCCTCGTCATCCTGACCGACATGACGAACTACTGCGACGCGCTCCGTGAAATCTCTGCCGCACGAAAAGAAGTTCCCGGCCGCCGCGGCTACCCCGGCTATATGTATACCGACCTCTCGCAAATCTACGAGCGCGCCGGCCGCATCCGCGGCAAGAAGGGCTCCATCACCCAAATCCCCATCCTGACGATGCCCGACGACGACAAGACGAACCCTGTCCCCGACCTGACCGGCTACATTACGGAAGGGCAAATCTTGCTCGACCGGACGCTCCACGCCCAGGGCATTTACCCGCCGGTCAACGTGCTCCCGTCGCTCTCGCGGCTCAAGGACAAGGGCATCGGCGCGGGCAAGACGCGCGAAGACCATTCAGAGCTGATGAACCAGCTTTACGCTGCATACGCGCGCGGCAAGAGCGCAAAGGAACTCGCCATCGTGCTCGGCGAGTCATCGCTCTCCGAGGTTGACCTTCTGTTCGTCCGGTTTTCCGACGAGTTTGAGCAGCGGTTTGTGTCGCAACGCCCAGACGAAGACCGATCCATCGAGGAAACACTCGCGCTCGGGTGGGACCTGCTCGGAATTCTGCCGCGCACCGAACTCAAGCGTTGCAAGCCCGAAACCCTTGAGAAGTATCACAAGGCCCGGAACCGAGTATAGCCGCAGATGAACGCAGATCGCGCAGATTTCAGACACACCGAAATCACACGCCAGATCATCGGCGTGGCCTACGAAGTGCAGAACACGCTGGGTGTCGGGTTCGCCGAGAAAGTGTACGAGAACGCGCTGACCGCGGAACTGACGGCCCGAGGGCTCGCTGCGCGGCAGCAGGCGCCCGTGCAAGTGTTCTACAAAGGAAGACTGGTCGGAGACTACGTCGCCGACCTGATTGTCGAAGGCAAAGTGGTTGTGGAGCTAAAGGCGGTTCGGACGATAGACCGCTCCTTTGAGGCGCAACTGATCAATTACCTGAAGGCAACCGGAATCGAAGTCGGCCTGTTGCTGAATTTCAGCGACGACGTCGAGGTGAAGAGACTCGCCTTCAGTCCTCCTCTATCTGCGCGATCTGCGTTCATTTGCGGCGAAGAATGAAGAAGAAGATCAGTCCGAATCGGATGGAGTTGTTCCGGCTGCGGAAGCGGCTGGTGCTGGCCCAACGCGGCCACAAGCTCCTCAAGGATAAGCTAGAGGGGCTGATTCAGGAGTTGACTGGCCGGCTCGGCGCCTACAAGTCCCTGCGGCAACGGTTCGACGAAACGCTGCCGCGCATCCTCGCACGGTTCACCCTTGCAACGGCCGTCGCGCCGCAGGGGGCCGTCGCTGAAGCCGTCCGCCAAAACGCGACGACCGCTCCGCTGGAGGTCGAGCACCGACGCGTGATGGGCGTGCCCGTCCCTCTGTTGAAGCCGCCGCAGACGCCGAGCGCCTTCCGTTACAGCGTGACGCAGACGCCGCCCGAGCTCGAACTCGCGTTCGAAGCCCTCCGCGAGCTTCCGAAGATGCTCTTCGAGCTGGGGCAAATGGAAAAGGCGTTGCTGCTTCTCGCCCACGAGTTGGAGCGAACGCGCCGCCGGACAAACGCGCTCGAATATGTCCTCATCCCGGAGCTTCAGGAGGAGCGGCGGGACATCGAGCGGAAGATCAGCGAAGCCGAGCGCTCGAACATCAGCCGGCTGATGAAGATCAAAGACATGCTGATAGCCCGGCGGTGAGCAGACGGCGGGAAGCCGAGAAAGCCAGGGGAATTCGAGGGATCGCCCGTTCGCTCACAAGGGGGCCGACTCGACTAGCTACCGATAAGCCGGATCGCCCACGATTTCGGCCACATCCAGCAGGTGCATCTGGCGGCCTTCGACATGGGCGGAGTCGATGCAGACTTGACGGCCGTCGCGGTTCCAACGCGGATGCAGGTCGCACCGGAACTCGCCATCGGGCACGGGCGGCGAATGGAACCGCCCGATGTCGATCCGCGGGCCGTCCGGCCAGCGATAGAGGATCACACGCCGATATTCCTCGCCGCGGGGATATGTGTCGGTGAGGACCCAGCGCCGGTCGGGAGAAAAACTGCAATGGCCGTCGTCTGTCAGGACGTCGGCGCCAATGACCCGGCAACCGCGCTCGTGATCGGTGAAGAGGAGGTAGTGCGTATCGACATCGGGGTGCCGCGCCCACGCGAGGAAATGCGTCCGGTCCCGCCAGTCATAGTGCGAGAACTTCATATGGTCGGCGACGCAGAACTTGTCGGAGCCGTCGGGGTTCATCGTGATGAGCCGGGAGCGGTGGCCGCTTTCGCGGCCCTTGTAGCGGTGGATGACGGCGATGCGGGAGCCGTCGGTGTTGATCTGGATGTGGTTGAACCAGTGGGGGCGGTCATCCATCTCGTCGAGATGGCGGATTGCGGCGACCTCGGCGTAGGTCGCAATCAACTCGTATTTGCCAGTGGCAAGGTCGATATGGTAAAGTCCGTCGTTGTCGGGGCAGAGGACGCCCTGCCATGGGTCAGGGGGACCGTTGTAGCCGTAGCCCGGGCGCATGACGTGGATGCGAGCGAAGTTCGCCGAAATGCCGTAGGTGCCATCGGGGCTGACGGCATAGACGGGGCGCGGGAGCGTCCGCATTTTGCCGGTTGCGAGGTCGAGAATGCGGGCAACGAAATGGTCGCCTTCTCGATCGTTGAAAAGCACCAAGCGGTCGGGCGCGGAGGGAAGCCAGTAGAGCATCGAGCCCTGCTGCCAGTTCCACGCGCGGGTCTCGGCGAGGACCTCGAGCTGGCAGTCCCGCTCCAGGTCGATTCGGCAAATGCGGGCGACATCGTCCGGACCCGGGGAGCGGTTGATGAAATCGACCTCCAGCGCGAGGAGGTATCGCCCTGTGCTGTCCCATGGGAACTTATCGTAGTAGCCAAAAAAGTGGAAGTTGGGGCCGTGCGTTACCGCGCGGCCGGCGAGTTCTTTCACAATGTGTTCGGCCATCTGATTTTCCTCTCATAGGGCACGCGCGTTTCATTTTCAGCAAAGGGTTTACACTCGCAAGCGGCGCCCGCCAAGCCAAGAACATCGAATGAACGCAGGAGCGGCCTGACGTCCTCCGCCGATGGAACACCATCCAGAACAAGAGCGTTCGTTCATTGCGTTGTTGAAATCTGCTTGCGCACGCCGCAACAGTCCCGTAGTATACTCCTTAGGCGGCAAGATCTGCTAGAGGCAAATGGACATGAGACACAACGCTTTGCGCTTGCTGATCATAGCGGAAATTGTGTTCGTCGTCGTTTGTCCGCAAGCGGTTGCGGGAGCATTGGCCCGCGACCAGGAACTAGGTCTTGCTGCCGCACGCGGCGATGCGTTCCTCAACCTCTCGCGCCAACTGTATGCCATCCCGGTCGCCGCCCGCGCCACTGTCGGCGACCTCCTTGCCTCGGACGATGGGCTTCGGGACAACGTCGAGGCCGCAATACGCGGGTCGTATGTCGTTGGCGAGCCCCGCTTCGAGGAACACGGCATTGTCCGTGTGACCGTCGAACTTCTGTCGGGTTCGCTCCCCTATGCGCTGCGGTCGCGGATTCGAGACCTGCCCCGGACGTTCTGGGCGGACGGCGTGGCGGACAAGGCCGTCGCGGCGGGCGCATGGGAACCCATCGGCGAAGATGCCGCTCTTACCAACGAGGAGAAGGAGTGGGCGACAAAGAATCTTGAGGCCGACGGCCAAGCCGTCGTCGGGTCGGCGGAGATCTCGGACGAAGCAAAGCTGGCGGCGAAGCGCGAGGCGCTCGCAAACGCCTACACGGAGCTTTTCAAGACCACGATGAAACTCGGCCTCGACCGCGACGTCACGGTCGCAGACTTTGTTGCGAATCATCCGGAGCTTCGTGGCCCGCTGAATGCGGCGATTGTCGGCGCACAGCTTGTCGCGGAAGACCTCCGCGGCCGCACCTACAGAGTAAAGGTCTCGGTGCCCGGCACCGTATTGATGGCCGCCCTCCGCATTGGCCCATACCGGGCCTTGCGTGGGCGGACGCTGAGCGCCGGCCAAATCGAGCTTGCCCGCCGGAACGCAAGAGCCGACGCCGTCGAAAACCTCCAGGCGCGAATCGCCTCGCTGACCATTCGTTCCGGCGCCACAGTTGCCGAATTTGTGGCAAAGCGGCAGGATATACAGGACGACATCGCGCGGCTTTGCCGGCTTGCTCCCATCGAACAGATCGAGATTACCCGAGAGGGCTTGCTCAAAATGCACGTTACGATTCCGACACGCGACCTGCACCGCGACCTCCAGCCCCTGCTTGCGACGAGCTCCCCGCAACAAATCAGCGTCGTCGGCGCGGGATTGCCCGTCGTGCTCCAGCCAAAGAAATAGACACGATTCCAAGCTCATCATAAGGAGATAAGACCTGTGGGCACGTCGCTCGTAAAAGTCTCGTTCCCAGGTGGGAAGAAGGTGTCCGCCCAAATCGGCTCCTACACCGTCACGACCGACCAGCCGCCGGAACGTGGGGGAACTGGCTCGGCACCGACGCCGTTCCAGCTTTTCCTCGCATCCATCGGGACGTGCGCGGGCTACTTCGTTCTAAGTTTCTGCGAAAAACGGGGAATCCCAATGGACCGCGTCCAAATTCTCCAGCACAACGACGTGGGCGAGTCGGGGCACTTGTTATCCAAGGTGCGGATCGAGATTCGCGTGCCTGCCGACTTCCCGGAAGAATACCGCCGCGCGGTCGTGCAAGTCGCCAGCCAATGCAGCGTGAAGCAGTCCATCGCCGCCCAACCCGAGTTCACCATTGAGACCACCGTGACGAGCGGAAGCTGACGGCGCTGCTTCGGCTAGCAAGGTGGACTAGCGCCGGTATCGTTTGCTCTCACGGCGAAGGAACTCTCGCTCCCGCTCGCTCAGGCTTTGCAGCCCCTCGCGGCCAACTTTCGCCAGAAGCTCGTCGATTCTTGCAGAGGTTTCGGCATCCTTTCGCATGCGGCGTTGCGCCCGAATGGCCTCGCGGCGGACTCGGAACCCGCTGCCTGCCTGTTCCAGACGCAGAAAAAACCAGCCGACAGCGAACCCGCCAACGTGCGCCAAGTGCGCCGTCCCCGTCGCGCTCCCCTGAATCGCAAGCAACAGATCGACACCAACCAGCACAAACATCAGCGTCCTTGCCTGAACAGGCAGGATGCCCCAGACCAGCAGCCGCCGGTAGGGATATAGCCGGGCATACATCGCCATGACACCGAAGACCGCGCCGGAAGCCCCGAGGATGGTCGTATCATACCAGGGGATCATGCAGATGCCGCCGGCAAGCGCGGCGCCCAGATAAAGGCGCAAGAACCGCCGCCGGCCCAGCGTTGCTTCGACCTCGCCGCCGAACATCCAGAGCATCAGCAGGTTGAAAAGAATGTGCAGCGGATTCGAGACGTCGTGCAAGAATGCGTGCGTCAGGAATTGCCAAATTCGAAGTTCCTCGATTGCGAGCGCCGGCCGCAGCGCGAAAAGCTCCTCGAACCACGTCGGCCCAGACGCAGGCGGGGACCCGGCAGACGACACGAAGACAAGAAACTGAGCGACAAACACGGCGACGTTGGCGAGGATGAGCGCCTTGACCGTTGGCGTGAGCATCCCGCCGAACCGGACGCGTGGGACGTCGCCATAGTCGCTCATCGCAGGGCTTCCGGCTCGGGGAACATCATCGCCTCGGCGAACTCCGCCTGAAAGTCCGCCCGTCCCGCCAGTTCGATGTATTCTGTGCTTTTTGCGATGCGCTCCGCCGCCTCGCGGCACGCCCGCCCGGCAAGAACCATCTTCGCTCCCGTTCCCGCGGCGTTCCCGATGAACTCGACACGGTCGCGGAGCTCCGCAGGCAGAAGCCCGATGCGCATGGCGCTGCTCGCGCGGATGAAGTTGCCGAACGCCCCTGCGAGCAGGACACGCTCGACATCTTGCGCCGCAATGCCATACT